>PBPV01000102.1 GCA_002724815.1 Methanobacteriota archaeon | reverse complement strand
TAGAGCCCCCAACGGAATGAACCTGACGATGAATCTCCGTCATTCTTGATTCGGGTACTGATGCTTTTGCTGTCACCGGCATCAGCCGATGTCCAAGATGCCGAAAGATAGTCTACAGTAAGATCAGGACCACTTCGCCCTCCAGTATCCATTGCATCATTATTCGAACTTAATTGCTCAAGATTGGGGGACGAAGCCAAGGCCAGCAGCATCGAAAAAAGTGCCAAAATTACGGCGAATCGAATCGAGGTTGCCCGAGAGACCATGGTCACTCTCCGTAACGGTTGTTGGACGTATATGTTGTGGTGGGCCTGTAAGGCCCAATTTTTCGGTCAGATTAAGAACGGTGTCGTTAAGGATGTCGCATGGACGATAACGAGGTCTTGCGTAAAATCGCAAACTCGGTGATTGTGACCATGCACCAAATTCCCGAGTTGCAGCACCTTTCCATCAATGATTTACATGAAATCCCACTTGGTTTTCTTCGACGAGATGCCACAAGATTGCATGCGGTTTGTCGGTATAGAAGGGGTATTTCCAAAGCCCAAATCTCGGGCCCATCCGATGTTCGTTGTGTCGATATCCATCCAGTTGCGATGCAGGTCGAATGGCGGTTGTATGCTGCTTTCTTGATTTACCATGAATTCTTGCATGCACTGGGATATACCGGTCATGATCGGACCTTTCGAAGGCTTGAGGCACTCTGGCCCAATACGACTGCGACCAAGATGGGGGCCGCATTTGGTCAACATCTGCGAAGAAAACGCTCTAAATGGCTATGGAAATGCCCTCAGTGTGGCAAAGAGCACCCTCGAAATCGAAGAGGGAACGGTCGCTATCGTTGTCGTGAGTGTCGCGTCATTTTGCAGGATGTTCCCGCTGAATCATAACGGACGAAGGGCTAAGCCCCATGTCCGATTCCTCGGTACATGCGATGGGGGCGTTGGGCAGTTTTGCTGGTCATGTTTTCCCTATTTTCCACACCCATTGCAAGCGCAGATTTGTCGGTGGAAAATCAGTCGTTGAATTTGGTTTGTTCCAACGATGTATGTTCGTTGTCAACTAAAGCGGTGGGAGACATGGCACTAACAGGGGAGGAGCGACAAGCAAATCCAGCTCAACCAGCCACGATTGTGCTTGAGTTCCCGATGAGTCCCACCCAAATGACGGTCAGTTTACTACCTGCAACTGTCGAATCAATGGTGTTCGATTTACGAATTTCCGAGGACAACTTGGGTATGACAAGGCCCGACTTGTACGTTGAATTGATTCTTGGACCCTCCTCCAATGCATGGACCATTGAGCCGCCCGAATTAGGGAACCAAGGACCCTATGTTCTGGAAAATGCTGATTTGGACCACTCAAATGGGCGCATCTTGGAAAGTGGAGATGATGTTTATGTTCGGATATCATTCGATATCAGTCAGCCTGTCACATGGGAATTGCATCTTGCAGGTGAATCGACAATTGCATTGCCCATTGAATGGAGTATTGATGCTGAGGCGTCCAATTTTGATGAGCCATCGAGTTTTTCTGAACCGCGAGCAATTACGCTAATCGGTAGCACCACCCAAGGTGGATTGATGGGCGCAGATGTGGATTGTTTTCGCTTTGATGTTGAGGCTCAATTAAGCTCTCTAACCGTAACGATCTCTTGGGATTCCGCACCGCTTGAAGTTGAACAATCCAATGTGATTCCTGAGTTCTGGGATTCTGAAGGTCGGGCGGAAAGCGAACCCGAAATCCGTACCAAATACGAAGGTGATCTCGTGGTCAATGATATTCGTTGGATGGAACCCAATGAAGGCGAACATACCCTGTGTTGGACTGGGATGAGCGATCGATACCAAACCTACAGTTTCACTGGCTCCAAGACCATCATGGGAGTGGGAAGCACAACCCCTGAGGAATTCACTGGTGATGCAACATGGGACACCGGTAGTTCCCAAGTGGGGCAAACTGAATTTGCCAGTCAATCCAAAGGTGCAGGGGTGTTGACGATGGTCGCCGCCAGTGTCTCAATTCTGGTTGCATTAACCGGGTACATGATGAAACTGTCATCACCATGGTTGCCTCGATTCATGCTTCCACTCTCCATCCTTCTGTTGCTCTTTGGAGGCATCATCTCTCCTGCTGTGTCCATTTCCAATGAATCGCCTAATCCCGGTGAAATGACCTTGGATGAATTGCTTGACAAGCGATTGAACCGCGTCTATCAGGGTGTAATCAATGATGATCAGGGCGAGTTCGGACCCCATTGGTATGGTGGGTTCATGGGGTTAAATGACGGTGAGCAACTCAACCTCATGCTATCAATCAAATCGTTTCATCCTATTGGAGACGGGCGATGGCAGATTCAAGCCGAAGAACTAGATGACATCGATTTGGATCGTCTCGTCTTTGGGAAATTAAACGAGGGGCCTTTGTCGGATGAAAATGAGGTCCGATTCATCCTTCGTTCAGGGCGATTGCTCGCTTTGGATTTGTTGTTGCTTGAGGCATTACTCATTGTAGATGAGCAGCCAAGAGGGGATGTCCTCCACATTCAATGGGACATGGTTTCGGACCCGGGGATGAGTTCACTCAGCTCCCCTGCCTGGACCAGTCGCCCAGATTCAGTATCTTCAGAGGATTGGAGAAGAGTGACGACTGCGGTCAAACCGGATTTGTTGTCAGTTTCTTTCTGTGACTGTGGTATCGACGCTATGGAGCTCTCGATTCGCTCAAATCCTCCTTCAGCCAATGACCTCATCACACCCAAAGGAATTGAAAGCTCTAACGGATTGATTCCGAACGACTTTTGGGTCGCTGTATTGGGTTTTGCAGTCTTGATTGCAGCCGCTGTTGTTGAGAAAGAGCGGCGAGACAAGGGCATGTCCTTAGCGAGTCAAATCTTGAATTGACTACTCTTCTTCTTCATCGGGGATTGTTGCCAACATCTCGTCCAACATGGCGCGCTCCTCGGGGTCCAAATCATGGTCTTGCAACGCTTCCACAATGCGTTCCAGTTGTGTATCGGATAGACCCAATGGGCGTGCGGCCCCAACGATCAAGTCCATCTCTGCTTCAGAGACATGATTGTCTTCCAACGCGGACTCAATGGCAGCGCGAGTCGCCATTCGAGCTGCACTTCGCTCTGGAACTTGCAATACCCTTGCAAGAGCACTCAGCTCATTCCTTTCTGCCTCGGTCAAAATTCCGTCGGCATAGGCCATTTCATAGGCGTCATAGAGTAGTTGTTGGTATTTGTCAGGATGTAGAAGAACATCACGAATCAGGCCGTAATCAATGCTACTTGCATCGTCGTCCATGTCAAGTCGAATGATGGATGAACGAACTTCTTTGAGTAACATGTCTTTGATTCCGTGGCCAAGCAAAATGAATCCAGAGGCGACAACTGCGGCCCCGAGCCACTGCATTACACCCACCTCGAAAAGACCACCTGGATTGAACAACTGATGCAAGCCCATGGTAATCATTGCAGCACCCAAAGCGACCTCGAACCAATCGTTGATATCGGGTTCATCATCGAAGAGAGAAAGGCGGGATGCCAACTCTTCTTCAGTGCCTTCGCCTCTTGCCATCGAGGCGCCTTAGCATCGTAGGGCACTTCAGGCTTCCGCGGCTCCCAACCCGTATCCTTTTGGACGATGGTCGCGGTTCACATGCCATGGTCGACGAGGTTAGCGAACTCGGCCTACCGCCCAATGTCATCGATTTGCTGGTCAATCAATGGAACATTACCAAGCTTCATCCTCCTCAAGCAGAGGCACTACCCGTCGCCCTCTCAGGTAAAAATTTGTTATTGGCTATACCCACTGCAAGTGGGAAAAGTCTCGTCGCTTACTTGGCCATTATTCAGCGCATCATGGTCGACAAGCCAGGGAGTCGGGCATTCTATCTGGTTCCACTCAAAGCACTGGCATCTGAAAAGGTCGAAGAATTGCGAGAAGCAGGAGACGTTCTTGGATTCACTGTGGGGATGGCCGTCGGGGACAGGGCGGGCGAAACCGTTTCTTTGGACCAAGCGGATGTGATCGTTGCAACAAGCGAAAAATTCGATTCTCTAATGCGAAACCGAGAAGGGTTTCTGAATCAGGTTAGCATCGTCGTTGCTGATGAAGTACACCTGATTCATGATCAAAGCCGAGGACCAACCATGGAGGTCAACCTCGCAAGGGTCAAACATGAGCGGCCTGAAGCACAAATTCTAGCACTCTCGGCCACTGTGGGTAATGCCGATGAAATTGCTAACTGGTTGAAGGCGACAAAAATTCAATCCGATTGGAGACCGGTTGTTCTGCGCTATGGTACCGTTTGCGAAGGATTGGTTGAGCCTCGACTCCAAGTGGGCCCCAATGTTGAGGACATGGAACTGCCCCCACCATTTACCCTAGAAGATGAAGGTGACAATTTACGAAATGTTCTGAGTTCAACGGTTATCGACGGCGGACAGGTTCTGATTTTTCGTGCTACACGGCGTTATGCTGAAGGAAGCGCAACCAAACTCGGAAAGTGGTTCTCTAAGCGTATGCAAGGTTGGCAAAAAGAAACCCATTCAGCACCATCCGGGCTGGATGTCGAGGCGAGAATACAGGCATTGGCCGAACTCGCAAGAGAAGTTGAGGCGAGCGAAGAATCGACATTGATGGGGGAACGACTGGCTGAATCTTTGCGAGGGGGGGTGGCCTTCCATCATGCGGGATTGACAGGCAAACAACGGCGTCTGGTTGAGGAGGCTTTTCGAAATCGGATTCTATTCGCCATTTGTGCAACACCTACATTGGCCGCAGGCGTCAACTTACCTGCACGTCGTGTGGTTGTACGTGATTTGACACGTTGGGATGATGGACTCAATCGGCCGCTTCCTAGAATGGAAGTTCACCAGATGTTGGGACGTGCGGGTCGGCCTCGCTATGACCCCCTCGGTGATGCATGGTTAATCGCCCGGCACCTGGAACATGCCGATGAAATTGCAGAATTATACTTCAACAACAAACCCGAGGATGTGGAGTCAAAACTTGCAGCGGATCCTGCCTTGCGAGTTCATGTGCTTGCTGCCATCGCCACTGGAGGTCAAAGAAACAGAGATTCACTCGGTCGATTTTTCCAACAAACTTTCCTTGGCCATGGAGTGGAAAACGATTGGTTGCAAGGGCGAATCGATGGAATCATCGCTTGGTTGGCCGAACATCGATTTATCGAGAGAACGGGAGAAGACCCAACCGTTGCGAAGCGATTGGCTGAAAATGAGGCTGTTGAAATCGACGAAGACTGGGACGATGAGAAGCCGCTCTGGGCTCAAAGTGCAGAATCGATAGATGGAGTGGGTTTGCAAGAAATTGTCGAAACGAAACCTCGACCCAAGAGACCTGCAGTGATTGGATTTCAAACCGCTGGGGAGCTGTCAACTCCATTATCGGATGAAATCATTCCAGATTCGCCGGCCATGACGTATGCTGCCACTCCATTCGGTGAACGTGTTAGTCGATTGTACCTCGACCCTCTGTCAGGACTGATCCTTCGTGAGGGCTTACGCAAAGCACGCAAAATTTTGTGTCGAATCATCGAAGATCGCTCTATTTCCCCGTGGGCGCTACTGCATCTTGTGGCCTGTACACCCGATTTTCCTCCACTCTGGCCCTCTGGGAAACAAATGCAAATGATGAGCCAAAAGGCGAATGCGATGTCCGATCAAACTCTACTTGAAAGTCATGAATTGAACATACTCGGATACCTTCCAGAGGCTGAAAGTCTGGCCAAAAGCGCATGGACGCTCAATCAGTGGATTGACGAAAGCACCCTGAGAGAAATCGAGGGCGAATTGGGAGTGGCACCTGGAGACTTGCGAGTAAGAGTGGATCATGCGGATTGGTTGATCAATGCGGCTCGACAAATTTGTGCAAACGATGATGAGACCGACCCTGTCTTGTTAGATGCTGATGTTGAATTGATTGAAATTCTTGACATCATGAGGAAAAGAATCCCAAATGGTTGCAAAGAAGATTTGCTGTCGCTAATCTCAATTCGGGGAGTTGGACGCATTCGGGCGCGTACTCTTGCAAATCACGGATATCGCACTCCTTTGGAAATCTGCAGGATTACAAAAAATGCTGCACAAAAATTAGCGGATGAGCGAGGATGGAGTCCGCAGTTGGTTCAAAATATCATGCAGGCGGCTGAACGAGCAATACAGACGAAGAGATGATTGCCGACCGATTGATGAGGGGGTGCCTTCTCCCTGAGTACATGTCCCGTATGCCTTATCCATGCTGGGGACTGAAATTTTCCGAACCCATTTCCGATGCCAAGGAATTGATTGAACTCATGACTGAATCGCGAAAGGACCAACGCTGGCTGCTCCTGGGAGGGCCAGCAGCAGTCAGTGAGGGCCAACTATGGACTGCATGGATGGGTGTAGCATCTAGATTTCAAAACGACACAATGCGAGCGAATACTGTCGATGTTGAATTCATTCGATTGATCGCTGGAACCCATCAGATACGGATTGGATTCGAGCGTGCCGGGATCTCATCCAGCGATGAGATTGCTTGGCTCATTCATCTTCCGGAATTTCCAATGGAATCAATCCATGAAATGCCGTGGCCTAGTTTAGATCGGCACACTTTGGACCGGGAAGCAGAGCGAATGATGACGGTTCTCGGAGCAACCTTACTCCCACATCTACCCATACCACATGCAAAGACCGTGGAGCGTCTTGAACTGGAAATCGAACCTCAGTCTACCGAAGATTACTATGCAATTGAACGCTCTGTACTCGCCCACATTGCTCTGGCAGATTACAGTTGAAAGCAGGGGTCAAAACG
This sequence comes from Methanobacteriota archaeon, assembly GCA_002724815.1. Classification (GTDB taxonomy): domain Archaea; phylum Thermoplasmatota; class Poseidoniia; order Poseidoniales; family Thalassarchaeaceae; genus MGIIb-P. The sequence goes on along the minus strand of PBPV01000102.1, from coordinate 1,942 downwards.
AAACCCCTTATTGCTTCGATGACTTGCCGAAATCATGGCGAAGCACCATGCTTGGCGACGATGCGTTGTTTGCGATGTCCAGTGTACACCGATGAATTTTGTCGATGTAGATAGTGAGCGCTACTGTTTGGGTTGTTGGACGAAGAAAAGCAATCCAGAACATCCTGAAATTGAGCAAATCGTGGAAAAGGTTGAGGCAGAGGTTGAAGTATGGCGTTGCCAAAAGCATACTCGGGATGAGAATGGATTGCCTGATGGTCCGAAATCGGTTCGATCACAGGGCAATCGTGTCCACAATCCCTGAGGTGAATCTTTGGTTTCTGTAGAGGGGATTGATGCTAGAAAATGGGATCAAATCCAACCTGTCTATCAAGAATTCTTGGAAAGAGAAATCGATTCAGCTGAGGCTTTGGAACAATGGTTGCTGGAACTTGGTCAATTTGATGCGTTTGTGGGTGAAACCGGTTCAATGTTGTACGTAGAAATGACGTGTGACACTGAAAATGAAGAAATCAAGCAAGCCTACCTCGATTTTGTCGAGCAAGTACAGCCCGAACTTGCAAAGGTCGGGGACTTATTGAATCGCAAACTGGCAGATTCGCCACATGCGGATGCATTGGACTCTGTTGAATACAATGTATTGCTAAGAGATACGCGCATGGATCTAGCCTTGTTCCGGGAAGAAAACATTGCACTTGGAACGGAACTGACAAAATTGGGTCAGCGATACAATGAGATTTGCGGAGCCATGACGGTTGATTTTGATGGTGAAGAGAGAACCATGCAACAGATGGGGAAATACCTGCAAGTCAATGACCGAGAGGTCAGAGAAAGTGCCTATAGGGCAGTCGGTGAACGTCGATTCCAAGACTCTGAAGAAATCGACGAATTGTTCGACAAAATGGTTGGGCTCCGTCATCAGATTGCGCTAAATGCGGGTTACGAAAATTTTCGTGACTACACTTTTGACGCCAAACATCGGTTTGACTACAGCCCCGAGGATTGTGAATCATTTCAAACCGCCATTGAACAAATTTGTGTCCCCTTAATGCGAGATATTGATGAGGAGAGAAGAGCGGTGTTGGGCCTTGATGCACTTCGAATGTGGGACATGGGCCACGATGTCAAAGGGCGAAGCCCGCTGCAACCTTTTGCGGAAGTTGAAGAAATGGTGGCTGGGACCAGCCGAATGTTTCACCGATTGTCACCTGAATTGGGAGAATTCTTCGATTCTCTACGTGATGGAACCAGTCTTGACTTGGACAGTCGTAAAGGAAAGGCTCCCGGAGGATACCAACTACAGCGAGACCATTCAAGAAAGCCGTTTATTTTCATGAACGCTACTGGTTTGCAAAGGGACCTAGAAACAATGGTTCACGAGGCCGGGCACGCATTCCACTCAATATACGCCGATCATCTCCCGTTGGTTGACTACCGCAGTGCACCGATTGAATTCTGTGAAGTTGCCGCCATGTCGATGGAACTTCTAACCCACGACTTCCTAGACGAATTCTATTCTCCTGAAGATGCAAACCGTGCGGTTCGTGAGCACTTGGAAGGCATTGTGTCGATTCTCGCTTGGATTGCGACAATCGATGCTTTCCAACACTGGATCTACACGAATCCCGGTCACACCAAAGAAGAGCGGCATCAGCAGTGGATTGAACTGGGTGAACGATTTGGGTCGATTCTCGATTGGTCTGAATTTGAAGAATGGAGAAAAGTGGGATGGCAAAGGCAGTTGCATCTGTTTTCGTACCCATTCTATTACATCGAATACGGAATTGCTCAATTGGGTGCACTGCAACTTTGGCTTCAATACCAAATTATTTTCGTAGATGTGAGGGACGGCTGATCCTTTCTCAAGGCGTTTCTCCTCACTATTCATCAGAATATTTAATTTTACCAAGGCGGCGCTTACTTACTATCCGGTAGATTGCTT
>PBPV01000101.1 GCA_002724815.1 Methanobacteriota archaeon | reverse complement strand
CGTGAACTTCAAGTTCAATTGGAACTCGATCTTCACTTAAATTATTGACCATCACGAACAAATCTCCACGAGATTCGGCACAGTGTAGCGGTAGGCTTGCATCCAACCTCCAAGAGTTCCCTGCAATCGACTCATTGTGATCCATCAAGCCGAACTGTAGACGGTCGATTTGTCGAAACATATCGCTTTGCCATGCCCTTGTATGGCCGACAAGGCGAGAAAGTGTTGGGAGGTCTAGATGGGGGTTCTGCAAGAGGATCGGTTCAATGTAGGTGGGGCCGACTAGTTTCTCAAATTCCTGCATCAGTTGATATTGTGTAAGCATGTTCTGTCCCCTCAAATACACAGCATGGAGAATTTGTTCAACTGTTTTGTTCAAGTCTAGTTGGTCACCAATGGTTTCGCCAAGACTTTCTTTCCACCTTTGGAATCGATTGGTGCTCTCTGGATCCAAATGTGCGAGGAGGATTTGAGTCAATGGATTCTCCAACGTGCTTGTATGTTGACTCGGTGCGTGATAGACCAAAAATGGGAGGTCATCTGTGTGCCTCGGTGTTCGTCTCTCAACCGTAATCGACTGAACGAGAGCTAGGCTAGCAGCCAAGATGCTGATTACGAGTAGCAGACCTCGTGTCTCGGACCCAACGGGGAAGAGGTTCGCAAGCCCCAACAGTAGTGAATAGGTCAGTAAGTATCCAATTCGCATGTGCTCATGCAAACGCAATTCTGTCAGTGTATTGAGAATACGTTCAATGCTACCATCGTGTTCATCTTGAGAGCGGCCTCTCGCCCCAAAGCGCCCCATTCCGACCCAGAGGGCAAGATTCCGAGTGATCGTCGATGGTGCAACAAAAATTAGCGTTAGTGTAGTAGTGATTGTTGCGGCTAAGGAGGGGCTGAACTTCTCAGGAAGTGACATCACAGTGATCGTTGAAATCAGCAGGATTAGAGGAATTAGATTCCGGAATAATGACCAGGTCCAATTGCTTGAAAGGCGGCCCCAAAACCGGCGTGATCGCTCCATTCGGGCCAGTCTATTGTCAATCAATTCCTCAAGACCGTCGTCGGCCTCAAACGCTTCACCGTAGGGCCTAGGGAGATTCACTCCTCCATCATCTCGTCGCATCGGAACAGGTGCGGTGAGGGTTGCATAGGTCATCAGTATGACGCTCCTTTGCCCCCGTAACGTCCTTCAATGCCGAGCAGGAGGGAGGGTTGGGCGCGTCGCATAGCTGGATATTGCACCGGCCTCCTAAGCCGGATGTCGTGGGTTCGAATCCTGCCGCGCCCGTCGATTACATCGCCAAACCATGGCGTCTTCCGGACTGAGAGATCTCATGGAGGAAATTCTCAATCTGAATCCTTGGATGAATGGTGCCTCTCAGAGCAACATCACAATTGGACAACGCGTCAAGCATCTCGTTTCTCAATTCGGGAGGCAACATCAATCGGTTACCAGTAAGTTCCATGTGAATTTGGTGAACGACATCTTCAGCGTCCAATGCATGAACGCCCATCATTTCGTCCAATTGACCCATTGCACCTTCTAGGGTCTTGACATTTCGTCCCCCTTTCTTTTCCCATCTCCATTCAATCACCTTTCCACGCAATGCCAACTCAATCATTCGACGAGCATGCTGCAAGGTGCTAGCCGATACCACGTCATACAAGCGATTGCGGGTTCCAGTCATTCCTCTTCGAGCCAGTAGTTCGGTCGTGAATAGGGCCTTTCGTAGATTTCCGTTGGCGACATGGGCGATGTCACCAGACATCCCTTCAGCCAAGTCTATCCCCTCAAGTGATGCAACCTTTTCGACTGTGGATTCGATCTCTTCCATCTCAATCGGTGGGATGCGGATGTGTTGCATTCGACTACGTAGAGCGTCGATGATACGACTGGGTGCTCGTGCGGTGAAAATGAATCGTGTCGTGTGTGACTCTGATTCCATCATCCTTCGAAGGTAGGGTTGCCTACGGGAACCCAGATGGTCCGCATCTTCAATGACGATCAAACGGCTAACTGGGGCTCGGCCAAACTCAACTTTGGTTTCTTTGCCACAAGGGGCCTCTCCGACGTCTCCTTCCCACATGTTCCGATCAAAGGCATCTAGACTGGTTCGACTTGCAAGAGTGTCTGTGGATTTTTGACCTGAAGGTCGTAGGAACTCTTCAAATTTTTTCATTGCACCCGCCTGGCGTGACAAATCTCTAGCTTGGAGAACGTGACAGGTCGATTTCCAGCCCGGCCCGAGTACTTGTCGTGCGACCAAGCGCCATGCTGCTGTTTTTCCGACTCCTGCTGGACCTGTAATAAGTAAGTGAGGGGGGTCACCAGATAGGCTCGCACGAATGAATTGGTCCCTGATTTTCTGTGGCACGGCCAATTGATCAAATCGCTTGGGTGCGTGAATGGAAAGCCACGAGGGCATCAACACGGACGAAAGTGTCGAGGTCTTTCAACAAGACGCTCAGATGGCATCCAGAGTCTTGTGCCCCTGTCGGCGTGGCTTGGTAAAAATGCGAAATCCACAGGATTTGCACGCGATACCAGTTCTTGTCCCTTCGAACTCATCGAGGTGCCCACATCGCAGACACTTGTAGGTAACAGTAGCCATTGAATTCGCCGACCTGCCTCTCCCATTTGAAGCCGTCGACGAGAGAAGATGGTTGTTTACTGCGAATTTCGGTTCTTTTTGCAGATTTCAATGAAATTCTGGAACATGTTTTGTCCATATTCTGAATCATTGACCTCTGGGTGGAACTGCAGTCCGAATCGGTCGCCTTTTTCATTCTCCATTCCCTGAACAAGGCAAGATTGGCTGCTTGCCGTAATGAAGAATCCCTCGGGGACAACACTGACTTCATCATTGTGTGATTCCCAAACCGTTTGTACATCTGGTGTGTCAGCAAAAATTTGCCCACCGCCATTTGCCAAGGTGATTTGCGCTGCACCGAACTCTGGTTCAGCTGCTTCCGCTGCAGCCCCTCCATAGTAACCGGCCATGAATTGATGGCCTGCACAGATGCCCAATATGGGGATGTTCAACTCGAGATAAGCTCCGCAATTGCCCAACTCACCAGTGAGGCCCACCCTAGCGGCACCCCCAGATAGAATGAGGCCGTCGAGTTGCCTGAGATCTGAGACTGGAGTTGTGTTCTCAATGATCTGTGTATCCACACCAAGGTAACGCAACATTCGCCATTCTCGATGGGTCCATTGTCCGCCGTTGTCGACGACATCGATGACCAAGGGTGGCTCACTCATCGCTGCTTGCCGAGGTTGACGCTCAATCAAGGTGACGCTGTCACAAGTCCGCCAATTCACTGTAATACAGTACGCGCATACTGTGCTCAAACGCGGCCGCATTACCCCATGCTTCCAACAAATCTGCACCTAATGCATACAGTCCATGGCCTCGGGCAACGAACAATTTGTTGCCCGTTTGTTTGAGGGCTTCTGTGATTTCAACCAAGTACCCCTCCATGTCGTTGTATTGGACGTCTACGATGGTGGCTCGGCCAAAGGTTGAACGCCCCTCAAAATCAGTGGGAACTAGGGCGTAGCGGTCTTTCTCCAAACTCATGGCTGTGGTGTATGGAGCTGCAACATGTACGCAGGCGCCCCGGCCTTCGTGCTCCAAACTGGCGATGGCCAAAGCGACGCTGTGGATTTGCCAATCTTCACTGGCTCGATTGGGTGCGGCATCGCCTAAGCGTCCCGTAATGAGATCACCTTCATTCATGAGGGCCAACGCTGCTCCTTGTCGAGTAATATGAACCAGTCCGGGTGAAGTGGTCGAAAGGAGACTGAAGGAACCCGCGGTTCCATGTGTTAGGCCGCCCTTTTGCAATTGTCGACCTAAGGTGGCAAACATGCCTACAACATCACCAGGAACAACATATCCATCACCTACAATGGGAGGCATGGCTGGGTTCTCAACCTCTTGGATCACATCTACGGCAGCAGCCATACTCTTCTTCAACGACTCGTTTTCTTCCCGCAACTGGGTCAGTTCAGCCTTTTCGTCACCTTCTACGGTGCGCTTTGCCGCCGCGACTTTCTCTTGTCCAGCTTCAATCACAATTGTGGAACCCGTCGCCATACTCTGAGCACCGGCAGGAGCTGAAGGAGCAGTGGAAGGTGGGCCCGCAGGAGGTGTTGGAGCGGAACCACCGAACATGGCTCGTCCGCCCGAACTTCCCGGTGGGCCGCTGGGTGGGCCGCTGGGTGGGCCGCTGGGTGGGCCGCTGGGTGGGCCGCTGGGTGGACCACTGGGTGGTGGTGAAGCAGGAGTTCCTGTCACCTTTGCAATCATTTCATCAGAGCCGTCATCGTTGTCAGCACTCTCGTCTGCCATGTGCGCACCCAAACCGCGGAACGCGTGCCGATTAAATACAGGTCCGCTGTCGCTTGTCCGCTCAGCCCCTGTAGTGTAGTGGCCTATCATGGAGCCCTGTCGAGGCTCCGACCCGGGTTCAAATCCCGGCGGGGGCGCCAAATTTACCTTCATTAATGGTGAATTTTCGACTCGAAACGGCATAAATTTGCTGTTGCAGAATAGGAGCGGCGCACCTCGATTTCAACCGATTTTCCCAGTGTATTGGCTAGGACTTCTCTGGCGGCTTGAAGATCTTCTTCCTCAATCACAGCCCATCCGCGAACGGTACCGCCATCGTTGAGAAGTGGCAACAAGTGAGGTAAATGTTCGAGAGTGTCATGAGGAATGTTCACCAATAAAAGATCGAATTTTCCACATAGTTCGTTCCTCTCGTGTAAAGTACGTGCATCTGTACATTCAATCTCTGCATAGCTTGCTGAGATATTTTCACGAAGTAATTCTACGGCTGCCGGATTTAGATCGCTGGCAAATAAGTTGGACAGTAAACCGGGCTCATTGACAAGTGGGGCTAAAGAGGGGCCGACCCCTGCATATGGGTCGCAAACCGAGATTGAACGGTTCAGCATGTCCCGGAGATTTTTCGCACACTCGAGGGTGCCTTCCCTCTCGCGAGACAAACGCGCAGAGTAGTATACGGTTGAGGGGTCAGTCCACAATTGATGGCCCGATTCGATGATTTGGGTCCGTGTGGTTGAATCAAAGCCATCTCGAACCGCCAAGAGATTGAGATCTCGAACTCGATATTCGCCAACGACCCCACGATCTTCGAAAACGGCCCTTGTGCGGGCGTGCTGCATGAGCATCGCTTGACCGATGATTTCTCCATATTCACGTTGTTTAGAGTCCAATTTGATGAGAATTAAGTCTCCCACAAATTCGTGTCGAGTGGGCCATTCGATCGAAGCAATTTCAAGATCCGAAAGAAATGAGTTAAGGTGATCGCGGTATGTACGCGGTGAAGGTGTAAGGGGTTCGGCATGCACCACGGGATAACGTGAGAGAAGTTCTGACTCTGCCCCTTCTTTGACTGGAATTAGTGTTCGTTTGCTGTCGGATGGGTCTGGTTGCACGCGGGCACCTTGAGGAAGTGCAAATTCAGCCTTTAGTTGGCTGAGGATTTGCTGCGTTTCTTGCCTCGGCACGCTCAAATGACGCATGGTCCTCGATGGGGCGACGGGTGCCCCGCGCTTGACCATGACGGAGGGAGAAAATGGACGATTCTGGCCTTTGGTTGATTGGTTTGGGTCCAGGTGACTTGAATCAAATGTCAATCTCTGCCCTCTCCGCTGCCAAGGCTGCAAATTACAGATTTCTAGAGGGTTATACGGCCTTGCTACCTCCTAATGAACTCGGAAATTTGGAGGAGGTTGTGGGACCCTGGGAACTGCGAATGCGCTCGTCTGTAGAACAGCCCGAAGAACTCCTTGATTTGGCTCAGAATCATCGAGTTGCTCTACTTGTAGTCGGCGATCCATTGCAGGCTACCACCCATGTCGATTTGCAGCTGCGTTGCGCTCAACGTCAAATCCCATGTCACATTGAACACGGGATTTCGATTACTACAATCGTTACAGGAGCGGTTGGGCTACAGTCCTACAGGTTTGGAAGACAGTGTACTTTTGCCTATCCATACGGCGATTATCTCCCGACTTCTCCGTTGGAAATCATCCTAGAAAACAAGGAGCGAGGTCTGCATACATTGGCTTTGCTCGACTTGGATCCCACAGGCATGGGAGAAGGTGACCAACAACCCATGACTCCGAAAGTTGCCGTTGAAGTGCTGCGGAAAATGGCGCAAAAATTGGAAGTGGATGTTGAAGAGTGGACCTTGGTGCTTTGTTCGGATATGGGCACGGATGATGCTAACGTTAACGTCGGTACCGCTCAACAAATTTCTGAAGTAACTGGGGGCCGAATTCATTGTTTACTGATCCCAGCAGAGTTGCATGATGTGGAGGATGCTGCACTTGCAAGGTGGTGAATTGTTCGCCGGAGGCGTGAAGCCTAGGAAGTCTTCGGCGAGATGGAGGGGAGTGCGTGGCAGGACCAAGTAAAGTGCAATTTCCCGGTCAGAAAAAGCAGCGGATGCGTGCTCGAGGGACGAAACGTGCCTCGGAAGGTGTTCGCAAGCGTTTGGAAAAAAATCTTGCAGCATTGCTTGAAGACCCTCATGCTCGAATGCCAACGGTGGCTTACACAATCAAACGGGCGCGAAAAGATCCTGTGCAGCGTTCATTGAAAGAATGTGCCAAAGTCATCGCCAAGAAAAACGATCGTAAGTGGTTGGGGAAGCGAATGATGCGCCGGCGTGGCGACGGTGTTGCACGTGCCTTGGCGGGTTCCCTGCATGCTGCGCATGACGATGAACGGAGCATGGTCGCCGTCTTTGATCACCCCATTTTCGGGAGTTCCTCCTTCGTTCGTCGGGGCGTTGGGAAGCCAACGCAAATGGTCGCTTTCCAGAATTTTGTCAACCCAAGGCAACGATTGCTAACTTGGGAAGAACATGCGCGCAATGGTTGGTGGTTCTTCTCGCTCGATGACGGGATTGTCTGTACGGGCAATGAACCCCATCCACCTGAAGGCTGGATTGAAGGGGGGTTGTCGGATGCGCCGATGAAATTTTCAAAGAAGGAAGGGGTCTATTGCTCACCCAATGCCGTACCTGAACAAACCGACGGTTTGCATTTCGTTGTCGGTGAGGCGACCGTTGTTCTAGATGAGGAAGATCTTGCAGGTGTTGCGGAAGAGGAATCCGTTGCGCGGTCCGTTGCGCTCAGAATGTTGCCACCGAGGTTGTCAGATTTTGCTGAAGTCCAATGGAATTGGCGACCCGAGGGTTGGCCCGAGGGTAAACCATTGCCTGAAGATACTCAAGAGAAAGTGGACGAAGTAATCGATGCTTGGCTCAACCTTTCGCTTACGGATTCAAAGCTCACAAAGGCGTTGAGAAAGGCACTGTGTCGAAACCTCAGCGAGGGTTGTGTCATCGGCGAACGATGGTGGCCAATGGAGGAATTGGATAGCATGCTTGAATCAATCAATGGTTCAGCACCTGAGAAAGAAGCTCTTCAGCTTGTGTTTACAGAGGCGCTGAAGAATGGGGGGTTGGATGTTCGAGGTGATGGGAGCTTTGAGGAACTCGAGGAGGATGTTCTGCGGTTGGAAGAAACTTCCTGCCATGCAAATCTCGTTGCGCTTTGGCCCGAATGGGGTGACTTGATTCTTGAGAAGATTTACGGAATTACTGGGGATGATGCTGAACAAATCATTGAGAAACAAACCAAACGAAAACAAGGATTTGGGGCTTTTCTCAAAAAGATGGATGCTGAGCGAAAGGAGCACCTCATGATGGCCAAATTCCCTTGGCAAGAGGGAGACATGGAGGGATTGTGTGGACGAGCAGATGCACTTGTTCGTAAAGCAAGAATCGATGGTGTTGGAAGCACCATATCCATGGCGAAAAAGGGCCGTGATGCCTTGGATAAGGCCTTGGGTTGGGCATGGATCAATGTTCATGAACGGGCCGAATCCGAGGGATGGCATTTTGACTCAGATGCCAGAGACAAAGGCGGAGATTGGGTGCCTGCATTGAAGACATTGTTTGAAGCGAGTGAAATTCTGATTGAAGAAGGAAATGTCGATGCTTATGTCGATGCGATGGAAGCGTTCGCTACCCGCAGCGGTGCCTCCGATTTTTCCTCACCGCAATGATATTGTTCAGTATTGATTAAATCTGCAATCATTCAGGCACCGATATGCAGCCGCAACCTGGACAGCCTGTGATCATGGGCCAAACCACTCAATACGTAGCCGGACAACAAGTGATGGGGGGCCAGCCAACCCAGTATGTTACAGGGACAGCAATGCCCATGGGTGGAGCTGTTGCATTTATGCCTGGGCAGCAAAAAAGCAAGATTGCCGCAGGAATTTTGGGTATTTTAGTTGGTTTTTTGGGGATTCACAACTTCTATCTTGGTTACACTGGCAAGGGTATTGCTCAACTATTGATTTCCGTACTATCTTTTGGCATATTGGCATTCATTCCAGCAATTTGGGGGCTTATCGAGGGCATTCTCATCCTGACTGGCAGTATCAATGTGGATGCAAATGGGATTCCACTTTCAGATTGAGGCCGTTAATCCCCAAATCCCATGCCTGATCTCAATTGGCAGGGGCATGATTGAAGAGTTGTGAGAGTCGCGTGGTTTGCATGAACTTGAAGAAGTTCGCTGGACCGGTCATTCTCGCTAGTTTCGCCATCCTCATGCTAATGGTAGCAGGTTCTGTGAACAGTGCGAAATATGACGAAGGTGATACGGTTGATGGAGATGATGTTCAGACCAATTGTTGTATCGCTTTGCTCTCGATTATGATGTGCTTGGGTTCAATCGTTTGGTTTGCATTTGCGTTGGGTACCAAGACGCAAAAGACTGTTTTCTTGACTCAAAATCCGGATGAATTGCAACATCATTCGGTTCCGCTTGCGAGTGATTCACAGAGTACAGCTGTGCCCTCAACGGTTGGCAATGATCCTGTGTCATATATTCGTGAAAAAATTGTCATTGAAAGATCCGAAGGGAATACGGCACAAATGATTGGATTCTCCTTGATTGCGGGCAGCGTTGGGATGTTTCTACTCATGGTGGTATTGGGATTCATCTCGATACTGATGTCATTGGGTCCCGGGTTGGGCTTTTCTGGTGGAACGTGCAATAGTACCTGTGAAACCATCTGGAGTGGGGCTGGTTTGAGTATGTGGTCCTCAATCTTGCTGTTCCCCGGTGGGCTCATCGCTTTGGCGCGACCTTGGTCTTGGTTCCGTTCTGCCGAAGATATCCACTATCCCGTAGTGACGAGGGGTGTTGCGAACGAGCAATTTGAGTGTGATGATATGACGGTCAATGAACTCAAAGAGAAGTTGCGTGAAGCCGGATTGCCTGTATCTGGAAAAAAGGCAGATTTGATTGTGAGGTTGTCCGAACATCAACAAGAATCTGGAGAGGAGAAATCAACTGCGGAATGCATGGAATGTGGAGCGGTTATGGGCTTCCCAAGTGATTACACAGGGAAGATCCGTTGCCCGAAATGTGGTACGGTCCACCGGGTTTGACTAAATTTGAGCGAGTGCTTGCTCGATATCTTGCCAGAGGTCCTCGACATCTTCGATTCCAATGCTGACGCGAACAAAGCCTGGAACTACGCCGGCAGCCGTTCGCACAGGTTCTGGAATGAACATGTGACTTGAGTTGAAGGGGCATTCAATCAAACTCTCGACACCGCCCAGGCTGGTCGCTTCGAAAATCAACTTGAGATTGCGCATGAAGCGGAGGGCCGCATCGTCACCCCCCTTGACGACAAAAGCCAGCATTCCTGTTCCCTTGGGCATGATGCGCTGACCAACATCGTAGTCTGGGTGACTGGACAAAGAGGGGTGGATGGTTTTCTCAATCAATGGGTGAGCTTCCAAACGCTTGGCAATTTCAGAGGCGCTGGCGCAATGAATGGGCATTCTCGCACTCAATGTTCGCATCCCTCGCTCTAGTAGGTAGCAAGCGTGAGGATCGGGGGCACCACCGAAGTGGACTTTCTTTGGGAAGAGGTGTGCAATCAAATCCTTGCGTCCCACGACTGCACCACCGACGATGTCGGAGTGGCCGCCGAGGTATTTGGTCGTGGAATGAATCACAAGGTCGCACCCCATTGCAATGGGTTGGCAGCCCCAAGGAGAGGTGAATGTGTTGTCAATGATCAGTAACAAGTCGTGCTTTTTTGCAATGGCTGCCATCGCTTCAACGTCGCACACCTTGAGAACAGGATTTGACAACGTCTCAATGTAGAGCATTTTCGTATTTTCTTGGATGGCGGCTTCGTAAGAAGAGGGGTCTTGCATGTCCGCCATGGTCACGTTGATGCCGAATCGAGGCAATTCTTCTGTCATCAGTCCGTATGTGCCTCCGTACACATCGGCGCTGGCAACCACATGATCTCCATTGGAAAGAAGGCCGAGCATGACGGTTGAAATCGCAGCCATCCCGCTCGCAAAGAGTTCCCCGTCCTCTGCACCTTCAAGGGCACAAATTTTCTCCACACAAGCTTCTGAATTGACGCTTGACAGACGGGAATAAATCAGAGTGTGTTGCGCGCCAGCGGCCCAACCTGCGTATCGTTCGTCGCTCAGATAATAGGTCGAGGATTGGAAAATCGGGGTGTTGACTGCGCCCTCGATGTGTTTGGTTCCAGAGTGAACCGAGCGTGTGGCGAATCGTTTGTCTGAGTCATCATTGCCCATGCCACCTCTGGGACTTGGAGAGCATTTCAACAAAGCGCTGCGCGATTCTAGGAAGAAGCATGCGAAGGGGTCGCTTCAGTCGCCATCTTTTCCTTCCGATTTCGGATGTATTTGACAGACAAAAGTAAAGCCAAGGTGGTGAAAATGAGGGCAAGAAGTGGCAAAAGAATGGCGAGAATTGTGCAGATGATACAGGCGCCGGCCTCGGCTGTGGAGACCAGTGGGTTGGCGATACCACCTGTGGTCATCGTAGAGAGAGCACGAACGGAAACCGTGCCAATTTGGATGGTGCCTGAAACGCCACCTCCGACAATGATTGATAGGGCCCATTGCAAGACTGGATTCGCATCTCCAAGTGTCGAATAGACCATCGCAAAGCCCGCCAGCATCGCTGCAGGTGAGGCGATGCTGTCCATCAGATTGTCCAACCACGGGACGTAATAGGCGAGGATTTCCAGAACCATTGCAGAACCGAGGAGGATGAGGCCAAGGTCGGATGACATCCATTCACTTGCACCCTGCACAGAAATATCGATCGGTGTAAATTCGAATCGAATGGCGAGGCCGTACACGAATGGTGGAAGAAATACTCTGAACCCTGATGCCGCAGCCAAACCAAGACCGAGTGAAAGGGCCAGCACAAATTCCATGCCGTTCATTGTGAATCCACCCAAGTCGAATACGAATCTGTTGACTCAGTTTTGTACCAAACAATCTGAGGGGTGTCATACGGATGCTGTTGTTCGAGGGCGGCCAGGACCTGTTGAAGCTTTGATAAGCTCACTTTCAATTGAAGATGCCATTCGGGGGAAGAATGGGTTTCACCCTCCCAACGGTAAACTGAACGAATGGATGAGTGTTGTACACAGGCAGCTCCGACCTCTACCATTTGTTGCGAAAAGGCACCCACTTCGGGTTCGATCCAAGAGCCTGGGAGGGTGGTTTGGATGATGCAAACTTGTCCAACCATGATGTCGCGAGAGATGAAGAGGACATGAAATCGACGCCCCAACACTTGAGGACCTTATCGTTCACCATTGGGTTGGGTGAGAGATTGGATTGGGAAGCCCCCGTTGATTCAGGTTCGGTTCCTAAAGATGGATCGAGTTTCGATGCGATTGTCGTTGG
>PBPV01000100.1 GCA_002724815.1 Methanobacteriota archaeon | reverse complement strand
TGTCGTAAACGAAGGGTTCGATTGGAGATATTATCTCACTTTTGAAGGAGAGAAACCTCCTAGAAAGTCGCTGCAAACGGATTTACATTTCACCAATCTATTCGAGTTTCCACTGTTGTTTTTCGTGACTTGTCTTGTCATCATGTACATTGATGATGTAGACGTAATCATCTTAACACTAGCATGGATTTTTGTACTCTCACGATGTTGGCATTCCTACATCTGCTTAACTTCAAACAGATTTAGGTGGCGAAGGATTTCTTTTGAAATTGGAGCCATTGTCGTCTACTTGATGTGGATATGGATTATGCTGAGAGCACCGATTTTCGATAATTTGTTATGAGGTGTTACTTTCGGATCTTCATGGCCAAGATTTCACCCTCTGTAATCTTGGCAATTCTCATGCTCACCGTTCCACTCAGCGGCTGTCTAGAGGATTCAATTTCAGAAGAAATCTTGGGAGATGATGCATCAACAGTATTCGTGGACCCGTGTACATTGCCTTCACAAAGTTTGACTCAATCCTTTATCGATATCAACGTCAATGGACAAGACCGACAATACCGATTGTCCGCACCAAGTTCGGATGCGGGTACGTTGTTGCCCGTCATCATCGCCTTCCACGGTGGAGGCGGCAGTACCGAGGATTTCCAACAACAGAGTCAGTTTGACCAACTTGGAGAAGAAGAGAAATTCATCATGGCTTATGCCATTGCAGATGATGATCGGACTGCTGCAGAAGGCGAATGGTACCTGAACACGGCTGCAACTTCAAGAGAAGACAACATTTACGTCGAACACATCATTGAAAATTTGTCCACAGCATACTGTATTGATGAAGACCGATTGTATGGAATCGGCTATTCACTTGGGTCCATGTACACCTATGAAATTGCATGCCAAATGAACCACCAATTCGCCGCAGTTGCTTCTTTTGCCGGCACGATGCCGGTCAATCCTGAAACCTGTGATTTATCGGGATCGATGGCGGTCTTGCATATTCATGGAAAACTGGATTACATCATTGATTACGATGAGGATTGGGATTGGAAAGAGGGGGAACACGAAGGAGTGGGGACCATGAGCAATATCCCTGGAATGATCGATTATTGGGCTGAAAAATCCAATTGTCAAAATGGCAATACTCATGCACATTTGTTCAATGGAGATGAGGTCGAACACATTGTCCACAGTGACTGTGATGGCGATGTTCGAATTGAGCACTATGGGATGGAAGCTCAGGAGCACACTTGGCCGAATCAAGTCGATGGAACGGATACGTATGAACTGATGTGGAATTTCCTGAATGACTTCACAAATTGAAGTATCACAATGCAAGAATGACTGCCTTTCTGTAGAACGGAAAGATAGGAAAGAGTATAGCCGTCCACTCCATGGTCATTGCATGGAAAAGTCATCGGTGATGCGGATATGGATTACCAACAAAAATAACCGGGAAATTACACCAGAAATGAGTGAATCCATGGTGGCCTTTCTTTCAATTGCAATGGAACACGGTTGCATTGGTTCAACATTTGCTGAAGATGACGAACGCATTATTGCGTACACAAGATGGTCAGACGAGATGACACTGGAACAATTTCGTTCATCCGAGGAATACAAGATCCAAGAAGGAAAAATCATCCAATCATTTGCGGCCGCAGGTTTCGAAATCGCTGACGACATCCTGTTCAATTCAACTGCAACAATTTTGTTCAGTAACTAATTCTGCAATGATTTTCGCCTATTTACAAGTTGAATCAACGATTGATTTAAACTAAAATCAATCATGCAAAAAAACATGCGAATGGAACGAATTTTTCTATTGTTTCTGGTGATGTTGTTTCCGTTGACAGGATGTGTCGGGAATGACGCTGACGAAATTTCAACGATTCAACCCGACGGTTCCTGCTTTGCTCTGCTGCAGACCTCCATGGAATCGATGGATGCACCAGGGATTTTCATGAGTCACCAGAACTATTCCTACGACTCCGATTGTCGCGTGGTGAGCGTCGAATCATCGGGCTGGAACTTCTTGAACACTTCCTACGATGCTAACGGCCACCCGGTCGTAATCACCGCCACCACTTCGGTGGACGGAGGCGTGACGTGGACATCCATCGACACCAACCAAACCTGGGCCAACGGCCTCATGACTCAAACCGAAACCATGGGCATTGAGACGAATTACACTTACGACACCGACGGGCGGGTCACCGTGCAGGAAACCTTGCACAGCACGTACCTGAACACAACCTATGACGTCAACGGAAACCCCACCGTTTTGTCCACCAGCACTACAGTGGATGGAGGCGCGACATGGATCACTATCGACACCAACCAAACCTGGATCAACGGCCTCATGACTCAAACCGAAACCATGGGCATTGAGACGAATTACACCTACGACGCTGACGGTCGCGTCACCGGACAGGAAAGCCTACACAGCACCTACGTCAACACCACGTACGATGCAGTACATGGTGAGGTTTCTTACACTGAAACAGCTCTGACAATCGATGGTGGGGCAAACTGGGTTGTCATTCGAAACCACCATACTTGGGGCCAACCCTGAAATCGATATTGGCATCTTCCCAGTTATTCCATAGAATATTCGGGCCACAATTCCTGAACATCACTGAAACGATGGATCAATCGAACGCTGCAAAAAATCATCATTTGATCTTCCATCATTTGTATGATTTTTCGGCACAACGCCTCAGAATATCCATTCTCTTTTGCCTCTTGAATTACTTTACTTGGTTTCGCACCAGTCGTACCACAGGGATAGACGACCATATTATTCTCAATGATTTCATCGATTGCAAATAGCATGGCTTGCCTCCTTTCTGAGGGCAACTTGTCCCACTTTTTTTCCTTCCATTGATCCATGAGTGACTCTCCTCACTCCGTATAGGAGAGTCACGAATGTGCGCGCGTAATGAGTTATTATTGGTGCAGGGGGCAGGATTTGAACCTGCGAACCACTGAGGACTGGGACCTAAACCCAGCGCCGTTGACCAAGCTTGGCAACCCCTGCTTGACCCTCGCTCCTATACACACTGCTTAGAATGTAGCGATGAAGCCGGATGAAGAGGCAACTGTCAAATGCTCAGGCTTTGGGCCGGCGAACAATGTCCCGAATTGCAGTTCTTGGAATGGGTAACTGGGGTACAGCACTCGCTCTGTCATGGGCCAACGATTCGCACCAAGTGATTGGATGGACCGTTGAAGAGGAAGTGTACGGCTCCATCATGGAAAAGGGAGAGAACAGCAAGTACCTCCCAGGCGTCCCTTTGAAGATGGACGTCACCATGGACATTGGAGAAGCCATTGAGGCCAGCGAGTTGCTGGTGATGGCTCTGCCGAGTGGTGTCATTTTGTCTGTCATTGACGATGTGATTCCGCACTTGCGACCCTCTCACGTGATTCTCGATCTTGCCAAGGGGTTGGCCCCTCCCGAAGAAGGCGGTTCCGGTCTGATTTCGGAAGCGATTGAAGCCAAACTATCTGCGGCTGGATTGTCCAACCCTGTGGTTGTCCTGACTGGACCCACCATTGCGCCTGAAGTGGCCCGAGGTGTGATTACCACCGCCATGGTGGCAGGCCACGACATTTCGGTGGCCACCCGAATCACAGAACGACTCTCGACCGATTGTCTCATCTTGATGCCAAGTCAAGATGCCGTGGGCTGTGAATTGTGGGGTGCGTACAAGAATACGGTCGCGCTTTCTTGTGGTGTTGTCGATGGATTGCGAGATTCCATTGGCGGGGACAATCTCAAGGCGGCCTTGGTGACCATTGGATTTGCAGAAGGGCAACGACTGTTGCCATTGATGGGGGCTCAACCGGAAACCGCATTCGGACCTGCAGGATTGGGTGACTTGTACGTGACCAGTGCCAGTCCACGATCTCGAAATCGAACACTGGGCGAAAAATTGGGCTCGGGCAAGTCTCTGGAAGAGGGACTTGCGGAGATGCACATGGTTGCTGAGGGAGTTCGGGCAGCCCGAATGTTTGCTGAAAGAGCAAACATGGTCGGTTGTGATGTTCCTTTCATCAATTCACTGTGCGCATTGCTCGATGGAGAGATTACGGCACCTGAATGTGTGCGTTCGATGGCTGAATCTGTCCTGTGAAAGCCTCAAGTCCCTTGACCCTGTGGGCGAGGTATGGCCTTTGAGGACTTGACCGAATTTGAGACTCGCTTGTTCGAGTGGATTCGCCAATCTGATTTCGAAGAAGTGCCTTGGAAAGCCGCTCGTGCGGCCAAGGCATTCAAGGTCACCAAAGAGGAAGTCAATGAAGCGCTTGCAGCTTTGACCAGTAAGATTCCCAACAACATCTACGTTCACTACGAGGATGGAGCGATCCGCATCAGTGCGGAGCACTAATCCTAGCTCAAGGCAATTTGAGAACTGCCCTTAACACGTCGGCTTTCGTAATTGATTTGCACTTCAAGTGTACAATTCGTTGAGCAGATGTCAAACCCATTTTCATGCAATTCAATGGTTTCATTGTGGTACCACACATTGTCATCATCCACGATGATACAAGGAGAGGATTGAATCAGATTTGGGTCATTCAGAGCCGGAATTGGTTCACCCGACAAATGGGATACAATCAACGTTACATGGCGTGATTCATCGGCCTCATTGTAGTAGTTTAGGAACTGTAGTTTGTAGATGGTTTGTCCTTCTTCAATCAGATACACTTGATCTTTCGGCATGACTCGGTGGGTTGAAAAATCGTAATCATACCATTCCAGTCGTTCAGACGTGTCATTGGAGAAAGTGCCATCTGGTATCTCTGTTACTTCATCAAATTCAACATTGTCAAGGGCAATCCATGAGAGATTTTCTGAGAGAAAAATGTCGGTCTTTGAAAAACGAAGGGAAAAATTCTCATCTCCGGATTCCTGCATATTCACTAGTGATAATTTCGTAAAGTTCGCTTCAGATGTGGCATCAACCATGATTGTGAATGTTTGACCGTCCGAATTCAGTCTTGACTGGACTTTGCCATCTTGTTGTTCAATCGACGATTGCCCGCTCAGTGTGCAGGCATATTCTCGGTTTTCATCGACCAACACAATGGATGTGTGCGTCCATCCCAAATCATCGTCACCTTGATCGAATGAAATCGAGAGTAAATGATCGTCACTTGCGTTGGAAAGCGACATCGGATTGTCTTCCATTTGAATCGAATTGTTTGTCCCAAGATCCGATTCAAATGAACTGATCAGGTGATACCAATATCCTGCGCCCAACATTAGCATGCAAACCGTAACCGTAGCGATTGTTTTCCAATTGACCAAAATATCACTCTCTCTTTGAAATGAAGGGGATGATCTCGCGCCATCTGGCTCGTGGCGCATGGGTTTCACTGTCCATAAATCGATGGCGAATGCTTAACGAAATTTGATCGATAATGACAACCGCAATGTAAATCACAAGAATCAACGCTAGAGCACGGTCGTAGCGCGAGAATACACCGAGATAGTTGCTGAGGTACCAACCAATGCCTCCAGCACCGACAATCCCGATCACGGAGCCGTGCCGAATGTTGTACTCAAACATGAATAAAATTTGACTGAGAATGGCATTGCTAGCCTCTGGCAATGCAAAATAGCGAGCGACTTGCCAACGAGGTAGACCCATGGCTCTAGCAGCCTCGAGGGGGTACCGGCTAATTCCTTCCAATGCCTCATATTGCAATTTGCCGAGATAACCTACAGTGTACAGCGTCATGGCCAATACACCTGCCAATGGGCCTGGTCCAAACATGATGACAAAAATCAGGGCCCAAACCAATGAGGGAAGAACGCGTAGGCCGGCGAGTAGATTGCGAGTGACTACGGACAACCCAATGGGTGAGAGATTGTGTGCGGCCATCATCGAAAGAGGGAGTGAGAGCAACATCCCAAATAGTGTGGCCAAAAAGGCAATCTGAATGGTTTCGACCAAGCCATGAATGGCGGCACTGCAAGCCCAATCGGCCTCCCAATTGCACTCTGTTTGAGTCCATGAGGCACGCTCGGTGACCACACTAAAATCGGGAGGGAACATTTCCGACCACAGTACGCCTGCATTGACCCAGGCTTGGTTCAAATTGCCGATGGAAATTCCCAATTTGTTGGAAATCAACACGGCAAGGAAAGCGAAGAATGTGTAGATCAGAACGCTCGGTCGCCTCTTCAGGTGCTGGAGCAGCTTCACAGTTCCGCCTCCTCAATCCGAGTGCCTTTCACCTGCAACACACGATCGCAAAAGGTGGCGACACGAACGGGGTTGTGATCGACAATAATGATCGCAATATTGCTTTGATTCGCCAACTGCTGCAACAGTTGAATGATTTCTTTTGCAGTCTCTGAATCCAACTCGCCCAGGCATTCATCGGCAAGCAACAATTGCGGTTGCTGAACCATTGAGCGGGCGATAGCGACACGTTGCTGTTGTCCACCCGACAATTGAGTTATCGAATCGAGAACCTTGTCCGTCAAACCCACGGCTTCAATAGCATCACGAGCAGATTGTCGTAACTCAAAACCCGGTAGAGAAAACAGGGTTTGCCAAAAAGGGGCCCTAGGCAATGCACCCATCATCACATTGTAACCGACAGTTTGGTGATTGACCAAACCGAGTCGTTGCGGAATGTAACCAATATCTCCACGTTCAGTCGGGGTTGTGATCTCTCCTGAAATCGGAGAAATTAATCCAGCAATGGTTCGCAGCAAAGTGCTCTTGCCAATGCCGGAGCGACCAATCACGCCAACAATCTCTCCGGGATGCAACTCAAGGTTCACGTCAACTAGCAGAGGCTTGTCGTTCTCAAATCCAATCGAACCATCTCGAATGGTCAGAATTGGACTTGCCATGGTTCAGCGCAACCCGCAGGTCTTTTTCAAGGGTCTGTTCGGCCCAGCCCTAAGGGCTGGGCCGAATAAGTGTTGATTTCAGCTGTTGTACTTGTCTGCAAAGTAGGCTGAAATCCCGGGGATGTTGCCGATTGCATCTCTGTATGAACCCAAGTGGTTTTCGCTG
>PBPV01000099.1 GCA_002724815.1 Methanobacteriota archaeon | reverse complement strand
TGTTGGATTGCTAGCAAGTGCGGCTTCGATCGATTGCAATGCTGCATCGGTATTTCCTGCCCGTGCGGCCAGACTGGCCATCATCGATTTGTCTTCGGCAGTTTCAATCCCCATGGCCTCGAGTCGGCGAAGATCGACCTCAGCCGCGGCGTCGCCCATCTTGGTGAGTAGGCGGGCATGCTCTCGAAGGATTTCAGGTTCGTCCGGAGTGATGTTTAGCAAGCCCTCAAGATGTTCACGGAGCTTTTCTTCGTCGCCAGATTCTCTTGAAAGGCGGCAAAGACTTCGCAGAGTTGCAGGTTGACCGGGGGCGATTTCCGCAGCGGCAAGATAGCAAGCATTGGCCCAACCTCGGTCGCCTGCTAGGAATGCAATCTCACCGAGGCGCCGTGCTCCAATCTCAGTTAATGTGAGGTCATCAATTGAAATTTCGAGTTGGTCCAATGTTTGTAGAACGCGAGTCACCAACTTCAGTAGACCTGGGTCTGCGGGAGTGGTGTGTTCCAAATCGCCTTCGCCTGTTCGGGTCGCAAGAAGGCCCTTCACTGCAGAAAGAGTGCTTCCCGCTGCCATGCGAACTTCATCAGATTCTCCTGCGCCCGCCAAGGTTGATTGTAAACGATCGATGGTCCGGTGTGCATCGATAATTCCGGCCATGCCTGGATGAGCCCTTTGCAGCGCCAAAGCGCTCTCAGCCAACTCTTCAGTTCGAGCATTCAGGCTTGCGAGAACATGGCTTGTTTCAGCATGTGCAGTTTCCAAATCTTCCCGCAGACGGCGGAGGCCAACTTCTGCCTGTACGAGCCACCAAATCACCGCACTAGTCGCCGCGGCAAAAAACAGCGTTAATCCAATTGAGACTGGGTCCATTGACCGGAGCGGACTTCCACACCTTTTGAGTGGTTCGCACCCCTATAGGGGTGAAAGGCGGTTTTTGTGAGGGGTTTTTTGGCGCCGCAAAGCGGAGGTTGAAGTGCCGGTAGCGGTCTCGGTAGAATGAGGCGAGCACTACAATGGATGAAGGGCATGCGTTCGATTCACGCCTCGCTGCCTTGCGTGAGAGGGGGTTTGAAGTCGTCGCGCCAACGGGTGAACTCGCAAGCCAAGAAATGTTGTATATCGAAGAACAGGCTGATCTTGCTTCAACAATCAAATCAATGGTTCTTGATTTGCCCCCTCATTGGGATGAACAGAAACATACTTTTCTCACACGGCTAATCAACCCACTTGAAGCCGCTTCAGTGGAGATTGAATTGCGTCAATTGCTTCGACACCATCGGCCCTGGGTGCTGCTTGCCGAACGTGTTCGGGGGAAGTGGTCTGAGGAGGGTCGGACGGTAGAATTGTCCCGTATTCTCGAACGGCTTGATGCGGTTGATGATGCAATCGTCATGGGTTCACCCCGTATTTTATCGATGATTGAAGATGTCAGTCCAATGCGAAACATTGAGCCGATATTGGTTGAGATAGAACGGCGGAATTTAGATCGGTTACAGGCTTTACAGGGGATGATGGAAATGCTATCTGAACGAGGATGGGATATTTCCAGTTTACACCGGGGTACGATTTACGAACGATTCGAAGAAGCGGAACGCATTCATTCAATGGATGATGTTCTTTCACGCTGCCAACGAAAAATCGAAAATGGGATTCGACCTTTTGGCCATAATATCGCAGAAAGAATGTGGGGGGCCATTTCTTCAGCGCAAAAAGCAGGTAGTGTGCAGGAGTTAAACGAAATTGAGTCAGAGATAGATGCGGTCTATTCAGATTTGAATCGTCGATTTGAAGCCGTAGAGTCTCGCATTGCGAGTTGGCAATCAGAAGGGTTTCAAGTTGATGTTCGATTGCCCCTACTCGCGAGTGAAATGATTCATTGGGAGCAAAAAATCCCAACCATCGCAGAGAATATTGAAGCTAGCCATGCAATTTGGGCACGGATGGAAGTTCACTTGGTGCAATGGCCTGAATTTCGAAGGTTGGCGGAGAGAACTCGTGGGCACCTTGATGCTCTAGAGTCGCTTGACGTTCTACTTCAGGGATTGGTTGCAAAAACAGAAGCGGTACGTGACGCCAGCAAGAATCGTTTGGAGTTGTGGTCAAGACATGGAATCGATACGAGTACGTGGTCATCACTAATCGAAAGTGAGCCGCGTGGTGTACTGGAAGAACTGGATACACATCAGCCGTTTATTGATCTCGTAATTCCACTCATTGAGCAATTGCAAAGTTTGGATACGTCCATTGATGGTTCGTCGAGGGTTGCAGAACTGTTGGTGGATTTACGAAGCGCTGGTGCGGGGTTGAATGAGGTCGAATTGGCAAGAGATTGGTTGCAATTGGCCCAAAATCGAAGAATACGTCACCGAGAATACCTTGATCGTGCCAGAATTGAACTAGCGACATTATGGCCCGCGAATCTTGACCCGAATTCTCTCAATTTATCGGAATATGAGCAGACGATTACCGACTTGGAAAGTCACGGTACAATTTTGTCTGAATCGAAACCTAAACCGATTCAAAGAGACCCTCGGTTAAGTCACTTGATTGAGGGGCTAAAGGGTGAAATCGATGATTGGAGATTCCTCGGTTGGTCCGTAGATGGGTTGCTAGAAATGCTTGCTCAAGACCCTGTAAAATTGGGTTTGGACTTGCCCGGGATTCGTGCTGCAATGTCTAGCCATGAGCAGCGAATCAAACGCCTTGAGCCCCTTCCTTGGGGTTTGAATGTTGATTTGGCTGAGCGAGTACTGTCAGAGCTCAGAAGACCAGAGTGCCTGGTTGAATTGGATGAAGATTTCCAAACAATGATGCAAACATTGGCCAATGCTGAAGGGACTGTTGATCCTGATTTCGAATTTGTACCATTTATTCCGAACAGCCCTTATTCCACGATAGAAAAGCGGTTGCCTGTGCTTGTTCCCATGAGCGAAGAGGTGGTTGAAACGCAAGCCGATTTGCAACCCGTTGAAGAAGTTGAGGTTGAAATTTCAGAAAATGAGGTAGAGATGATCGATGAAATCAAGTCGACCTCCAGCGATGATATCAAAGATGAACTGGTGATTAAAACGCAGCAAATTTTGGAGCCAGATAAATCAATTCGAACTTTGGTCGGAGTCGGGGAATCGGAATCTTGGGAGGAGTTGTTCTCACCACCGCTTGATGTTCGTGTACAACG
Organism: Methanobacteriota archaeon; assembly: GCA_002724815.1. Classification (GTDB taxonomy): domain Archaea; phylum Thermoplasmatota; class Poseidoniia; order Poseidoniales; family Thalassarchaeaceae; genus MGIIb-P. The sequence goes on along the minus strand of PBPV01000099.1, from coordinate 2,107 downwards.
GCTGATTCGGCTCGCACTCCTTCTAGAGGGAACTGAATCGAATGATCTGAACAAACGCTTGGCAAGGATCGCAAAACGCCTGGAAGAGTGGACCGCTGAAAGATTGTCAAGAAGGCATGCAAGTAGCGGAAATGGTTTGCTAAAGGATGCCAAGGAATTGGGTATACGGCTGGCAGATATTCCCGGCCCTGGAGCGGTCTTGCCGTTGTCAAAAGATGAGTATCCGCTACCAAAATCCAGTGATTTGCGAGGTATAGAAGATGCAATTCATCGATTGGAGAAAGCTGTCATACTCCCAAGTGCAATGGTGCCGATGGCACCGTCGATTGAATCCTAATCTTCGCCCAAATCAGATAGGATGTCTTCTTTCTCACCTTCACTTAGTGAATCATCGCGCGGAGCCGCTTGCATCGGTATTTCCGGTGCAGGGGTAATTTCCTCTGGCATCACGTCCATGTCCATAGACAGTGGAGGAGGGGGGAGAGGTGCACCCAGCCCGCTGGGTGGAGGCATTGGGGCTGGTGGCAAGGGGGCTGGTGCCGATGGTGCGGGTGGCGGCGGGGCCGGTGTAAATGCAGGCGCGGGGGGATTCATCACCGGAGGGATCGAAGTTGGCGGGGTGGCTACAGGTGGTGGTGCTGTAGGTGCGGGCGCCACAGGTGCGGGTGCTACAGGTGGGGGTGCAGCGGGTGCTGCTCCAACTGGAGATGTGCTCGGTGCTTGGGCCGGAGGAGGTGTAGCAGATGCGATTTGAGCGCGTGCTTGCTCAAGGGCTTGAGCTTCCAACTGTGCCTGGTGTTCTGCCTGTGCTTGTACCATGGCTGCGGCTTGAATTCGTGCAGCTTCTGCTGCTGCGGCTGCCTCTTCAGCAGCACGCCTTGCTTCGGCCATCTCTTCTTCAATGGCGTCGGCAACGGCATTCAGCGGTGAAGGGTCGATTTGTTCGCCTCGCAGGGCATCTCGCATGATGGAGTCAATGATATCCATGCTCGCATTGGTCAACTGACGATTGGATCCTGCCCTGTAGATAAGTAAGCGATGCTTTCCGGTGTTGGTCTCAAAGGTAATCAGTTCTGGATCGGCGAACTGCAACATGGAGAAGATGGTGCCTGCTGCAAACATCAGAATGAACCAATTGGTGTAGAAAATCAAGGATGGGTTTTCGAAGGCCAGAATGGTCAACACAAGACCACCGATGGCAAGGAGGTTCCACAGATATCGGGTGGTATCCAGCCAATCAAATCGGGCATGTGTGAATCCACATAGTGCATCCATTCGAGACATGAACAAATCTTCGCTGTGGGTTCCGCTTTCGCCACGAATTGCGCGAGTAATGCGGAACAAATCTCCATCTTCGACAATCGACAATGTTTGATTGCCCATTGCGGTTTCCCGAAGAACGAATTCTCTTGCATCCGCGTCGGCCGTAAGCGTTCGTGCACCAAGACCTGGTGGTCGAATACTCACTTGAGGTGATGAGGGTGATGTTGTAGTCCCGCCGCCTTGGGCTATCTGGAAACCCCCTGCACCTGCGACCATAAGTCCACTGACAACCGTCAGCCAACCATTGAGGCCGAAGCTTGGATCTGAGCCTTCAGGTGATTCGGGCATCATCAGATACCATGCGATGACTCCAATGAGAATGAGTGCTGCTCCACCGAATGGATAGTACTGAGAGAATGGTAGGGGGGTTCCCCGAAAACTGAAGAATGTCGCCACGAGGGTGGTGACGATCACAAGTATACCGAGGGAAATGAAGATCATGCCTGTAAATCCAGCACTTGCTTTCTCTCCTAATGCGCCACAAATCGATTCGATTTGTGAGGCGTTGGCACTACTGGCTTCTGCCTGAGAGGTGCAATTATCGTATGCGTCCGACAAATCTGAGGTGCCATAGATGTCCTGCTCTGTGAAGCAATCTTGTTCGCCAAATGCCTCAATACAAACCGATATTGAGAAATCATTGAGGCCTGTTTTATTGTCGGATGTTGTTGAGATATCGCCAAGTATCGTCTCTTCGGTAACTGATTTCTTTTCAACACTCCAAGCGTCGCCAGTCATACCGACGAATGCAAGAATCAATGCAGTCACTAACACAATTGTATGA
>PBPV01000098.1 GCA_002724815.1 Methanobacteriota archaeon | reverse complement strand
TGGAAGGTGAGCAGAGCCCAGACCCAACTCTGGACGTACCTTTCAGCCATAACCAAACTACGTGTGATTTACTTTCAATAGTTTGGGTAGATAGGATTCTTTAATCGGTTCTTGGCTTATGTACACAAGGGGACCCCTTCAATGCGTATACGACAACAACGGTACCCATTCAACTGGGATTCATGATTGCACAGCGTAGAAATTTCGTTCATACTCAGTGGCATTGTTCAGGTCCCAATGAACCAGCTTTTTCGCCATGATTTTTTTGTACAAAAATGGGGTGACCAAGACCAAATACAACATTGACAAATATCCATACGGCAACAGTGGTGCATCTTCATGCGTAGGATTGAGCTCCCAAAAATTGAGTTTTGTTGAACGATGATGATCAGAATGCCGAGTCACATTGCACAGGTAGATGCTACTGAGAAAGTGATTCGAGTTCCATGAATGTCGCATCTCAACTGGTTTTCCTCTTTCACGGACCAATCCATAATGCTCGATGTAATTGATTGCCTCCAAGAACAATTTCGCAATAAATGCACACAGGAGGAAAGCGGCCATTCCATTGAGGCCACCAAAAGCAAATGCCAAGATTGTAATCACCAAACTTCGCGAAAATCCAATCAACATTCGATTGTGAAAACTAAACACATTCTGATTTCGCCGTTTGAGCCGTTCCGTTTCAAGTTTCCAGCCACTGATTTGTTCAAGCACAGTGGCTCGAATGACAAAGGAATAGATGTTTTCACCTCGTTTGGCAGAAGCCGGATCTTCCTCCAAACAGACGTCTTTGTGATGCCCGTAGACGTGCTCGATTGCGAACGTACAATCCCAAGAAAATGCAAGCATCCAATTCCCGACGAACATGTCAAATTTGTTCTGCTTTCGATGCGTCAATTCATGACCTGGGACCGTTCCAAGGATGCCAATCAATAGTGTGGTTTGGAACACAATAGAGAGTTGATCCAACAGGGTAAATGACTCCACAATTCGAGCAAAATCAACATTCATCGAATGCAACATTTCAACATACCAATTTGGTGATTGATTGCCAAAAACTGAGACTACCAAGAAAATCAAGCAAACCAGAATGGGCAAATTGATGTAAATTGAAAAATTCAAAATTCCTGGATACGAAAAGGGCTGAATTTCCTTGTCCCGAGGCAAGATGTAATCGCCAATAAACAGAAACAGTGACCAACCGATGAAGAAATATGTCGGATAATTCTGTCCCATCATGATGAAAATGATGAACAAAATACCGGTCACGGCGGGAATATAATACTTCAAATATTTCAGCATCTCTAAATTTTCGGAGATGGAATCTGCATTTCAATTCACTGCGTCACAGTGCGCTGTTTGTCTGTAATTTTCATTCAGACAATCAGGCCATGTGTGAATTCAACCACTGGTCAAATCCAGGCTTGGGCATGGCCCCGGTCTTTTGATCTACAGGCTGGCCATTGTGGAACAGCACGAGGTAAGGAATGCCACGTACGCCGAAGCGACCCGGGGTGACTGGATTGACATCCGTGTTGACCTTGGCGATGGTCAAATTGTCCCGTTCTGCAGCGATTTGGTCCAAGACCGGTGCAATCATCTTACAGGGTCCACACCAAGGTGCCCAGAAATCCACCAGCACCCATTCGTTTCCCTTTGTTACCGCATCAAAATCTGCATCTGTAGCCTCTACCAGATTACCAGCCATATTGTCACCATTCCATGGGCTTGATTGACGCCCTATCAACCCTTGTCTATCCAATGCCCGAAGGTCAAGGCTTGAGAACCGACTTCCCCTCCCTGTATACAGGGGCCCACCAATGATCATCACACCGAGTATTCTCACAGCAGATTTCTGCGAACTTGGAAAGACCATGGACGAAGCGATTGCGGCAGGAATCGAATGGATTCACTTGGATGTGATGGACGGTAATTGGGTGGTCAATCGGACCATCACATTCGGGCCTGCTCTCATCAAGAGCATTCGAGACCGAGTCGGTCCAAACGTCTTCGTTGACTGCCATTTGATGGTCACCAATGCTGAAGAAAATTGGGAACAATATGTCGATGCAGGCGTCGACTTGGTGATTTTTCATGTCGAAGCCGTTGAAGATATTCAAGGCCTCATCGACAAACTTCACGCACGCGGTTGTCAGGCTGGTGCGGTCCTCAACCCTGCCACTGATGCCACGGCCGTTCTACCCTACTTGTCTTCATTGGACCTTGTCTTGGTCATGAGTGTGGTTCCTGGGAAAGGAGGCCAATCCTTCATGCCTGAAATGGAAGAGAAGACCCGCACCTTCCGGGCTGCAATTGATGCCCAAATCGAAGGCGGAGGTCGCGCAACGAAGTTGATGATCGATGGAGGTGTCAAGGCCCACAACGCGGCTCAGGTTGCCGACTGGGGTGTTGAAGTAGCCGTGGTTGGATCCGGTCTCATCAACGACAAAGGTAGCATTGCAGAAAATCTAGCAGAGATTCACGAGGCTCTAGGCGCTTGAAAAGGGTTCAAGAAGCATCACTGGAAGGGAGTAACATGCCAACCGTTGAGTGGATGGAGGACGAGGTTCGAAAGGCCGTTCCAGATGCCATTGAGGTCACCGTTGTTGATTTGACAGGAGGCCGCGACCATTTCCACGTGCGTGTGGTCAGTCCAACCTTCGAGGGCATGCGACCCTTACCTCGACAACGAATCCTTCTCAGCCACTTCAAACCTTACATTCCTTCAGAAGTTCACGCGCTTGACCTCAAGTGCTTAACCCCGGAACAAGCCACTAAAGACGATGGTGAAGTGTTCCATCCCCATCCCAATCGAAGAAGCGACGCTGAGTTTGTCGGCATCAACATTCGACCCAAGGAGGAATAAACATGAGTGAGTTCAATTGGACACCTGAAGAAATTGCAGAAATCGTAAATGAAAATCGGCTGGTCCTGTTCATGAAAGGGACTCCAGAAATGCCACAATGTGGTTTTTCCAATCGCGCAGCTCAGGTATTGAAAGCCATGAATGAGCCGTTTGTCAGTGTGAACGTTCTCAGTGACCCCCGCGCCATCCCAAACGTGTGTGAGTGGGCAGATTTCCCGACCATGCCTCAAGTCTACGTTCATGGCGAACTCATCGGGGGCTCCGATATCGCCCTTGAGATGTACGAATCTGGCGAACTCGCAGAGATGCTCGCGGAAGGCGATTCAGAATAGGTGAGGCCGATGACGGTCGGTGTAGACCGTCGCGCCATGCTCATCGCGTTGGTAGGAGCAGCCGTGATCTCATTCTCTCCGGTGTTCTATGTCTATTCGAATACGAATCCTTCGACGGGTGCATTCTTTCGGATGCTATACGCCTTGCCGATTTTGGGCCTTCTTGCTTTTCGGATTCGCAAATCAGATACCCGCTCTTCACAAGCACGATGGATGGCATTTGGTGCAGGATTGATTCTCGCTCCCGACATGCTTTCATACCACATTTCGATGAATTTTATCGGCATCGGCATCGCGACTCTCATTGGAAATTCTCAGGTCATCTTGGTGACTTTGGTTTCGTGGAAGCTCTTCGGTGAACGACCCAATCCAGCCATCTTGTTATCTCTCCCAGTGGTCATGCTGGGGCTGGTGTTAATCTCCGGCATTGCTGATGCCGAACCTTACGGGGAGGACCCGATGAAGGGTGTATTGTTCGGGATTTTTACAGCGGTGTTCTATTCTGCATTTTTGATTACATTTCGTTCTTGCAACAGGGGATTGGCTCCCGTTTCTTCTGTTCAATTCGATGCAACTGCGGGTGCAGCATTGGGCATGCTCGTACTTGGTATTCTACCTCTCAGTTCATTATCGGTCGAACCCATCGATTTCCAACTGACTTGGCCTGGACATGGTTGGTTGATTCTTCTTGCAGTCCTTTCGCAAGTTGGTGGATGGTTGGCAGTCGCCTATGCATTGCCAAGATTGCCCGCTGCGCATACCTCATTCGCGATTTTGCTTCAACCGGTATTGACACTGTTGTGGGGATTCTTGATTCTCAATCAGGACGGACACTCCAGCAACCAATTGCTTGGCATGTTCTTGGTGCTAGTAGCCATTGCTTCCGTGACCATTTATGGTTCGACCACAGGCGAGGAAGTCGAACTTGAATGAAGACGCCATGCTTCTGCTGATGCAGCGATTAGAACCACTGCCGCACCGATGATTGCGGCAATGGCAGCACTTTCTGCTGGGAATACAGAATCCGGGATCAAGATCCAGCAAGCAATCAAATCTGCGATAATACCGGCCCAAAGAAGAGCCGCAAATCGTAGCGGTCGCTCACTGACCTGAACTAGGGTCAGGGGGACACTTGCCAATAGGGAGAGGGCCCATGCAAACAACAGCCATGAAAAAACCACTACCGCTTGCTCAGCATAATCGGGGAATACAATCTCCAATGCTTCCATCCCGATCCAACCACCGAGGAAGAATCCCGGAATCGATAGCACTGCAATCAAAATCGCTGCGCGTTTTGCTCGATGCCACAACTTGTCGCGTTGGTTGCGAACTTCACCAAACCAAGACAACATGACAGCTCGAATGGACAAAATGGGAGCATAACCGGCAATGAATGCGAGCCATGCAATTTGAAAGATTTCAACGGAGACGGTGGTAGACAGAGTACCGAGCATCAACTTCTCAACACGGACATTTGCAACCAGTGCAATCGAAGCCAACAAGAAAGGCAAACCCAAATGAATCAGAGCCCGACCATTCGCAGTTGATGTCTCAAGCTCTTCCCCGGACTCAATATTCGATAACCGCTTCTCACCCAGTCGAATGGCGATGAACATCGCACCCAATGGTCCCAAAAATGTGGCCATGGCCAAGGCAATTGGGTGTGCACCAAACTGAGCAGCAGCGACTACAATTCCAATCGCAGTTGCGCCACGGTCAACAAATCGAACCAGTGCTTCTTGCCTTGATTCTCCCAATGCCCGCAAGGCTGCTCGATGAGCATAGGTCAGAATTTGAACACAGGCTGAGAGTGCAAGAATAATCGATGCGATCAACCAGGCGGTTGAATCGCCCACCCACAACCATCCAAGCAATCCACCGATGACAATAATCGGTAGAGCAAAGCGAACCTGAATTCGGATGCAACGGTGTACCAAATCGTCGGCCCCTGAACCCAATCGTTCACCATCTCGACCAATGAGGGTGGGCAATCCAAGATCGACAATGGTTGCCGTCACATAGAACAAATCTAGAAGAAGAACCCAACGCCCATAATCGCCCTCAGTGAACGCGCGCGTCAAGACAACATGAACCGCGAGTCCAACCAACAGCGCCGCCATATCTGCAGCCGACAACCATAGTGTGTCACGTTCAAGTCGAACCCGTCGAGTCAACGCTTCACCTCGATTAACATCTCATGTAGAGATGCAGTACAATGCTCCCAACTCATACGATTCTTGGCATCTTCTTGAGCCAATGCACCCAACCTCAATCGCTCTTCACGCGATAAACCACACAAATCGACAAGGGCTACTTTGCAGGCTTCATCATCGCCAAGCGGAATCAATGTCAACCATTCAGCATCGCGATAAGGTTCCAAGCCACTGACTTCAGAAGCCACCACCGGTAGCCCCGCGGCAGCGAATTCAGCAACCTTCAGCGGGGAAGCATGCCGCCAAACATCACGATTTGGCAAATGCAAGACACCGATATCCGCACTGGCCAAACGAGTTTCCACATTCCCCGAAGATTCCACTCGTGTCAATCTTGACAACCGTTGGAAATCATTGCCCTCTCCAAAAAGCAACAGATTCAATCCCATCGAAGCCAATCGATGTAGTTCTCGAGAGCGATCCAGTGAACCATGACAAACAACGAGGGCATCTTCGTTCATGGTAGCCGTCTGAAATGCTGAACAATCCACGCCTGCTGGGACAATTGCGTTAGACAAGCTCCAATCCTGAGAAGCAGCCATGTATGCGCTTTTTACCGCACGACCTGCACTGTTTTTTCGGGCGATATCCCATGCTCGTTTGTACTGTTTTCTTTGTATCCATCCGGCAATTCCTACACTTACAGGAGGGCTTCGATCCATGATGATCCATGGCAAACCGGCTTTCTTCAAGGCCACCGCCGACCCTTCTACAGCGGTCCATTCAACAATGGCCACACTGAATAAATCAAGTGCCATGCTTGAAAGACTGGATGAAACGCTGTGGGTGAAACTACGGTGCCCTCGCCCGATCATTGCAGATCGCTCAACTCGAAAATCACCATCAGGACTCATGAATTGAATTTCCCATCCACGAGTCTTGAGCGCCTTTGAAATGCCACTTCGAGATTTTGACGACAATTCATCTCGACGTCGATGTGTAATCCACAGGAGTTTCACTGAATCACCTCCTCATACACTTCACCCCAACGAGGAATCACATTGGCAAGATGATACGGTTCAGCCTCAATCGGGCCTGCATCTGCCATTTTTTGCCATGTCTTTTCCTCCATCACTGTCAGCATCGCTTCAGAAAATGCCAGCGCATCCAACTCAACAATCATTCCAGATTGCTCAAATACGCCCTCACTTGCGGGTGAAGTCAACACGGGCATCCCCCGTGCCATGGATTCAATCACAGACATGGACAATCCCTCCCATGTTGAGGGGGAGAGCAATGTTCCACAGGTGGACATCAAGTGTTCCTTTGCCTCACCACTCACCCATCCGTGGCCTACAATACCTGGCTCTGAAAACTCAACTCCCCCCAGATGCAATGTCACATCGTGGCCCTTTGCTCTCAGAATTCGGGTGGCTTCGATTGCAACGTCTTGACCCTTCATCGGATTTGAACGACCCATCAACAGGAACATGTTGCGATCCCGGTTAGACGAGAGGGAGACTTCGGGAACAGGATTTGGAATCACACTGCAATCGCCCAACCAAGGCGAGAGTTTCTCCTGCCATCGTTGTGTCAATACAACAGTGTGTACTGATGAGCAAATGCGGTGAACCTCGGGCCCCCGCTCCTTGCAATGACGATCAAAGTCACCAGAGTGGATCGAAAGAACCACGGGAACATTGAATCGCTGTACGATTTTGATTAACCCGACTTTTCGTCTCCAGGACCATCGTGTAGCCGTATGAACATGAACAACATCGACACCTCCCCGCTCCAATCGCGATTTGAGTGTCTTACGAACCCTCCACCATGCTTTGAGTACGTCAATGGTTCCGCCATCCGAGTGACTTGCCAAATCTTCAGCAGTCCATCCATCGGGAGGGGTTGCGACGAGGAGTTGAATCACCGCCCCCATCCCTCCTCGGGATTGAGAGGGTCCCACATGAAGCACAGTCCGCATCTTACCCCCTCGTTCGGCTGAGGCCACATCACTCCAATGAAGCCCTCGTCAACCCCTGTTCGGGACGGTGTGCTTATCGTTGTGGCGTTCTGGGCCCATTCTGGAGAAGCCGATGATTGAACGTCTCTTTTTCCTTGCAATTCAGTCGGGTGCGACGTTTGCAGTGGTACTTCCTCTGGCGATACATTGGTTGTTGAATCGCCGATGGATGAGAACTCCCTCTCCTTCTCCAGACGCCTGCAAGGATGACGACCTTCCCTTTCTCTGCATTGTCATTCCTACGTGGAATGAGGCCAATGTCATCGAGTCGAAACTAGACAATCTCATTGCACAGCGTTACCCCTCAACAAAGCGTAGACTGGTGTTAATCGATTCCGCTTCCACGGATGAAACTGTTTCTATTGCAACCGATTGGAATCAAAGAACAAAACAAGGACTTGAGGTCATTCAAATGCCAGCACGTCTGGGCAAATCGTCGGCAATCAACCGAGTGATTCAGGAACTCAAGGATTCAGATGATGTCTTTGTCATGACGGATGCAGAGGCCACATTGGAAGATGGAGCCTTACGTCGAGTAGGTCGCTGGATGAAAGATCCCTCAATTGGGGCTGTTTGTGGAACACTAAGTGAACATACCGAGGACTCAGCCTATCGCGGGTGGTACCGATGGTTTCGAACAGGGGAATCTAGGGCCGATTCTACTCCGATCTTCGAAGGCTCAATCGCAGCTTATCGCGTAGATGCGATTGAAGAAATTGTCGCCACTTCCAATGCAGACGATTCCCAATTGGCCGTACTCATTCGCAATCAAGGTCTTCGAGCGATTTCGGACGAATCGATTCGTTTCTCAGAATCTCCCATTACCGACTCCAAGGAATCGCATCACAGAACGGTACGCAGGGGGCAAGGCTTGGCCCGTCATTTCTGGAGGCACCGTTCACAGTGGTTCAGAAATGGGCGATGGGGGACCATCCTCGGATTGAATGGCTATCAGCACACCATTTCACCATGGTTTGTTGTTCTCGGTATTATGGCAGGAATTGCCCATGCGAGTACAGTTTTGCTCATCGGTTGGTTTGGCGGCGAACCAATGCTCTTGGATCGATTGATGCTATTGATTGATGCAGTGATTCTCGCCAGTCTAGGTATAGGGTTCACAGGATTGCGCATTCCATTCTGCACCTCAGCTGTGTCCTTCTTATCTCAGAACATTCGCTTGGTTCAAGGGATGATGATGCTTCAATTTGGACAAAGTCTGCATCGTTGGGAAGCGAGCCAAACAAATCGCGGCTCGCGTTGAAACAAAAAAAAGCCCCCCGAGGGCACCGAAGCGCCCTCGGGGGACAAGTGTGTTATCTTGGTTGGTTAACTCAAAGTTCCATTACTTGCTTCAAGCAATGGATACAGAGCTGGTACCAGCAACTGCAGTGCCACGGTATGTGACGTACATGCCGATGTCCGTTGGTCCGTCTGCGATAGCGTTAGCGTTCTCTGAGAGGGTTAGGAATTCTCCTGTCTCCCAAAGTGCGTCGTCGCTACCGTCTTGTGCGATACTGCACTCTTCATCTGCGCCAGTGGAGCAGTCGAAGGTGTTGTCGCCAACGGTCAACTTCATTACAACGAACGCCCAGTTTAGGTCGTCCTCAGCGTGCTGCCAGGTGATGCGCATTAGTGTGTCATCATCTGCTGCAGAAACG
>PBPV01000013.1 GCA_002724815.1 Methanobacteriota archaeon | reverse complement strand
AGCACCGGTGCTCTCAACATTGATGAGACAGTTCCACGCTACGTTGAAGACGGAGTTTACACCACTTTCTACCTCGAGATATTCAACACGGGTTTTGACACAGATCAATTCCGAATTGATGTCAAGCAAGATTCGAATGCAAATCTGCGATTTTGGGATAACGATACAGGCCAGCGTATCGAGGAAAACGAAGGTGATGGAACGTTCCACACCACAAGTTTGGATCGCCACACAACGCAAACAATTCGGCTCCAAGTCAAACCCTCAACTTCCCGAGATGACCCCGACACGGGTATGATTGAACTGGAGACCATTAGTATGGGCAATTCGACTCAGAAGGCGACAATCGCCTTCACAATCCAACGTACTTTCGGAATCCAAGCCGAGGTGGTTTACGATTGTGATGCCACTCCATTTGGACACGTAGAGGCGGATATCTGTCTCAACAGTGCAGACAAAATCTCCTTTGATATCGATATCACCAACACCATGGCAGAGGGCAACACTGTAACGGATTGGTTGATTGTCAACCCGAAGGATTTGGATCGAAATACAAACGAGGACTTGTATCCTGATGCAAACGAGAACTACAGTTTGTGGATGTATGAAATCACTGATACGAATGAGGACCCTTCACCTCGAGTTCAGTTGGCTCCAGGTGACTCTCAGTTGATCAATCTCGACATTACCCTGACAGCGCAGGTTCCTGAAGGCAATCACACCATCTATTTGCGAATCCGTGAAGACATTTCCGATCTGTCACTGGCACGCTACTTTGATTTGCCATTGACAATCTTGATTGGCAAGGATAAGCCTCAACTCTCCATTCATCAAATTACACAAATTCATGCTCTACAACCTGGCGGAATCAGTGAGATTCAGATGAAGGTCAAGAATGGTGGAAATACCGATGTAATGGTCTTGCTAGACGTGGATGTCACTGGCGACTGGGATGCAGATGTTGTCAGCCAAAACGGAGCTCAAGTCGTGACGGTTAGGGCATTCAGTGAGGTTTCGTTTACCGTGACAATCACGGCGGGTCAATCGGCACTTAATGGGGACCAAAAGGAGGTTGTAGTCACAGCCAAACCTCTTTCGGAGGAGGAATCCTTCGGAGAACAATATACGGCCGAAAAAACGTTGACAATCCAAGTGTCAATGAANAGTATCACAGAAATCATNGTCAATGAATTGNCNAATCCAAGNCCGGCAACAATNGCCATTGGTNTGGGCATGATNATNCTCCTTGTTGCNGCTGTNTCCGGACGNAGAAATCGCATTGAGTACGTCGATGTGTGGGTCGACGATGATGAAGAAGAGGACGAAGATGATAGCCTTGAAATTCCAGATTTGGTTTCGTCTGAAGACGATGATTCATACGATGATGATGACATCGAACTTGTCGATCTTGACTAGGTGATTTTCGTTTGACCCTCCTAAGGAGGGTCGAATTCTGTCCGAACACCGCTCCATTTGTCTTAATACCCTGATGGGCACGGAGATGACTGGGTTCAGCCATGCCTACGAACGTATCTTCCTCCTCGGTCGCCGCCGGATTGACACTGCGAACGCAGAAATTCCGTGCGGTTGGACTGACTTTACTGATGATTTTCTCTAGCCTTGCAGCGCTACAATTTGCCAGTTGGGAAGCTGCGGCTTCTACCGATCAAGATGGTGATGGTTTGACCCTTGGTCTTGAATTCCTTCTCAATACTCAACCGACCGATTGGGACAGTGACAACGACGGCTTGCCCGATGGTTGGGAATACCAGTATGGGTTGGATCCCTTGGACGCTTCAAGTCTAGGCAATGATGGNGCTGCCGGNGACCCCGATGGCGATGGTTTGACCAACTTACAGGAGTACACCTATCTCGAACCTTCGACTTGGGATNTGTCCAGCACGCCTAGTGTTTTGGACAATGGTGTATGGTGGAATGGTACNGTCCCTGTTCGGAATTGGGATGAAGAAACNGCCATGCAAGCCACACAGGGTCAAGGTTCGGATGGAGCCGATGAAGATCCGATGGGCGACATGTGCAATGACAACATCGACAATGATTACGATGGCTTGGTCGATTCTCAAGATCCAGACAACGATGGTGATTCCAACTGTGGGAGTGATGACGATGATGGTGACGGTGATATCGATGAGGACCCCGATGGCTGGGATACAGACAANGACGGGATGTCGGATGGTTGGGAAGTTGCCAATGGCCTGAACGCGACCAGCCCCTCCAATGCAGATGGCATGTTCGGGGATCCAGATGGTGATGGTCTAGTCAACATTTACGAATACATGAATCCGTCATGGGATACCAGTAACAATGGTGTAGATTACTTCCAGCCTGGACCTGCGAATAGCGGTCGAACAGAAACGATTTCTCCATGCAACCCTGTTCTAGCGATTGGACCCGGTGGTTGTGCGACTTTGACAGCTGAAGTGGATGGTGTTTTCACGACCAACCCGCTGATTGCCGATACGGATGGCGATGGTCTGAATGACTCTCACGAGGCGCTTGTTCTTCTGACTGACCCCACAGACATGGATACTGACAGTGACGGTATCGATGATGGGGTTGAGGTCAACGGGTTGTACGGCAACCCGGCACAAGCGAGCGACCCTCGCGACAACAACACCGATGACGATTTACTCGATGATGGTGATGAAGATAAGAATGGTAATGGGCAAATCGATGCCAATGAGACAGACCCGACTCGTCGTGAAGATGCCGGAGATTTCGATAATGATGGCATTGAAAACTGGGAAGAAAATCTCTCCTGTACGTTGTGGGATGTCTTCGATTCTGATTTCGGTGGAGTCGGCGATGGAGATGAGCGAAATTGGTCACATGGGACTGACCCCTGCGATTCTTTCATTGACTTCTCATCGTTGATTTCTAGTTATGATCCCGCTTTACAACGTTTAACGTTGGCCAATGCATCGGGTTTCAATCCCAATGGTGGAACGGGATATTACAACGATTCTAGTGGTCAACATACCTCGTTCGCATATTCTTCCATTCAATCGAACGTACTCTTAGGTGTAGCTCTGCCCCCTCCAACGGGGACCACCGATGCTGTGAGTAAGAACGGTTCATGGTGTCACTATGATGCAATCAACACAGGTACCATTGGTTCCACTCAACGCCACTGTGATGACGATTTCGAGGATACTGATGGAGACGGTCTAGCGGATTGGCAGGAATTGATGGGTACCTTTGGGTTCACATCTCTGCCAACCTTGGTCGACTCAGATGGCGACGGTGTCGATGACTACGATGAGGTCATGGGTGGGACTGATCCAATGGAACCTTGTCACAATAATCTCGATTCGGATGGCGACCTGTTGAACAATTACTTTGAGAATAATACCGGTTGCCCTGTGACATTCATCCCTGGTATCATTGGGAATGGAACTGTGGATACTTACGTCACAGATTATCTCGTGCCCGATACCGATGCCGGAGGTGTATGGGATGGNCAGGAATACATCGATGGTACCAATCCACAGAACAATCCTAGCGANGATCAAAACCCGATCGATACCGACGGTGATGGGATTCCAGACAGTGTAGAGAACATCACCGGTACGGACTGGCGCGACCCTGATACCGATGGCGGTGGCATGATTGATGGAGAAGAATGTCCGCCTCCATTGTGGGTGTTCAACTGTATTGGTGGAAATTTCGATCCGTGGAATCCTAATGATGATATCATCCAAAATGAGATTGTATTCTATGCAAACAACTCAACATTCGGCGTTGATGAAACCTTAGACCGATACTGGCGAGTTCACACATACGATGCATACACGGGCGCGGCCTACGGAAAGAATGTGTCCAATCAGATTTGGACTCCCATGNCTCAAGGATTCGGGAACGAACAGTGGATTGCGAACAGCACGTTCCGAAATTCGACCGAAAGTTGGTCAATTGAATTCGTCAATCCTGTCGAGAGTGCCAACGTACCCTACCCATATGCGACAACGGGAGTAATGGGTTGGGCTGACACATTGGCCAATCTCAGTCACGGTAACATTACTCACGACCTCAAGGTAGAGGATGCAGGTTTGGTTGGGATGTTTATCGATGCTCCAGAAATTTGGTACGACACCAGCGAGCTGGATTTGTCAATCCCTTACGCAGGAGCGGGAACATATGGGTTGGATGTACCCAGTGAGTTCAACGACCCATCTCATCCTTATTCAGAAGTGCTCAACATTACGAATGCAATCATCAACGATGCGGGCGCAGTGAGCGCCTATGACAAGGCTGTGGCCATCCAAGAGTTCCTCTTGAATGGGAATGGTACAACTGAATATTTGCGCAACTACGACGGTAGTGGTTTGCCAATCGGTGAAGATCTCACATTCCACCTTGTTGTCGCCGCCAAGGAGGGCCGATGTACAGAATTCTCGACCGCATTCACAACCATGCTACGGTTGGCCGGCCTCCCTGCTCGTAAGGTTACAGGATATCATGGCGGTTACTGGAATGGGCAAGGTTACACTGTTGCAGGTGTACACTCCGATTCTTGGGCCGAGGTTCACCTACAGACCAATCCGTCCGGTAATTCGTTAGACATGGGTTGGATTCCACTCGACCCTTGTCCTGCCGCAGCACAAACACAAGTTGTCAATGAAACTTGGGAACCATTGACGGTTCATCGCAACCTTTCAACCGGCAATATTTGGCTCAACGGTACACTAGAGTTCACAGACAACAATACGGCGATTGAAAATCACACTGTCCGTCTCTATCTGATGCCACCGGCAATTGCCAACCTCAACCCGAGTTTGGGAGCAACTGGTGCACGCCAATTGGGTGAGACAATCACCGGTCAACTTGGCAACTTCAGCCTACGTGGTGTGCCGGCTGAGATCATCGAACCTGGTTACGGTTCATTGGTGGTTGAGGTTAGTCAGCGTGGATATGTAGAACTGTCTTACAAGACCTTTAGTTGGACAATCAACGTCACGGATACTCTAAACATTACTCAAGATACACCTTCGCTGCCTGGAGAACCAATTGTAGGAGCAGGGACAACAACATTGGTTTCCGGAAACGTGCGATGGGAAAACATTCCATTCCTCGACCCAAGCGATGTTGGTTCGCTAATCCTGTTCATGAACTACACCAGTTCGGTTGATGGTGACGTGTCAATGCAAGCCACNNTAGGTGAAGATGGGTATTACGAATTCAATGTCACACTCGATGAGAATGAGAATATTGGTCTCNTNCCNGCAGTCATTGAATTCCCAGGTTGGCATGTCGATGGTCTACATCTTGTATCGCCACCGACTTACCATGCTTTGCCGAGTACTTACAACTTGAATTTCAACATNAGTGCAGCCCCCAATCTCACAGCGACGNTGGAAGGACCNGGNGCCAATGACTCACTACTNCCACTNGATGAGNATCTATTCATCAACGGTACCGTCCTATCTCGTGGNGTTTCTGTTGTACCAATGGAAGGTACACTCTGGTTGCAAATGCGGATGAACGGTTCTTCTGGNCCAATGCAGAACATCACATCATGGGTTCTCAACTCATCTACCTGGTCTTCAAGTCCAGGGAACTTCAGCCTNGTCTGGAATTTCAGTGTTGCAAATGCCCAGATGTTAGATCCTGGCTATCTTGATGTAGAGTTGCTCTTCATCCCAGACGTCCTTGGTGCCAGTGACATTGCAGGTTTGCAAGAAGAAGCAACGAACACAGGACTGAATTATGGTTTGCAGACGATTGTCAATATCGAATACAANATTGGGCCNCTTGAACGAGGAGTTGATACGACATCTNCCATTGGTTTGACCGATCACCGTGGCAACTACGTNTTGCCCGCTAACGGGACNTANCTNTCGACNTTCAACGGGCAATTGATTGCCACGAACAATTCNGTGGATGCCGANTCGGGTTCTTTGATTATCGATTGGGTNCCAGATNCGAATACTCCTGTTGGCGACTATGTATGGTACACCAACTANACATCTTCGACACAGTGGTACAAGGATGCAACCAGTCAAGGCGATGTTCGAGTCACCGGTTTGATTCTCATCAGTTCGACCTTGGCTTCGGATTGGGTTCACATCGGTTCGACAACTTACATTACTGGCGATATGCGTGATGACCTGACCAATAATCTGATCACGGGCAATCAGACTACCCTCATCTTTGAATTTGAGATCCCCGGTTCTGGTCCACCGGATCCAATGGGTAATCCCCCTCCACCTACACTGATTCCAATTGGTTCGGTTCCAGTAAATTCAACCACGGGTCAGTACAATTTCTCGTTCACCATGCCTACCAATATGCCTGGTGGAATATGGGGCATCAGCGTCTCTGCAGACTTTGCTGCAGGCGCCCCGCCCGGTGGTGCTTACTACAATCTGCAAGAACCTTACACCTTCGAAATTGGGACTGAATCCGAGTCGACTCTGCTGGTCAACAATTCAAACCTCCTTGTCGAAGTAAGCAATGACTTGGTGATTGAAGTCGATGTCAAAGATATTGCAGCGTTCTTCTCCGAAGCTCCCCTCGGTTTGGAAGACATGCAAAACATCTCTCAAGCCGGTGTTGAATTCTTCTGGGATGCGAATGGGGCAAACATCTCATTGGGAACATTTGCGACCAATAGTGATGGTCGTGTGACTCTCACATGGACGGTACCACTACAGCAGGAGCCGGGTTACTACGATGTATGGATGGTCATGTATGATGACCAGAGTGATACGTTGTCGACCAACAATGGTGCGCGCTATACAGGCAACGATACGATGGCAAATGTCACCGTACAAGTGCTCAGTTCTGTCGTGTTCGATCCATCGACTCCCACAACAGTTGTTGCTGGAACTAATTTCCAACTGACTGGAGTTGTGCAAGATTCAGTTAACTCATCACGACCGTTCTCTGGACCGGTTCGAGTGGATGTTTTCTGGTTGGATGAGCCCGANGAATTGCTTGCATCCGGNTTTACTACCGCAGTCAATGGAACCTTCAACCTCAGTGTGAACTCTGATCCGGAACTTGATGGAATCACCAGTGGCAACCACACCCTCGTTGTATCAGTCATTGAGGGGTCCAGTCCATTCTATCTTACTGCGACCGGAACGCATGACATATTGGTGATGGGTATCACTGACTTTGAGCAAACCTATCCTCTCTCTGGGATTGTCGTTAATCGTGGCGATTCTGTGACATTCGGAGGAAAGTTGGTNGAGACCACTGACTTTGGCTGTGACACCTGTAACGGTGCTCCTCGCNTCCTCAACTTCACCACCGTATCANCTCAATTCCATGACTCATGGCTTGCTGAAACCACTACTGATGTGAATGGCAGTGTTGAATTCACTTACAACATTCCCACCACACAACCGTTGGGTCCAATCACCATTACGTTGTACTACAATGGTACCTGGAACCTGCTTCCAGATGCCAGTCCAATCAACACTGTCACGGTCCGTTCAATCACCGTCTTGGTTGTTGACACCATCACGGACAACCCAATTGCGGGTGGTGGATTCAATGTGACGGGTTCTNTGGTATCAGACAATGGTTCAGCAATCATNACTCGNGATGGTACGCCCATGCTACCNACACTCACTTTCGATATTGATGGGTTTACCAACACATTCACTGTGGCNAATGGGACTGCTCAAGGCAACGGTACTTGGTGGGCCTGGGTGACTCTTGATGCTGATTTCCCGCGCGGTACGCATCTAATCACGGCCGAGTATACGCCAACGGTCAATTTCTACGAATTTAGTACTGCAAACAATACGTTCGACAGTCGAGGATATTCTGTGCTGACAATTACGACTCCACTGGACTTGAATCTTGAAGATCGAACCGTTAGGGGTGACAATTTCACTCTCAACATCTCGTTGATCGACAATGCTGGGGATCCGATTGCCAATGAAACGGTTTCAATTGATCCCGTCGGTATGAACACACCACTGACAGTTACGACCGATGCAAATGGATTGGGTACAGTGGAAGTAACGGTCCTGAACACAACTACACCAGGGCCTCACACAATCTTTGCAAGTTATGCAGGTTTGAGCGGTACTACTGGTGTCATCGGTGATGCAACTTCGACACGAATTGTCATTCTCGCTCCGACGGTCTTGACCATTGACAGTATTGAGGGAGAGTTGATTGCCGGACAGACGTTGATTGTCAATGGTACCTTGCTTGATGAGTGGGGNATGCCTCTACTCGATACCGAAGGCAATGCATCAGGTGGTGTGATTCATCTGATCATTGATGGAAACAATGTCGGCAGCACCTGGGCTACCATTTCCAACGGCTCCACAGGTGAGTACTCACTTGTATACACGCTACCACAGGATACCGAAGCTGGAGGCCATGCGCTCGAAGTGAGATTCCTTGGTGGTTACCTATGGGTTGATCCTGTGGGTGCCGGCGATTCAGTCAATCCCGAGTACTATCTTGGCTCAACCGCTTCTTCAGCGTTCAATGTAACACAACCAACGTCGGTTGAAATTGTTGCGGGTGGCGGAGAAATTGATCGAGAGCAACTGATTTCATTGAGTGGAATTTTGGTTGACTCGGTCGACCGACCTGTGGCGAACATGACCATCAGCATCTACCTTGATGGGGTGTTCTTGACAAATGTAACAAGCAATGATAACGGTACATTCGACGTATTCTATCCAGTGCCTGCCGACATGACTCTTGGTCCTGTCACCATGGATGTGCAGTATGCTGGAGCGGCATTCTACTTGCCTTCTAGTTCCAGCATCGATTGGCAAGTTTTCAGTTCAGTTAACATCGATATAACGCCTCCTGAAGCGGTTGCGATTGGTGATACTGTGGCCTTTACTGGCACTGTTCGTGACAATTTGCCAGCGGGATGGGTCGCAGGTCACAATGTCGATGTTCGCATCAATGGCATGCTCATTGGAAATGCAACCACGGATGAAAACGGCATTTGGGTTCTGAACTGGACCATCCCATCGAACATGGAATTGGGTAGCCACGACATCGAAGTCTACGCTCCTGAGCAAGGGTGGTATCGAAGTGGAGTCGCCAACCAAACTCTATGGGTTGCACACCACTCGGCAATCTCACTTTCTGCCAATGGTGG
This sequence comes from Methanobacteriota archaeon, assembly GCA_002724815.1. Taxonomy (GTDB): domain Archaea; phylum Thermoplasmatota; class Poseidoniia; order Poseidoniales; family Thalassarchaeaceae; genus MGIIb-P. The sequence continues at coordinate 27,798 of PBPV01000013.1, read as the reverse complement.
GGATGCGACACGTGGCTTTGATTGGTTCATCTCGGGCCGATTGTACGATAGTGATGTTGTCGGACTTCCAGGCATTGCAAATGCTGAGGTTCAGGTGGCACTCGATGGTGCCTCCATTGCGACCTTGACCACTGATGAAAATGGGAATTTCAGTTTGTTCATCCCGGTCGATATGTCCAGTGCACGCGGCGATCACCTCGTCACAGTTCTCTACTTGGGTGATTCCTCTTGGTTGGGCAGTGAAAACGAAGTGACAGTCACAACTTGGGCTGATGTCGATGTGCAAATCACGTTTGTATCTGACAATTCAATCCGAAGCGACTCAACCCGTCCAGTACGAATTGAGGGTCGTGTCGATGAAGTCGGCGGCAACGGTAACACACTTTCCAACCTCTCTCTGGTACTCATGGATGGCAATACAACATTGCCAACATCGAACCTCGTTTGGGACAATCTGACGGGTGGATTCGTGATTGAATTCACTGCTGACCGATTCATGAATCCGGGTGAAATCACATTGGTCCTCACAAGCGAGCAAGATAATATTCGCTACCTCAATGAGGGCAACACCTCGGCCGAACTGTTCCTACGCGTGCGTGCTACATTCGAGATCAATCCAGAAACCATTACTGTCAATTGGGGCTCACACTCGATTAACGGTACGGTGACTGTAAGGGACTCGTTTTCAAGTCAAGTAATCCCAGGGGTCGCGATTGAAGCGCATCTGCAGAACCAATCTGAGATTGATCCGTTTGAGATGTTCTTGGCAGGTTACACTGACGAAGGTGGAGTCTGGTCATTCGAATTCTCAGTACCTGAGGCNCTTCCGCCTCTGTCNGATCAAGATTACTGGGGNACTCTATACTTGCAATTCAACAGTTCATCNGTCGAACTTTCNGAAGACAGTCGTGACAACCTCGCACGTGATATCTACATGCTTGAATATGAATCACAGAGTGAGGCCGCTGATAGTGTCTCGAATTGGGTTTATGCCGTGGTATTGGCACTTGTTATTGCTGCAGGTGCAGGTGCATGGGTTCTCTATTCGCGTCGCCGGGAAGCAATCGATGAGTTGGCGGAGATCTTCTCATACACTGCCGAACTGTTGGCTGCAGGGGATGCGATTCGAGAAGCGATTTTCCACTGCTACGAAGAACTCTGTGGTGTCTTGATGGCCCACGGCCACCTACGTCGCGACTTTGAAACTGTTCGAGAGTTCGAAATGGCGATTCGCAAGGCAATGCCAACCATCAGTGATGAAGCCTTGACTGCACTTGACAACATGTTTGAGATTGCAAGATACAGTCGTCAAGAACTGGGTGACAGCCACCGCAGTCAAGCTGCAGCAGCGCTTCAACGAGCAATCGCGGAAATCGAGAATGCGGTTCAAATGCCTGCAACTGCGGCTCCACCAGCGGCTTAATTGTCCTGATTGAATTCCAGAATCAGACTGTTGCCTCGCCACCCGGCTTGGGCCAGTTGGCTCCCGGCAGGTAGTGTGAAGGTGCGCGATAGTTTGGCTCCGTCAACTCCCTCAGCTTGCAGTTTCAAGGCAGTGAGGTCTCCATGCATTGCCATTTCCAATTGAACGCAATCTTGAATGGCGCCTTGTAATGGCAGGACGAGCGAATCACCTTCCCGGAATCCCCCAAGAGTTGCAATTGCAGTGTCTGCCGTTTGCAAATTNGATAATACTGAGAAATGCGCCTCGACCTCTTCACCGGCGGTTGCAAGATGTGATGCATGAGCATTTTGGATTTCCTGTAAATGGGGTAAATCGGTTAAGAATGCATCATGGAGATTGGATGGAGTCGCTGAAAGCCCTGCTAGAATGGGTTCAGAGTTGGCTTTCTCATCCATCTCGGGGATGCTGACCAATTCAACGTTAGTCCAATCCATGTCCTCTCCCTCACTCACCCCGCATCATTGGGCGTCCTTGAACCCATCCATCTGCCTAATCCCCCTTTGCCGGCTCCGGATGACGTTGAAAGAATCGCCTGGCCATACGCGATGTTCGTTTTGCATCGTCAGCTGTGAACGTCTGCATCGTCGGAGGTAAACAAGAACGATATTGTCCTGATAACAACCGATTGTCCAATAGTAGAATGAACGCCCGATCTTCTGCCTTGCGAATGGCGCGCCCAATCCCTTGCAATACACTGTTTACTGCGGGTTGTAAGACTCCATACTTCCATCCATTGCCGCGCCCATGTTTGTTGTCGATATACTCGCGTAACGCGGTTTGCGGTACTGTTTGTGGAGCAATCGGTATTCCCACACAAATGACAGCATCCAGAATATTTCCAGAATAGTCGACCCCTTCTGCAAGCCGTCCACCAAAAACACCCGCAAGGATGACCTTTGTACCACCATCTCTAGCATTGTACAGATTGCTGATGTTTTTGTCAACTACCCGTTTGGACCAATTTTTCTCTTCAACAGCCAATCTTCGACCCGGCCAATATCCATCGACTACGACTTCTTCCAGCATCCGGTAGGATTGGCAAAAGATAGCAACATGACCAGGGGTTTGCTGCAATATGGCCTGGATATGCTCGCGGATTTTCCTTGTGTTCGCTTCCCCTCTTGCAGTGTATTTTGAAGTCACATCTGAGGCAATCATGACTGGCCTACGATCAGCCATGAACGGAGAGGGGTAGGATTCGGCGACGACAGGTCGGTCACGAGGCACTCCCAAAGTATCAGCGTACATTTCTGGTGGAGTCAGGGTTCCTGACATCAGAATCCCACCCTGTACAGTATCCATTACCGGGTAGCTGACAATGCCGGGGTCGAGCAAATGTGTGGTCACACGATGTTCATTGGCTTGAGAATTGAAGACTACACAAAGTGCCGGCGATTGCTCATANCGTTCCAAAACGGCAAGGAAATTCGCTAAACGATGGGCATCTAGTTCGTCATCATCACCCTCTTCGGCATCAACCTCAACCGAGAGGAGAATGCCAATGGTGGTTTGAACATCCAAATCTTCCTTGCTCAATTCCTGCCGCAACATCGACAGAACTTTGCCGGCATCGATTTTTTCTTCAATGGCATCACCGATGTCTCCTGATTTAGCATTCGAATCACGCANGCTTCTNGTCCATGTNGAGAAACGCCCTTTGTATCTCTCTAGNGCCTTTTCGCAGTGCCTCGCGCGCGCAATNCTTTCAGAAAAAACGGCATTCTCTCCGCGACNTTTTTCATGNGTTTCACAATATTCTTGCAAATTGAATATTGCGTCGCGNATCATTTTGAAGTTCAAGTTGAGGTTCAAACTTCGCCGAATTCGGTTGGGTAAATTGTGTGCTTCATCGACGATAATGATGCTATTTTCAAGTTCGATTCCCATTGATGGAAGTGATGCTTTGCGAACACTTTCCAGAAAGACGTGGTTATAATCACAGACCAAAATGTCTGCATCNGTTGCGGCTTGACGAGCTGCAGCCCAAGCACATATTCTGCGCTTTGAGGCGAATTCGATGGAGAAATCAACGTGTTGGGGGTAGCTGAGGATTTCCTGAACCAATGCAAATCTCCTGTTGTGGCGTTCACTATCTGGGATGCCCTGTTCACAGGAACATTTCCCAGTCGCCCGATCGACGTATTCGCACATTGATTCTCGACCGATCATATCGACCAGGGTCACGGGGGATTCATCCTCCGATAATCGCGCATTGATATTTCGTACAGTCTCAACCACAATCNTGTGNTGTGATTGGCGTCCNGTCATGAACAGGACNTGNTGTCCTGGATTCTGTCTNGAGACGGTNAATGCNGCGGAGAGTGATGCNGCNGTCTTTCCAATTCCTGTNGGNGCATTGGCAAACAAGAAACCGCCCTTNGANACCGCTTCCAANCCGTCATTGATCATGTCAANTTGGCTCTCGCGGAGTGCCTCGTGCGCTAGAAATCGCGCCCCGGTGACAGAATGCTCCGCAGTCATGGAACCCGTCCTGTGGCTCGGCCCCCCTTGAAGATTACACTCTCGGAGTTCGAAACGAGACCNCTAGTTGGCAGATTGGGGGGTTCCCCGCCCGAAGGCGGGGAGGGGGGTGACGAGTGTTCTATGCATCCGTCGAGGAAGGGGGTCCCCCGCCGAAGCGAGGGGGGGTGTGATTTGAGGCTGATTTGGCCCGAAGGCGAAGNGAAGANAANCCGANTNAATGGGAAGTTGCGGGGGGGTTTTCACGCCCCCCCGCGTTGTGCATCCCATCATTGTACGTTGCCACGTCTCTCCGCCCCTGGTTGGTGCTTCTGCTTACGCAGTGTGATCCTCATGTGGTTGCGTTCGTTCACGCATCTCTGCGACACGTGCTTCAAGCAGTGTCGTGAGTGTCTCTGTATCTGCGAGTGTCTGACGCAGGTAGAGTTCCAAGCCCTGTCGGGCCGCTTCTGAATGGGAAATGCCACGCAATTCGTAGAGTTGCTCAAGCTGATATCGAGTTTCAGTCCCGATGTCAAACTTGACTGTACGNACGTGCGCGTTGCTGGGTGTCGCATCAAGGAAGAACTGCACGGCTGCACGAATGACATCAGATCGATTNCGAAAACCATCGAATCCGATTCTCTGGTCGAGTAGCATTAGGTGCTCTTCGGGGATTCTCAGACTGGTCATTTGGCTGGCTGGCATTGGCATCTCGCTCCTTGGCTCATCCGGTCGTCAGACTAACCAGCATATGAATGTATTGCATAATGAAATACAAACGTATTACATATTGGGTGTTGACGNGTATNCAATAAATACAACTCAGTCACCTCTTTAGGCGACCTTTTCCGCGAAATTGGAACATAGAATGTGATTTTTTGTATCACACGCCGTAATACAGAAATTGTAGCCCTAGGATAACGAAATCTCATGCTGAATGGATTTGGCTTATACACACGAACCCTGTCGAACAGTCATGGCGCTCCCCGAAAGNCGTGGCCTCCACCTTTACCTACGCACCCTCGAGGCTGCAGTCGAAGACGATATCGTGACTGATGATGAAATGTCGATCCTTTCCGTTATCGCTCGAGCTTTTGCNTTACCAGGCGATATTATGAGTGAAGCATGGGAAGTTCTCAGGGATGAAGTTGAGACACCCATTAACGCATCCAACGTAAGTGAATACGAGATGCGACAGATGGGCGACGCGACGACTTACCAAACCGCATTGATTGCTGCATTGGTTGATGAGGTGATTACAGAAGATGAATGGAGCATGCTCGAAGTCATGCGGAGGGTCATGGGCATCCAACCGGATGAACATGCCTTGATTGAAGAAGCCGTACGAGCAATGGCACACAATGTAGAGGACGGAGAATCCTTTGTCAATCGCCTCAACCGATATGTCACCTTGCATCCATATCACTGACCGCATCCCTATGGGATGCGTCGTAACACTCTTGACGTGCAAGTGACGTCATAGGCACATGCGAAGCCAGTCTGTTGCCTTGATTCTAGTCGGTTTGATGCTTTTTGCACCGGCACTTGGATTCACCGAAAAAACACAACTCGAGGCTGAATTTGAGCCACAAAATGCAGCTCGCTCTACAGCTAATGCTCTGCTTTGGGGTGCCCACGCTTCAGGTTCCGGTAGTACCGATTCAGTGATGTCAATTGAGATGGACGCTCAGGGGCGCACCTACGTTTGCGGCTATTTCTACAATACTGCCGTTTTTGGAAACACCACACTGTCATCTTCCGGTAGTTATGACGTNTTTGTGGGTCGATTGAGCAATGGTGCATGGGATTGGGTTCAACGTGCAGGAGGGAGCTCTAGCGATCAGTGCAGAGATATTGCTGTAGACGATGGCGGGAATGTAACCATCACAGGTTACTACTATTCATCGAATTCAGCAACTTTCGGCTCTACAACTCTCTCTGGCCAAGGAAGCAACGATATTTTCGTCGCCCGGTTGGACAGTGGTGGAAATTGGATTTGGGCGAAATCAGCAGGCGGCAGCAGTTCCGACTACGGCAATGGCGTGGCTATGGACAATGCAGGAAATGCATACTTGACGGGCGAATATTACAACACGGGGTATTTCGGTTCAATCACATTGAATTCATACAGTTATCAAGAGGCCTTTTTGGCGAAGCTGGATAATGCGGGCAACTTTGTTTGGGCCAAGCGATTCTACGGTTCATACTATCAAAGAGGGAAGGACGTTGATGTCAATGACAATGGCGAAATCGCGATTACCGGTGAATTCAGTTATCGTATCAACTTCGGTGAAGCCGGTGGGCCAGAACTGTCTCCGAGTTACCAATCAAGCAGTTACTACCGTGTCTTTGTGGCCAAGTTCACCAATGCTGGTCAAGTATCGTGGGCGAAAATGGCCGGGTATTTCCAATCCTCATACAGTTCTCATGGAGAAGGTGTAGGCATTGACAACAATGGTGAAGTGGCCGTCAGTGGCCGATTCTACTATCTGATGGATTTTGATACCAACAACAACAATCGGATGTACGCCTATCAACAATCTAGCAATTGGGACTGTTTTGTTGCCAAATGGAATGCAAATGGTGTCCACCAGTGGGCGCAAAACGCAGGTGGTTCGAGCACCGATTACTGCTATGATCTCGATATTGACAAAACCTCGGGAAACATTACAGTCTCTGGGATGTATTACAACACAGCATGGTTCGGTAACTCTCAACTGTCATCTTCCGGTTCAAATGATGCATTCATGGCTCATGTTCCATCTTCAGGCGGTTGGGATTGGATGAAGAAATTCGGTGGTTCCAGCACAGAATACGGATATTCTGTGGCGATGCGGAATGGGATGTACGCCTTCGGAGGATACTTCCACAATACCGCAACCGATGGCTCTGGGCAAATTTCCTACAGTGCTGCTGCAGGTGCAGATGGATTCATTCTAATGTATGGGGCTGACCAAGATGGTGACGGAATTGGAGATCAAGTCGATGACTTCCCTTGGGAACCTTCGCAATGGAGGGATACCGATGGAGATGGTTTTGGAGACAACATTGGTGGTTGGCAAGGTGATGCTTGTCCGCTCACCTATGGCAATTCAACAATTGATCGATACGGTTGTCCCGATGCCGATGGCGACGGTTGGTCAGATGATGGTGATGATTTACCAGATGAAATCACGCAGTGGGTTGACGGCGATGGTGATGGCTTTGGTGAAAACCCCGTTGGAGTGACTCCCGATGCATGCCCCAATGAATGGGGCGATTCCTGGCGTGATCGACTTGGTTGCCGAGATTTGGATTCAGATGGACAATCCGATTTGAATGATTATTTCATGAACAATCCCACTCAGTGGTCGGATTCCGATGGCGATGGCCTCGGCGACAATTGGGCTGATGGAGATTGGAATGATACACGTGCAGAGCATTGGCCGGGGATGTGGTTCGAAAATGCCNCTCTATCCGATCCTTCGCCTTTGGATTATGATGGTGATGGCTTTGAGGACTTGAGTGCTGGTGGTCCATGGGGCCCATATGATGACTGTGTGTACGAACATGGAACTTCAGTACGGGATCGAATTGGATGTCTCGACAGTGATGGTGATGGTTGGTCTGATGAAGGGGATGAAGTCGACGATAACCCGACCCAATGGGAAGATGCTGATGGCGACGGATTTGGTGATAATCCCTCGGGAACCGAGTGGGATGCGTGTTCTGATCGCCCAGGAAACTCGACCCGTGATCGCTTTGGNTGCCCTGACAANGATGGGGATGGNTGGTCCAATGACAANGATGANTGNCCCTCNTTGCCNAGTTCNCTAGACAATGGTTGNCCGGATTCCGATGGCGACGGTTGGGTNGATGGNGGCAACGATGGTGAAGTCGANGANTGCCCNAATCAGTGGGGNGTATCNACNGTTGATCGAAACGGATGCCCTGATGCAGANGGCGACGGTTGGTCAGATGANAACGACCCNTTCNANTTGGATCCNACNCAATGGTCCGATGAAGATGGGGATGGNTACGGTGATGAACCCGGNGGATTCCAAGCCGATGATTGCTTGAANTGGGCNGGNACCTCAAATCAAGATGGTNTNTTTGGNTGTGCNGACGGNGANGGTGATGGTTGGGCTGACCAAATCGATGGNTGGGANACCAATCCNNNACTTTGGTCTGATTCTGATTTTGATGGTTATGCGGACCAGCGTGGNGANCCACTNGANTCGGATGATTGTCCAAACGAATACGGNAAGAGCACNATCTTCTATCTCGGCTGNCCTGACATGGANNNNGATGGNTGGCCNGATATGAAGGACGGNGATACCGATGGTGATGGGTACATGGATACCACAGANCTGACNGCNAANCCTCCTTCNGATCCACTTGATCCTTTGTCGACTCCATCGGATGCAGATGGAAACTTTGTCGCAGACCATGAAGAACCGGTTGAGAAATCAACCATCGAAGATCCAGTCATTCAGGGCGTTGTCGCTGTGTTGGCAACAGGTCTTCTAATCACACTCATCATGGCGTGGACATTGTATTCCTCCGGTCGAGGAAAGCAGCGAGAGTATGAATCGATGCTATTGATGGTTGAGGAAGCCGAAGGCTATGCTGGACTCTCTGCCGCTGAGCAAGAATTGGACAAGATGCTTGAAGCGAATTTGCTCGGTGCTGGACAGGGTTTGCTCCTCAAAGATCGCCTCGAATCCAAGCGATTCGCTCTAGAGGATGATTTGGCAGGAGCAGGTTCTCACCCAACGGGTGGTGACAACTCTGGTGATGCAGGCCTGACAATGATTGCCGAACACGGAAATGTCGCGTCATGGGGCAATGATCAATCTCAGTGGACACCCGAACAGCAAGCTTGGTACACAGAAGCCAAGCAATGGGGCGGGTACTATGATGCAGATGGAAATTGGGTCCCATTGAACTAATCGGTGTGGACTTTACACCGTTTATCAAAAACGGCCACCTGAGGCCCATTTTGGGCTATCATAATGCGTTATTGCACGGATATGTTTGCGCACCATTGAAAAGGCGGTCTTGATTCGCCGCGTTTACCGAAGTGGTGGCAAGAACCCCCTCGGAAGTCCTGCAGGTGAAAATGAATGCACCCAGAAATGAAGGCCATTTACGACCGAGTTGTTGCTAGAGATCCGAACCAACCTGAATTCCATCAGGCTTGCCTGGAGGTCCTTGAGACTCTAGGGCCGGCCATTGATGCCCACCCTGAGTACATTCCAATTGTTGAGCGTATTTGTGAACCCGAGCGGATTATCCAATTTCGAGTGACTTGGGTCGATGATGATGGCAACCAGCGAGTCAACCGTGGCTTCCGAATCCAGTACAATGGTGCGATTGGCCCTTACAAAGGCGGGCTTCGCTTCCACCCAAGTGTCAATGAGAGTATCCTCAAGTTCCTTGCCTTTGAGCAGATTTTCAAGAACAGCTTGACAACACTGCCAATGGGTGGTGGAAAAGGTGGTTCAGACTTTGATCCAAAGGGCAAGTCAGACGCTGAAGTCATGCGCTTTTGTCAAGCGTTTATGATGGAATTGTGGCGCCATATTGGCCACAACCTAGACGTTCCAGCCGGAGACATCGGTGTCGGTGGCCGAGAGATCGGTTACATGTTCGGGATGTACAAGCGTCTTCGAAATGATTTCGAAAGCGGTGTGTTGACTGGAAAAGGGCGTTCGTACGGTGGTTCACTCATTCGACCAGAAGCAACCGGATATGGCCTAGTCTATTTCGCGCGCGAGATGCTTGCGACCAAGAACAAGTCGTTTGAGGGCGCAACAGTCTCCATCAGTGGTTCCGGAAATGTGGCCCAATTTGCTTGTGAGAAGGTTCTGGATTTAGGTGGAAAACCCGTGACCATGAGTGATTCTAGTGGTTGGATTCATGATTCTGCTGGTATNGATCGAGAAAAGTTGGCTTGGATNATGGANCTGAAGAACAATCGTCGNGGACGAATCAGTGAATANGCAGACCACTTTGANGGNGTCACNTTCACCAAGTCNCAACCNGATCCNTCCGTCAATGGNCTGTGGGCNGTACCGGTTGATGTTGCATTGCCCTGCGCNACTCANAATGAGTTGAANGCCGAGGAGGCTCAAGCACTNGTCGATGGAGGATGTACTGCTGTCGCAGAAGGAGCCAATATGCCTTGCACTCCCGGTGCGGTCGAGATNTTCCAAAAGAATGGACTTCTATTCGCNCCTGGTAAAGCCAGCAATGCGGGTGGNGTGGCTACTTCTGGACTTGAGATGAGTCAGAACAGTTTGCGAATGAGTTGGACTCGCGAGCGAGTCGATGGCGAATTGGAGAGTATCATGATTAAGATTCACCAAAATGCGTATGAAACCGCCGAGAAGTANGGTATGCCTGGCAATTATGTTGCTGGAGCTAANATTGCAGGGTTCCTGAAGGTCGCCGAAGCAATGGATGCACAGGGTGTTNTTTGATTTTTGACATACACCCTCAAAAGGGTTGTACAGGCAAAAGGAACAAGAATGCAATGGCNAGGCAAACNAACCCGATAATGACGTTTCCAACTAGCCCGAGAGTACTATTGGTCGTACTTTGTCCCTGTTCACTTTGCCAAGTCGCCCTACTACTGTAGTAAGCCGCATCAAGCATCAGTCCGATGGCCCAAATAAAGCAACACAATCCACACGCTAATTCCTCCTCGAACAAGAAAAATCCAAAGAGAACATACACGCCAATTCCGATGGCCATTACGATGTATGAAATATGCCGAAGGTTTGTTTCAGGTTTGAATTCCGGGTTGGGGACGTAAATCACTTGTTGGCCTACTTGTCCTGTTAGCACCTGTTGCTGAGGTATAGTGCTTCCAACCACAACCTGGGGGGNTGGCTTCTTTTCATCACTCGACCAAGGTGCCGTAGTTTCCAAAAAATCACCTAAATGGCCGTAGGTGCGACATGATCGTCATCCTTGTCATCCGGTGTTCGCACACGNTTCCATACATTGGTCATCAAGTTTGAATGGCATTTTGCACAGTAATGGAATCTCCTGTATGCTTCGTGAAATGAGTAGGCTTTCTTGCCGGTGGCGACCAAATATCCTTCTGGAGACAGTCGCGAAATGGTCGTCCCATCCTCGTCGCAACCAGGATAATCGCAGCGCGGCATTGGATTCACGGACATGCTTACACTTCCTTCCTATTCAACCCTCGTCCTGCACCGGAGGTGTGATGACTACGAGTGGGACATTTGCTTCAACATTCATTCCATCCTCACAATGGACTTCACTCACGGTTCCTGAAATGGGTGCAGCGACTTCATTCTGCATCTTCATCGCCTCNAAGATGAGTATCGTTTNNCCTTCTTCAACAACATCTCCCACNGTGACCTCTACGGTCACCACTTTGCCCGGCATGCTAGCNCTGACGGTNCCACTTCGCTTTCGACCACCGCCNGAACCTCGTTTTCGTGGGGCCGCACCCTTGGCTTCAGGTAGAATGAATTCGAACGTGCGTCCNTCGATGGTGGCTCGATATTGTTCCCCATCNACCTCAACATCGACTTCAAACTCTTCACCATCAATGATGACTTTTCGTTTTTCTCCGATAGTCTCACCTCCATGTGGAACGCTTGCGACGATTCTCAAGCACATTGGTCGTGCCCATTCTTGTTCTCCGATGATCTTGACTCCACGCAGGGCCCAACAATCGCCCCAGTTGACTTCGTTCATCAACCACTGATGTCATTGAAAATACTGCAACCAAGGCAGCAGCGCGTAACAATTCCTCGCGGTCATTCGGAATCTCTTTTTGAGGAGTTTCAGGCTTGCGCTCCCGTGCGGTTTTCAGAACACTCTCCAAGGATTTTGCATAGGAATCTGTACTCATTGTAATTCCTCACAGTGGGATGTTGCCGTGCTTTCTTGCCGGCCTTGTCTCTTCTTTGTCCAAGAGCATACCAAGGGCTTTCACCAAACGATTTCGTGTGTCACTCGGTTCAATGACATCGTCAATGTAGCCCATGGCTGCTGCTTGGTAAGGATTGGCGAATCTCTCNGTATACTCNTCGACCAATCTCTGGCGCTCTTCATCAGGATTTCCTGCGGCTTGAATTCGTCTTCTGTGAATGATTTGTACGGCCCCATCTGCGCCCATGACNGCAAGTTCTGCAGTAGGCCATGCCACATTGTAATCNGCCCGAATGTGCTTTGAACACATAACGTCGTAAGCCCCGCCATAGGCCTTTCTCATGATTACCGTCATCTTTGGAACTGTAGCTTCAGAATAAGCGTACAACAGTTTCGCACCATGACGGATAATCCCTCCCCACTCTTGGTTCGCACCCGGGAGGAACCCGGGGACGTCGACCAAAGTCACCAATGGGATTCCNAATGCGTCACAGAATCTGACAAATCGGGCAGCNTTCGTGGATGCATCGATGTCTAAACAACCGGCCAGAACTTTGGGTTGGTTGGCGACAACTCCAATTGTCGTACCATTCAATCGACCAAATCCAACGACAATATTTGCAGCAAAGTTGGCCTGAACTTCAAGGAATGCCCCCGAATCAAGAATCTCAGAAATGACATCATTCACATCGTAGGGCTTGTTGGGATCGGCGGGTACAATCGAATCGAGTGATTCACACATTCGGGTGGCTGAATCTCCAGTACTCTTGTGTGGTGCACCTGAGAGGTTGTTTGACGGTAGAAGGCCAACCAACTCGCGTGTCAAATCAATGGCATCTTCATCCGTCGATGCCGTGAAGTGAGTGACTCCTGACTTACTACCATGAGTCATGGCACCACCTAGATCTTCGAATGAGACTTCTTCATTTGTGACGGTCTTGATAACCTCTGGACCAGTGATGAACATGTGCGATGTTTGGTCGACCATGATGACAAAATCAGTAATGGCTGGACTGTATACGGCNCCACCTGCACANGGNCCCATGATTACACTGATCTGAGGAATGACTCCACTCGCACGANCATTCCNNAAGAAAATCTCNGCNTANGACCCTAGGCTNGCAACGCCTTCNTGNATTCGNGCNCCACCNGAATCGTTCAATCCAATGACTGGAGTGCCTGATTTCATCGCCATATCAAGTATTTTGCAAATCTTGAGCCCATGCATTTCACCCAAACTGCCACCATAAACGGTGAAATCCTGTGCAAAGCAATGTACAGGTTTGCCATCAATTGTGCCGTGTCCACAAACGACACCGTCTCCGGGGATGATGTTTCCTTCCATGCCAAAGTCAGTACATCGATGTTCGACCAGCGCATCGACTTCTTGGAAAGAGCCTTCGTCAAGCAGTAATTCCAACCGTTCTCTAGCCGTTAACTTCCCTCGATTGTGTTGCGCATCGATGCGCTGGGAGCCTCCACCGGCTTCGGATTGGGCCTTTCTTCGGCGCAATTCGTCGAGTCGTTCGTCTGCAGCTCTCATTGCCCTCAACACCCCCGTTGTCACAAGCCGCCCATGAAGATAGCCCCCTATGGGGGCTGTTTTTCTCATCCGTGGGGTTCAAGTCGTTATCCCGGCTCGACTAGAATATGCCAACACCTCTGCGCATCGTGATTGCCAAACCCGGCTTGGACGGTCATGACCGCGGTGCCAAGGTTGTTGCAAGAGCCCTTAGGGATGCGGGACATGAAGTCATTTACACAGGGCTTCGTCGAACTCCCGAACAGATTGTACGAATTGCAATGGATGAAGACGCTCAGGTTGTCGGTCTTTCTTCGTTATCGGGTGCGCATGGTTTCTTGTTCCCCAAGGTCTGTGAATTGCTTCGGGAAGCTGGACTTGATGATGTGGTCGTATTTGGCGGTGGCATCATCCCCGAACGCGATCGTCCGGCGTTATACGAATCCGGCATTTCAGCAATTTTCGGTCCCGGGACTACATCCACTGAGATGATTGAATTTCTAAACAACTTGGAGGTGTGAATATGAATCGGCGCGAGCTTGCTCGGGCACTTTCGAATCCAGAATCAATTGTGGCATCCCAGCGACGCAAGAAACCATGGTGTGTTCTCGGTGTGACGGGCGCCCCTGGTGTGGGGAAATCCTGCTTGGTTGATCAAATCGTGACGCGGTGGCTTGAGGATGGAGAAAGAGTTGCGATATTGGCCGTTGACCCATCTTCACCAGTCTCAGGCGGGGCCTTACTCGGTGATCGAATGCGAATGTCTTCAGTGGATGCTGGGGAGAATGTTTTCTTCCGCTCTATAGCAACGAGAAACTTGCCTGGCGGCGTTCCTTCTCACTTGAGCAAGATGGTGGATTTGCTGGTCGAACAGGGTTGGAGTAAAGTCATCATTGAAACGGTCGGTGCGGGGCAATCTGAAATTCGCGTTGTTGCCGTCGCGGATCGAATTCTGTTGGTCGAAGGTCCCGCACGTGGAGATGTAATCCAGGCTGAAAAGGCAGGTATTCTCGAGTTGGCCGATATTGTAGCAGTGAATAAGTGCGATTTGGAAGGCGCAGATAGGGTCGCGGAAGAAATTCGTTTGTCGCTGAATTTTTCTGCCGATGAGCCCGCACCTGTGGTTCTTTGCTCAGCAGAAACTGGAGAGGGCATTGAAAATCTTGTCACCGCCATCAACACGCTGTCTTCTGCGAAGGGCCCAGCCATCGCCAAAGCGAGGGAACGCCTGTTGGCCGCACATCAGGAATTGATGCTTAATCATCCAAATTTCACCGATGCAGTCAAGGGCTTGTCTGACGGACGGTATACTGTTGAAGAAGCTCTTCAACAACTTAGATGAGGTCCGAAAATGTCAGAAATTCAGTTTGACGCCGATGCAGAAATCGAGTATGATGGGGATCATGTAAAGCATAGTGTGGGTGGTAAAGGCGGACACATTTTCCGTCGCTTATTCCACATATCCATGGCTTTACTTCCTTGGATATACTATGTTCATGGAGAGATGATTGGTGAGCTACTTTCAATCCAACCTGTGCAATTCGCGGCTGCGGTTGGAATTACTCTGCTAATTTTTGAAATGATTCGGATCCGCTTTGGGATTTTGATTTTCGGACAGCGAGAATATGAAAAAAATCAGATCAGTGCTCTCGCCTGGGGTTCACTTTCGATTTCATTGACATTTGTAGCGCTTCACAATTGGCAAGGCGGAGATGGAGTTCATGAAGGATGGTTGGTCATCCCCATTGTGTTGTGTTTGACGTTTGGAGATCCAGCAATGGGGGAGGCGCGTCGAAAGGGACTTGATGACCGCACAGTGTTTGCAATCGGGACAATTGTTTGTGGTTTGACCTGGCTCGGCTGCGGTTATTTCTTCGGAACACCTTACTGGATGGCGATTTTGATGGGTCCACTGACCACCGCGGCCGAATGGCCAAAGCTTCGATGGATTGATGACAATGGAACCATGGTTCTCATTCCATTGGCGGTGACCATTTTGCTGGCTCCATTCCTGTAATGCATCCAGTTTACACGCTACGTTTACAAAGCGAATTCCGGTGGGCAAACCATGTCCGAAGAAGCAGAACCTCTGTCCGACGATGCACCCGGTCAAGGGCTCTACATTTTCGCGTACCTGTTTTCGATGGCGGCTTTGGCAGTGACCATGTTCCTTTACACGTAATCCTGTAAACTTCGACCACGCCTTGAAATGCGTTGACATAGGCCGATGACCATGTGTGGTATCGCTGGAATCTTCGGTCCCAATGGGGACGATTCAGCGTTGGCACAATCCATGGCCTCATTGTTGAAACATCGTGGGCCCGACGGAATACAATCGTGGTCTGAACCCTGTCAGCATGGCGGCGTAGGATTGGGTCATACTCGATTGTCAATCGTTGATGTTGCCGGTTCGACTCAACCACTACACTCCGATGATGGTTGCGTGTTGGTGATGAATGGAGAAATCTACAATCATCAACAAATCCGTAATGAGGAACGAGGATTTGCTTTTCGAACTCAGGGAGATGGAGAATCAATTTTAGCAGCTTACGCTGCTAGGCAGGATGATGTATCTTGGGTTCAACGCTTGGATGGAATATGGTCGTTCGCACTTTGGGATTCTGTTCGCCAGGTCCTCATCTTGTGTCGCGATCGTTTGGGCGTGAAACCTTTGGTTCGGACGCAGACCTCAGATGGCAACCTGTTGTTCGGTTCTGAAGTCAAGTCGTTGCGAGCTTATTCTGAATATTGCTCAGCCATCGATATGAATGCTCTTGTTGCACGTATTGCCTTCGAATATCCACTGGATCAAACTACATTGTTTGAGGGCGTCCAATCGGTAGAATCTGGCTCCATCGAAACCTGGAAACTGACTGATAACGGGGTACAATTGGAACAAAAGGTTCGATGGATTGACTCTTACGAATCCAATCCACAGAAATCATGGAATCCGGCTGAAGATGCCTCGATTTTACTTGAGTCATTGACTCGTTCTGTGGCTGATCGTCTAATGTCGGATGTACCTTTGGGGATTGTTCTCAGTGGGGGTCTAGATTCGGCCATGGTGGCTGCCATTTCTCACGAAGCCTCGCGGCGAACGGGTTACCCCCTCCCCGCATGTTGGACGGTTGCAGAATCTGAAGACAATCCTGACTGGAAAGCGGCTGAAATCGTTTGTCAAGCACTCGACTTGGAGCACCATCAGCATGTCCTTGAGGGCAATGCCTTCAATCAATCTCTACCCAGTTTGTCTTGGCATGGTGAAGATTTGGACATTACTGTACTGTTCTTCCAACCCCTCTTTTCGACGATGTCGCAATCGGTCAAAGTTGGATTGTGTGGGCAGGGTGCGGATGAGTTGCATGCAGGGTATCCTCGGTACAAGGACCTCTCTAGCCATCGACTTTCAATCAATTCAAGATTGGATGCCTGTGAACACCCGTTTGCAAATCGATTGAGAGAGGGGGGGGTTGTCGGAAATGGGTGGTCTGGTGACCATAATCCCAGCACCGTATTTTCGAACTTGAATTCGGCTCTAGACTACGAAATGAATCATGGGCAATTGACCAATTTCCAGTTGCGGCTGGTCGATCGACACAGCATGGCCCACGGACTTGAAGTTCGAGTTCCTTTCCTCGGGCAGACACATGTGGGTGCATCATCNGATCTTCCACTTGATTGGAAACTATCGCCNGAAGTGGAAAAGGCAGCCTTGCGAGCTGCCGCAGATTTGACCCGATTGCCAAAAGAAATTGTCAATCGTCCGAAGTTACCTGCGGGTCGTGCAACTTCACCGACCATGATTGAGAATTTGTTGGATGAATTGCATGGNCATGCTCTGCAATACGCCAACGATTTCCCACAATTGGCAGGGATGTTCAATGATCAACCTGAAATTTCACTTGGTCTGAGATTGTTTCGTTCCTTGCATATTACCGATGGTGGTGTAGGTCGTGAACAAAAAGATTTGATGACTCTATTGGAGGATGTTGAATGATGTCATACGTTGGACCGGATCTCCTCGCCGAACTTGAGGAAAAAATCATCTCCAAGGAGCAAGAGATCAAATCATGGTTCGCTGAAAAGAGATCNAAACTAGAGATGCCAATCTATGGTTCAGTTGACATTCGTGATGCCAATTGGAAAGTTGCGGTCGTAGATGCGAACCAATACCCTGCAGGTTTCAACAATTTGCAAGACGGCGATATTGGTGAGCATTTCCGGAATGCCATCGGTGATTTACGGCACGTCCATATTTGGCCTGAGGCTCATACCCGAAACCCAGCTTATGTTGAGCATTTATCTGCCTTGTCGGCAATCTTGGAGGGNGAAGGATATGCTGTAACCGTGGGCGTCTTAGAGACTCACGAAGAGGGTCCAGTGAATGNTGGAGGCACGATTCCCGACTTGATTCTACTCAACAATGATCTCACTGATGGCCCGCTTCCAGACCTAGGTGTGCCCACACTTCCATCTCCGGAAATGGGTTGGTACCAACGCCGTAAATCGTCTCATTTCAAGGCGATTCAACCACTGGTAGATGAGATTTCACAATTACTGGACATCGATCCATGGCTACTGTCAACACAATGGTTTGTCTCTGAGGGGAAGTGTTTGGACAAGGATACCTGCCGTACATTATTGGCAGCAGAAGCGGACCAATTCCTNNCAGATTTACAATCGAAGTACGATCAATATGGAATTTCAGGTACNCCCACTCTATTTGTGAAAAATGATGCTGGAACGTTTGGATTGGGTATTATTGAAATCACCTCTGGAGAAGAGTTGCTGGCATTATCGAATCGAAAGATGCGAAAACTGACCTATGGGAAAGGAGGTGCGGAAGCAGAAGATTTCTTGCTGCAGGAAGGTGTTCCTAGCGCACTTTCGTGGGATGGGATGGTTGTAGAACCCGTCGCATATTGTGCCAATGGACGTGTTGGGGGTTGGTTTTATCGAGCCAATGCCAAGAAAGGAGAAATGGCCAATCTCAACAGTCCATCTTCTGTGTTTATCCATCCACATGAGATTGATGATCCAGCGATTGCATCCAGACGTCAACACTGGCACATGTTGGTAGCAGAAATCGCCATGCTTGGAATCGCAATTGAGTCGGCTTCACTCTAATTCATCACTCGCCATTTCTGGTGGTGCATCCATGCCCATAATTTCGTAATTTGAAGGAAATAGTGCAACGAGCACTCCANCGATGCCAACGACAAGTGCCGACCAAAACATTTGGTAAGCNATTGCCATNTCTAGNGCGATTGCNACCAANAGNANTCCTCCNAGGTTGGAAATCCAAACCAATCGCTTGAATGTAGCCAAACCGACACCTTTGGTTGTCCCCGACATTGACTCTGGTCCGAACTCAGCTCCAAATCGGATGGGTTTGTCTTCGGCCATATTATCTCCTCAATGAATCTACACATCAATCCTTGTCAACGGTCTATCATGATGATTGCATCTGTCGGACAAGCCAACACACAGAGTCGACAACCTGTACATGGGTCTCTAAGCACCTTTGCCTTACGGTTGACATCGATGTTCAAAATCGGACTGGCCAATGGAGTATCATACAATTCAATGGCATCATCATCGCATACCAATGTACATTGGTCACACCCAATACAGAGTTCTTCCTTGACGAAGGCGACCGTTCCAGGGCCCCCTTTCACCTTTTCACGCGCTTCCGTGCGCATAGAATTCAGTGCAAGTCGGATCCGAGCAGCCTCGTTGAGCCGCCTAGAATCCAACTCCTCTCGGGTGGTCATGGTTGGTGGGGGCCACCCGTTCTTCTCAAATCTTCCTAAGCGTAGAATGTCAGCCATAGTGGATGAATTGAAATCANAAAGGCGACCAGAAACCCGGTCGCAGTTCCCTTCGCCATATTTGGTCGGTCATAACCCAAAGCGATAAGAATCAGGAAAAACCCAATGATGAGGTCACAAACCATGCCAATCCAAGCCGCTTTCCATGACAACATCAGGGCCACTGTCAGCGTAGCAACGGGGCCAATCATGAATCCAGAAATCCAATCTCGATCCAACGAGACCAAGCATCTCACGCCTGCTTCTTNGCCTCAACTTGACGAGCCAAGAACGAGACGACATCCAGGATTTCGAAATCGTGNTTTGGNTCNCCCTCNAACTTGAGNCACTCAAAGTGNGNTACACACTTTGGACAGGATGTGAGCATGATATCGGCACCGGTTGCACGAACTTCNTCAAATCGNTGAACTCGCANGGCNCGACTGTCTTCATTGCAGGACATCATACTGGANACACCACAGCAGAGTGCATCTTCACCATGGTGTTCCATTTCCACCAAGTCGACGCCCTCCACGGCACTGACCAAGTTNCGAGGCTCATCGTAAATTTCCATTTGGCGACCCAANCGACAGGGGTCGTGATAAGTGACAGTAACATCTTCTTCGGATTTTAGGTTCATGTCAAAGCCGTTCTCAATCAAGAATTCGGTTGTGTGCATAACCTTGATTCCTTCCAATTCGTAATCCTTNGCAAAGGTCNNGAAACACTCAGCNCAACTGGAAACCAATGTGTCAATACCACTGNCCTGAATTTTCTTCTGGTTGTANGCCTTCAACTTCTCAAAGACTTCATCCATGCCTTGCCACTTTTGNTCGTGTCCACAGCANTTNAGGAAGTCACGNCCNAGATAGGCGACGTCNTTCTCCATCTCTTCAAACAGAGTNAATGCNGATGTTGTCGCATCTCCNAGNTTCATNTCNCCTTCATTGACNTGGCTGAAAATCATCTCTTGATCCAAATAATCNACACANCCCGGATANTATCCGATGCTTGANTCGATGGGGTAGTCCTCNACTGAGATGAAATCAGCATCTCGCTCTTCCTCAGCTTCTGCAGCAAGGACNGCTTGCAATACTGTATGTGGNATNTTCGATGCNGGNGGNCCGCCTACGATCAGTGCNCTTCGCATGTCNACATANGAGTCGTANTCNACCAATTGNGGGCAGGCATTTGAACAAGCAGAACAGGTGAGGCAAGAGTACAGAGGCACTCCATCATCTTCATTGTTCCATGTATTGTAAATGATGTTGAGTTTGTCACCCGCATTGAACAATCGCACAGGACAGGCATCATCACAAAGGTCACAGCCGTAACATTTGTTCATCTCGTATTCGTATCCGCGTGCCATGCTGCGCATGAGCATGAAGACCACCGCACCTACGCCCAAACAGGGAATGAATAGCGAATAGATTAGTTTCGCGTCCAAGCTCTTGGGGTTCTTGTGATAGGTTGGGTTCTCGACCATGTGGCTCGACAATGATGCGATGTCTAGGCCAATGTCTGCTCNAGTAAGGTTGGTGGGGTCATCACGGTTCAAAGCTTGNCCATTTTCTCCGATGAGCAACGGTTGGTAAGCAATGANATTGAATCCAGCGAAGACGGTGTATGATGAATTCACACCAGTCCACAACGTGGAGAATGCAATGTTGTATTCGCCAGGTTCAAGTTTCATCACAGTGTTTTCACAGGCTCCATCATAGAATGTCTGCCCTGAGTCTGGATGGCTGACTGACATGGTCCCAGATCCCTCGCCAATGCCCCATTCACTTGAGCGCTCATTGCAAGCGANATCGACAAACACAGTTTCTTTGCCGAAATCCTCGATGTTAAGCACCCATTCGGCTGAGATTGGGACTTCACCAGTCGCGTCATTGCCTGATTCATTCCAATCTCCAGACACNCCNTTACGACCGATCTCATTGTCGGTATGTCCATTCACTCCACTGAAGTCAATGAGATGTTCTTGAGTTGGTTGNTAAATTCCCCAATTGAGGAAATGTCCTGCCGTGACTAGGCAGAAATCCGAACGGCTGTAGGCATCTTCTCCCTCAAATTTGGGATTCTCCCAAACGGGATTTGCCAAGCTCTGTTCATAGGTCAAACATTCTTCTTCGATGGTTTCCCAATGGTGACCTTCATTGATGTTCACCAGTGTATCGACAGGTTGTCCGCGGAGTTCTTCCAAGGCCGATTCTTCATCCATTGCTCCAAGACCACCTTGGTCCCAGAATCCATTGTTGTAAACAGGCCAAGTCACCGAACATAGAAGCACAGTAACAATCAGAGTGGCAAATGAGATTTGTTTCCCCAACTGTGGTGTAGTTCGAGCTCCAATGGATTTGACCATGAACCACCGAATGCCCATGTACAGGGCGACCCATATGAAAATCCCAGTCAAAATCCAAGGNACAGCATTGAACAATTCAGCAAGCCATGGAGCCCTCGTTCCACAATTCAGTCCTGCATGCGAATTCAGTTGACAGAAGTCGGTTCGATTTTTCCCATATAACTCAAGGAAGATGTTGATTGAGAATACACTGATGAACCATACGTGTGCCAAATAGATGGCTCCTGCGGTGGCAAACCATGGGTCTTCCACTCCACGCTTTTCTCGACCTGGTAGGAAGGGTGGTAGAGCAAGAATTCCGACAGGCAAACCGGTAATGGCTGCCCCCCACCATGCTGCGTTCCATGCAATGACGGGCTGTCCGAAGAATTCACCAATCGGTCCAGCAGGAATATCGAATTGAGGCAAATACTCACCCCAGCGCAGGTATCCATAACTGAATAGAACGTACCAGTCAGGGAAAACGAAGCCGGCTTGAGCGTAAGGATCTGCAGCACCGTGTAGTGGCGGTGGAATCAACCATGAGTAAAATGCCAAAACGGCGACCATGGACGCGAAAATAATTCCATCGCGAAGAACTTCATGTGGCCAAAATGCATGGCCAACGAATACACGTCGTCGTTCATTGTCAGCGGATTGAAGGCTGTCCTTCTCACGAACATAGGTGTCCGCAATCCGGCCGAGGTTCTCAATTAGTCCCATTTTCTTCAACTCCAATCAATGCGGCTCCGCAATTCCTTGAACCCACACAATGAACAGGTGGATCAATATCAGTGATGTTACGATCACAGGCAAAATGAATACGTGTAGGAAATACATTCGAGTGACGGTCTGGTAGGTTAGGCTCGTACCTCCAAACATTGCATTGGCCACCCAAGCTCCGATGAGTGGGGTGCTGTTTGCCATGTTGATTCCGATNGTCGCTGCACCAAAGGCCAAACTATCCCATGGCAAGAGGTATCCAGAGTAGCCGAAGAAGATGGTGAAGAACATCAAGCCCACACCGATGAGCCAGTTGAGTTCACGTGGGTTGCGGTAAGCTCCGGTGAAGTATACTCTGCACATGTGCAAGAATACCGCGGCGACCATGAAGTGTGTGGTCCAGTGGTGAATGGAACGGATGATGTATCCAAAGGGCAATTGGGTCATGATGAACTCCATGCTAGAGTAAGCTGGAGTTGGATCGCCCTCTCCTCCGGGCACGTAATAGATGCCAAGAATCGTTCCTGTAATCACCAGGATGATGAATGCGAGGAAAGAGATACCACCTAGACAATACAGGGGATACCAATACCAAATGATACGCAATTTGTACTTCTCAGCATGTGTGAGGGGCATCTGACGGTGCATGCTGTGGTATGCATCACGAGACATTGCCCAGTAATCTTGGACTCGGAATCGAGTATCAAGCCAAGAGAACGCCCAAAGGAATGATTTCTCGACTAGCCCTAGTTTGCCGGTGGATTCTACTGCTCGAAGAATCTCTTTGCGAGGCATTTCCTCGTTTTCTTTGCGCAGGGTAAATGCCACAATGACCGTGATAACGGCAATAAAAAGTCCTAGCAACCAAACTTGTAACATCATTTCACCTCAATCACAGAATGTGTACCACTCTTGGTACGTTGAAAGTCCCTTGATCACGTCATCTTCGACCGTGAATGGAATCAATGGCAATCCTACAGGAGCGGGGCCACCCGTCAGACGGACTCCGAAGTAGTCGAATGTAGAACCATTGCTTCGATTTCGATTTCGATTCTTCTCGAGCATCGTTGGATCATAGCGAGATGAGTGGCAAATGCAGAACAATTTGTTGCCTCCTGCATCCACACCACCTGGCAACCAAGTATCTGCAGTGAAGTCATTCGCGACCAACTGCCAGCCAGGGATGCAACACAGATGTGGACATCGACTAAACATCAANAGGATATTGTCATGGGGTTGGAGTGCTGTATCGGGACTTCCATCCTCGAGGGTAACATCGAAAATCTCCCGACCGTGTCCGATGAATGTTCCAGCCGCATCATACCCTTCGCCATACTGGATGCGAGGCACACCCTCCGCAGGTGGCTTGGATTCATTTTCAGCGTGAGGGATGTAGACGATATTCACTGGCATCCCACTCCAGACACCCTGGGCACCAGACATTCCAGTCGCCGATTTGGCGGCTTCAGCTTCTAGGTGGGACTTTTGCATTTCTTGTTCATGCAGTGCACCATACCAGACTGTGTCTTCCTGTCCCTTTGGAACCCAATACTTGACACCCGTATCTTCGCCACCGGTGTCGGCTTGGCCCATTAGGAATGATGCGAAGCCAACTGAACCTAGGCTGGCCATGGCGATGGCACCGCCGGCTGCATTGAATGTATACTTCATGAAGCGACGGCGATCGAGCATNGAACCATCGTTCTCTGCNCCTNCATTCANGGNGCCTGGNGCGGGTCGGAGTCGAAATTGTCTAGCCATGTTCACACCTTGTAATTCTTCCAACTGTTGGGGTCCTTCGGGGTAATGTACTTGTTTCGCCGATGTTTAACAATCAGTGTATCTGGCATCACCCATTTCAGGTACACAATGCCCATGATAATGATGGTTGTCAACATCATCGCAAGGAAGAAAGAGAGCATTTGCTGGTCCCAGTGGTTGAATAGCCCGTAAGCCAACCCTCCGGCCCAATAGATGGTCCAAAACAGTCCCCAAACGAAGACGATTGTGACCAACCAAGTCGATGCACTGGGAGAGATACTTGAACGGACAATGGTTCCCGCCTCTGGCATGTTGAACACACCGTGGTCTACCGCAGTGATGTACTCCTCCTCAGTTAGGTTGACATCTTCGAGAGCAAATCTTGCATCCTCTAAACTGACTTCGCCAGATTTAACCTGACGCAGCAACCGCATGACAATGTCTTCACTCATAGTTGGTCACCTCGTCGCAAGTGTTTCATCCGAAGCCGGATTAGATTTGAGCGGCCTTCGTAATGTCTACTGAATCCATATCGTAGGAAAAATCCACAAAACACAATCACGGCCACAACAGCGCCGAACCCGAGTAGGCCCAGCCAATGGGCTCGGAATGGTGCACCCATGTGGTGCAGGTCGACATGTCCGTGATCTGCAGCCGGCGGAGCCACGTCTCCGTTGCCTGCAAAGATGGTTCTGACTGAACCACTGTCGTCGCCTTCTCCCAATGAGAACGAAAGGCGATTCCAAGCATCGCCTGTTGGGGCACCGTCTCCATTGACACTGTTCCCTGCCAACCAGAAAGTCACATCTCCACTGCCCGATTCGGGAGGCGTCCATGTGAACATCCATGCCCGATCACTCGGGTTGTTTCCAGCTTCTGTGTGTGTCAGTGTAAATTCATCGTCTCCGTTCTGAACCAAGTTTTCGTATCCGGCCGCAGCACCAAGTGCTCCGGCAGAGACGCGCATAGAGAACCCAGCCGATGCGGAACCACCGATTTCAGGTCCACCGATAATCTGAATTTTCATTGTATACACTTTTGTGGAGTTGTATTCGTAAGGGGCTTCAGCAACCATGACGGTGACGGAATCGTCAGGGGCAATTTCATTGCCAGAATGGCATGTGCACCCCGTCTTGGCAACATCTGTATCTCCTTTGGCTTCATCCCCATAAATTCCGCCTGGGACGGCCTGAGATGAGCCTGCAACAAACAGCAGTATGAGCAGCCCGGTAAGGATGACGCGAGTTCGATGAGATGGTGCCAAGTTACCAAGCCTCGTAGGTGTCACTCACCTACGGTGAGAACCGCCATGAACGACCAACATAAACCTTGCTTAATGATGACGTCAAAATCAGACGCAGTGAGCCGAATTTTCACTACTTAAATCAACTCACTCTTCCGTAGCCCTGAATAGCCTAAAACTCCTCGCAGGAGCATGTCAGAGCGAACTTGGGAGAATACGTACAACCTCACAGATCAGCAATTGTCGGATTTAGAGGATGCTGAAGCCCTCATGGAACGCATGGATTTGACCAGTGCCGAGAGCCTGTTACTTTCAATGTTAGAAGAATCACCAGAATGCATTCCAGTGTTATCCAATCTCGGTTATCTATATGGTAAGCATTTGTCCGAATTTGAGGATGCAGTGAGATATTATGATATGGTTCTAGAAATCGAGCCAGACAATGCATGGGCGAGGGACGCTCGGCGAAGATATTCAAGATACATTGGTCGCGATTAGTCAACAATCCTCATGTCCTCTCTTGTCCAGCGAACATTATGCAGGAGGGCGAACTGCTCATCGCCGGCGTGGGGACGCTGGGTTGTACTTGGGCAAAAGCGTCCCATTCTCATGTTTCCGAATGGGTGGACTTGGCCCTAATTGACGCAGACAATCTCTCGATGGATGGCGTTCGAAACGCCAATTGCTTGCTACTGGGCGACACCCCCACTGAGGTGGGTTGCGCTGGCATGCCTCAATTGGCCGAAGCTCGGATGCGTTCCCTCCAACCCATTACCTCTCATTTCCTTGAGCGGGCTGAGTTGGTTCTGGTTCTGACCGGACTCGGCGGCGGTTCTGGTTCGGGTGCTGCAATTGAATTCGCCCGACAAGCTTCCCAACATGGTTGCATGGTGATTGCAGTCGCAGGGATGCCATTTGAGGCCCAATCCGAACGTCAGAAAATCGCCGAAAAAGCTCTGATGCGTCTGAATGCCGCATCCGACGTGTGTGTCGAACTCAGTCTGGATCGAATGGCATTGCAGGCTCGAGAGCGGGGTGTGGATTGGCAGCAAGGTTCAGCATGGGTCGAGGAATTGTGTGAAGGGTTGATGCGAACTTTGGCCAAGGTTGGACTCATCAACTTAGATCTGATGGATTTACGCGCGATTGTCTCAAAAACAGGCGGCTCTACTTTGCTAGTCGCAGAAGGCCATTGTGACGAAGCTGACGAACTTTATCGACGTGCACGTTCATCCCCACTCGCAGCTCTATCAGTCGATGGGGCAAGAGGGTGCTTGCTTCAAGTCGAGGGGGGGCCTCACATGACACTGAAACAGGTCGAAGGTGTCGCTGACGCATTCACTCAAGGTTTGTCATCAGATGCTCAAGTCATCATTGGCGCGAGGGTGTCGCCAAAATTGGGCGACAGAATGCGTGTAGTGGCAGTGGTCAGTGGTTTGCCGAAAGATTAGTTTCCTAATCATCAAACCCATCGTCTTCAAGCACAGGGTCAGGAATATCGACCAACTCAATATCCAATTCATCATCTTCTTCTTCAGATTCATCTTCAGTTTCTTCGACTTGTGAATCTTCTCGCTCAGTATCTTCCTCAATCACTGAATTCTCCAGGCGAGCAGAATCTAACCATTGATCGAGGCTGCCAATTCTCCAACTGTGAATCATCAACATTGTGAATGCAGTAATCAAATGGCCTATGCCAATCGTAGTAGAGACGCCCAATGTGCCGATGGCACCTTCAGTCAACTTTGAACCAAGTACCGAAATCATGGCGATTGATCCCGAGTAAGCCATGCCGAATGAGAGGCCCCAGAACACGGCATTTTTTTCGTTAAACATCTTGAATCCGCGTTGATGTGCCCCTTTGGCAAGACTCCAAATCGCGGCGATGACGGTAATGATCATCAGTATGAATTCCTCAAGAATCAGGAACATCCCCCAATCATCGAACATGAATCTCCGGACAGCGCTCAGCAAATGCCAAGTCACAAACAACTGCATGAACAAGCCCCAGGCGAACCCAAATGCTGCTGTGTCCTTACGCCTTGAATCGGCGATGCGACCCTCGGTCGTGCGCCAAAAAAGCAGGGCTTGGATTGCAACGGCGGCCAACGCAAAGAGGAGTGCCCCCATCATGTCGATGAAACCCATCTCATCAGAATTGTCCGCACCCGTGACGAGAATCCAGTACGTGGAAGCGGCAAATACTCCGATGATTGTCATGTGAATTGAAGTTGAGGTGAATCGTTTAGAATTGCGCTCAATTGAGGCAATTTTCACAGCACGCCCCTCGACAAAGATGCGCAAACTGGTTGACAATGCTCGTCCTTGAGCAAAAGACCAAACCACAAACATCCCAGCAATCGCAATTCCCCAATATATGGCTTGATCTTTGCCAGAGTCGCTGGTAAGGTATAGTGCAATGAGTGTGAACGGAATGAGTCCCAACATTAAGGGTGAGATCCATGCGGAAACAATCCGAATGAAATACAGAAGTATTTTCTCCATAATGGAAGTATTTTCAGGCAATGGTTGGAAATGGCTGAATTTGTGAATGACATTCATTTCTTGCAT
>PBPV01000012.1 GCA_002724815.1 Methanobacteriota archaeon | reverse complement strand
GACTTTTCATAGGTGATTCAATGCCGTTAGTCGATGACCCTATGGATGAATCGACCCCATGGTTGATCGAGGAATTAATGCAGAGATTCCCCTCACTTGATAACGGGTTCATTTTAGATGAAATCAACCAGCAACCAACTTGGTGTTTGACAGTATCTGGGTTTGAAAGGTGGTTTTCAGAATTAGAAGGGATCCTTGACCAAACCCTCGGTAGAAGGCTGGCACATGCGGCAGCCGAATCGGAGGAATGGCATTGGAATCAGTTGCCACCTTTGCCCAAATCCTGGTTCAATCAGGAGAAAAAGCGGCTATCGGTGATTAATCAAGATTGGAACTTACGAGGATTAGGACAATTGGATATTTTAGAAAAAGGCAGTGAATCGAACACCATTATCGTCGCCAATCGTGCTTTCACAGCACTTGCCGCAGGGATTGGAAATGCGGCCTGGGAATGTATTCATGAGCAACGATATCGCTTCCAGTGGTCTGATCGTGGTGCAGGTGAGACTGTGATTGAATTGACCAGAGATTCTCGACAAATTCCACCACCATCAAAGTCCAACACAGGGTGGCATGATCATCATGGTAAGACATGTACTGATACTCGACTTTTTCATCGTGCTCGCTTTGAAGTCGAGGGTTTGTGGACAGTAGAAGGAAATCGCGTGATGATGTTGTCCAGAGACAGCCTATTGCGCTTTGAAGATCTGGCGGTGGCTTATCTTTCATCAACAGAGCGATCAACGGATTCCAGAACCACTTGGGATGGCCTAAATTCAAACGAACAAATCGTGATGTGGGATGCAATGGCGGAAGCATCCCGTAAGCAGTTTTTAGGTGCGGGTGAATTGGTATTGGTTGCATCTGCTGAACACTGGATCGATGTCGCAACAAGACACCTATCGATGCAGGGTTTGGGCAGAGTGACAAAAGCCACNGAAATTGATGACCATGGTGGTGTCGAGCTATACCTCTCAGCAGCACTCCACCCAGCCATTGTAACCGGCAGACTGCTCGGCTGTTGGGAGCGAGCCGAGGGCCGTGGCGCTCAGGCTGAATGGAAATCAACAGAAGATGGTCACTGCATCATAGTCAAGAATCGTCGTGAAATCGCATGATTGGTCAATTCTTGCTGATTATTTGCCGCACGCCACCACTCAATCATTAAGTGCAAAGCGCAATGTCGATGGAAGGTCGAAGGGTGCTACGCACCCTGTGGAGATGAGNATATGGCACTAAATCACAACCAATGGGCAGTTGTCGCAATTACAGCAACCATCTGCCTAGCAGGAATGTACACCATCGTCGGTTCAGCGATGGAAACCACAGTTGGATTTGATCGAGCGGGCGATGACATCACTGCTCCTGAGGGGGAAACTCAGGATGGTGGTGCAGATTACGATAGAGACGGATTGAGCGACCGGATGGAAACCACTCAATATGGAACTGATTTCGACAATAACGATACTGATGGTGATGGTTTACTCGACGGATGGGAAGTTGCCAATGGCCTAGATCCCCTCGACGATGGAGATGCTGATTTTGCAGAAATCGAATCATCTTCACCCCCNACAGATGATGATGTGACNACTGGTGAAAACAACGAAACTTTCCCTGACCCTGACAATGGCCCCAATGGTGACCCTGACCGCGATGGGTTGCCCAATTCCGAAGAAGCACTTTACGGGACAAATCCGANTCTGCGAGATACTGATTCCGATGGACTCAATGATGGTTGGGAAGTAATGCATCAGCGTGAAAAATTAGGCGCAGATGGAAACGTNATACTATTGATGAATCCAGTCGATGCCAATTGGGACTGTAGCTTGCTCAGCCCCCCAGTCGTGGCTGACTGGATTTTGTCATACGGGGAAGACGAGTGGAATCTATTGGAAGATTCATTCACAGNGCGCCACTCATGTGANCAAGTTCTCGATGTNGATNNAGATTCNATGCCNAATTACATTGAGGAGCGNTANGGNACNAATCCNTGGGAACTNGACAGTGANGGCGATNTAATNGGTGACGAAGTNGAAGTNGCNTTTGGNGATATTGAAATNGATTCNTTTTGTGGNTCNTCNATNNNTCCGATNANNATGNANGCNCCNTTNACNCANGCNNGAATCGTNGAGGANAACCTCGANTGGTTNGANCAAGANATGGACNNNGATGGNCGNACAAATGGNCCNGGTGACTGGGATACNGANGGTGACGGCATGCCTGANGGNTTCGANTATTGNTACAATNNNGTNNTAGATNCNGCCAATGCNACNGANTCNTTCTCAGATNCAGATGGTGANGGTNTNTCNAATGTNGAAGAGTATCAAGTCGCCTACACCTTTGGTCCAGCCAACTTCACCGATCCGACTGACCCTGATACTGATGGAGATTTCATGCCAGATGGTTGGGAGGCCAGTAACGGAATCAACCCCCGTGATGGAAGCAACGGTAACGATGACCCCGACTATGATGGATTTGACAAGAATGGAAATGGCGATGTGCGCCTATCTGAATTCGATGGATTTGCGCGTGTTCACGCGATTTCAGTCGACTTGTACGAAGAAGTGACTGAGAATCAAACGGTTGCTTGGGCCAAAGTCACACTATCTGGAGCCAGTTCAGGTGGCGCAAATCAGCAATATGAATTGATTCCACTCAAGGCTCCTTGCAATGGATTTGTGTACTCGATTTCTGCTGTACTCAACGAGGAAATTACTGAGCGTAGCTTTGTTTGGATGAACATTGTAGAGCAGAGCGAGCGCTTCACCAACTTGGATGAATACCGTGCTAAGTTCAGTCCGGATACAGATTACAATGAGCCCGAAGAAAATTGGGTGATTTTGGGTCGTTCAACCGACCCACTGATTCAGGATACTGACGGTGATGGTCTGATTGACGGCATTGAGGTCATGGGTTGGACCATCCGGGTTGTTCAACGTGGTGTCAATGAAATTGATGTGTACAGTGATCCGAATATGTTCGATACCGACGGAGATGGTCTGAATGACAGCCGGGAGTACTATGAGACATACACCAACGCCAGTAACCGCGACACTGACGGTGATAATCTCGAAGATTATACGGAGGCTGTAGACGGATTCATGTGGAATGGAGAGCCTTACACAACCAATGCATCCATGTTCGATACCGACAATGATGGTCTTGAAGACGGTGAAGAAATTGCCTTGGGTCTTGACCAATACATTACACATGCCAACAATTCTGATACGGACAATGACACATTAAGCGATGGTAATGAGGTTCTTTACATTCCTCGACCTTGGCAGCCTGCAACCAATCCATTGGTCAACGATACAGATGGTGATGGCATGCTTGATGGTTGGGAAATGCAGGTAGAATCAACCACTGACAANACACGTTCNCATTCTCTGTGGATTTCNATGGANCCCTGGCGCCCNGTCGGNTGTGAAGATTCATCATGCGAGAAGGCTGCAGGTGGATGGATTTACCTCAATGGAATCCAAGAGTGGTCGGGNAGTGCAGGTGACGCTGACGGTGACGGGAAAGCAGATCCAAGATATTTCATCCATGAAATGAACCTCACNGGTTTCACCATGCCNAANAATGGCGGACGCTGGGCCNTAGATCCATCATTTGGNAGCTTGCCTGATGCCAACTTTGATGTTGACAACGATACGCTACCAAACGCCATGGAAGCACCNGATCGATGGAATACNAANCCGGTTGACGATGACACNGATCAAGACCGACTGCCTGATGGCTGGGAAGTATACTGGTCTGACAAGGCGCTNGAACTNGGATTGACCAGTGCAGAAGAGTTGCAAGGCTATGGTGCACGNGGCCCCATGGATCCAAGTATGATTGACAGTGACTTGGATGGGATTGANGATGGTGAGGAAGACTTCGATCGAGATGGACTCAACAGAACGAATTTGCTCAATCGATACTGCCCATCTCACAATGANCCAACGACATTCAATTGTCACATNGACCCNGAAACATCAGCTGGATTGCAGTTCTATGATGATTTAGAGAACTTCACCAATTATGAGGAGTTGCTAAACGGTACAAGTCCTGTACAAAATGATACGGAGGGAGACGGGCTTGAAGATGGCCCAGAAGTATTCTACCAAGATCATGACGATGATGGGATGGCTTCCGGTTGGGAATATTACTTCCAGTTCGATCCNTTTGATGCTGCAGACGCCATCATCGATGTAGATCAAGATGGATATTCAAATAAATGCGAAGAAAAATGGTATACGAACCCGAGAGAATCCAATAGTTTCCCCGGACAGGGTCAACATTGTGACAATTTTGAGTGATTCTAATTCCCCTACAAACCACACGTAGCGTACGCATTTTGAGCAACGATTGAAAACGGTCCGATGTGCCCTCAGGGTATGTTCAGGGTCAAATGGTGGCACCTGAGCTTGCTTTGTCTGGCCCTGATGTCAATGAACGGACATGCAGAATCGTCGATGAACGATGACCCGCCACAAATCACATTTGACACCGAACAAGGCATTGTGGTGACCAGTGAAGTGAATATTACGGGCACATACATCGATGAAACGCTCCCATTGAACTTGGTTTGGAAAGTATACGACGGTGCGGAGATTGTTGANTCTGGCGATTTGTCAGCCAATCTACAACAACTACCTCTAAATCAATCCTCAAGGGAACTTTGGTCGTTTCATTTGAACCTCAATTTTTCATCGATTGGCCCCTGCTCTTGCGTCATCGCAATTGAGGGTACTGATGTTTCACAGCAAACTGGAACCGCCCAATTGATCGTATTTTCAGAGGGTAATGGAGACGAAAATCTATCTCCGCGAGTGATTTTTGGTTCCAGTCATTCCACGAACAAGCTTTCAGGAGTCGGCCACATTTCTGCAATTGCCAGAGATGACGGTCACGCACCTGATTTGCAATGGTCATTGAGTAATGATTCGGCAATTGCACAGTCTTGCGCCCTTTCCTGGATTGAGAATCCCAATGTGAATTGGAAAAATGCAACCTTATCGTCATTAGATCAATCATTCAGTTTTGATACGACAACTTACGGCGACGGCTCCTATTCACTCCTCATTCGTGCCGTGACGAATCAGGAAACCTCTGTTGCAGTATGTCGCACGATTGGCATCGATAATCAATTTCCAACTGCAGCAATATTAGGGCCGAGTTCACTCAATGAAAGTTCGAACATGATTTACTTTGATGGTAGTTCGAGCGATGATGGGATTTGGGGACGAGCCGAATTGGTATTTCTTTGGGTTTTGGAAGGTGCAAATGAAGGCCCACAAGTTGTAAGCGGTAAGGACTTGAGTACATATTCAATTGATGGGAGCACGGCTGGTAATTTTTCACTCACGCTAACTGTGGTTGATGAAGTTGGATTTACAGACACTATTACACACACGTTTAGCATCACAAATCAACCACCTGTTGCCTCTTTGCGAGTGAGTGGCCAACCGTTGGCTGATGGTGATCGAATCACGCTTATCGACAGTAATCAGTGGCCAATTGAATGTCGCGATTCCCAAGATACATCCAATGACCAAGATGGATTGATTTGCACATGGTCCATTGATGGAGTGCCCGTCATGACGGGTTGGTCACGAAATCTCGACAAGCCAGATGATCTGACTCGACCACACACCCTGACTCTCTTGGTCACAGACAATGACGGTGCGAACGATTCAATATCCGTGACCTTTGGAGTACAAGGGACTCCCTCGGATCCAGCTTATGCCGCAGGAGATGAACGAGAT
Source organism: Methanobacteriota archaeon (assembly GCA_002724815.1). Taxonomy (GTDB): domain Archaea; phylum Thermoplasmatota; class Poseidoniia; order Poseidoniales; family Thalassarchaeaceae; genus MGIIb-P. The sequence continues at coordinate 18,375 of PBPV01000012.1, read as the reverse complement.
GGGAGTCCAAATCTCCCAATTATCGCAATCATTGCCACNTTTGCAGTAATTGTTACAGCGGCCATCCTCATAAATCGAAGATATTCGACTCACTCTGGGACGATTCCCAAATGGAAACGTGATTGACCCGAATATCTCATGAAGGGCACCGTTTTCCGGCACATGATGTACGAGAGGGTCACCTCTGCACTGGGCAAGCGCCCACCACAAATCTCTCATGAAGAGATGCGTAAGCGTCAGCTATTATTTTGTGAACAGTTGCCCACTGATGCTGTCGCGATTATTACCAATAATCCAGTTTCTATTCGCAGTCGTGACACCCATCATCGTCATCGTTTCAATTCATATCTCCATTATTTGACAGGATGGCATGGAGAAGAAGGTGTGGCCGTTTTCCATCATGATGGTGTTTGGAAATGTCGTCTTTATGTTCAAGAAAGAGACGTAGTCAAAGAAACATGGACGGGTCGTCGCCCAGGTACGCAAGGTGCGCTCAAGAATTGGCCCGTTGATGAAACCGAAAGTCGAGAGAATATACAATCCGATCTTGTTGGTTTACTGTCTCAATCGAATCAGGTTTACCATATCACTGGTCTTGATCAAGTCGTTGATGAATTGGTTGGCAAAACATTTGATGAAATACTCGACCCTTGTACTGTACTCGACGACATGCGTGTAACCAAATCTGATGCCGAAATCGCCCTCATGCAATATGCAGCAGATTTGGCTGCTTTTGCCCATATTGAAGCCATGCGGGAGTGTAAATCCGGGATGGGTGAGTGGCAGTTACAATCAATCATTGAGGGCTGTTTCTTGTATCACAAGTCTGAATGGGCTTATCCGAGCATTGTTGGCAGTGGAGACAATGCCACCATTCTACATTACAATGAAAATAGCGATGCTACGAAAGAGGGAGACGTCGTTCTGATCGACGCGGGTTGCGAAGTTGATGGATATGCAAGTGACATAACACGAACATTCCCAGTGAGCGGTAAATTTACAGAAGCACAGAGGGCAATCTACGAGTTGGTACTCAAGGCACAAATCGCAGGTATTGACGCTTGCCAAGTGGGAGTGCCTTGGAGTGCGATGCATCATGCGACATCTCGTGTTTTAGCGCAAGGTTTGATTGATTTGGGGATCTTGAATTGTTCGCTTGAAGAGGCATTAGGGGACGACTACAATGGCCTGTATCGCCAATTTTTCATGCATGGAACGGGTCATTTGCTAGGTCTAGATGTCCACGATGTAGGCGGAGGTCGCCAAGGCGATGAAGGTCCAGAGCGCATCCTCACACCGGGGATGGTACTGACCATCGAACCAGGGTTGTACTTTGGTGCATGGCGAGAAGACATTGAGATCGACCCCAAGTGGGCAGGGATCGGGATTCGTATTGAGGACGATGTGCTTATCACTACTGATGGCCCCGTCGTACTAACTTCCAAATGCCCTAAGGAAGTTGCAGATATTGAGGCCTTAGTTGGCAACAATTGAGGGATTTGAATGTGGCAAGAAATTCTCAAACAACAGCGAGGGCCATCCCCCCCACGCCTAACGGTTGAGGATGCTACTGAATTATACGAAAATGCTGATTTCAATCTCCTGCGTAGTGCAGCTCTTGAGCGCAGGCGAATTGTGAACCCAGGTAATGAAGTCACCTACATGATTGATCGTAATGTGAACTATACGAACGTGTGCACAATCAACTGTCAGTTCTGTTCGTTCTATCGTCCTCCTGGTCACGAAGAGACTTACACACAAACATTTGAGCAAATTTCGACTCGATTCAGAGAGTTGGAAGATGTTGAAGGCGTGCGTGTATTGATGCAAGGTGGCGTCAATCCTGACTTGCCTCTGAGTTGGTATACGGATTTGATTCAATACTTACGAGAACATCACCCTTCGATTGCATTGGATTGTTTTTCTCCAATTGAAATCGAAGGTATTGCTGATGTTTGTGGTCTATCGACACTCGAAGTTCTTACAGAACTCAAGAATGCTGGTATGCATGGCCTTCCAGGTGGTGGTGCAGAGATGCTTGTCGACGATGTCCGTCTAGATATATCTCCAAAAAAGGGAAGCGCCGAAAACTGGCTTCGTGTCATGCATGAAGCCCAATCACTTGACCTCACGACATCGGCCACCAATGTGTTTGGATTTGGAGAGTCTGAATTGCATCGCGTTCAACATATGGACCGGATTCGACAATTGCAAGATCAAGCGCATGAGAATGGATGGACTGGCTTCACCTCATTCATCGCATGGCCGGTCCAACTGGAGACCAATGTGTTTGGTCGCAGAAATCGAGGACAGAATAAACAACAATTAGGTGCAGGTCCAACTGAATACTTGCGACATGTCGCGATTTCGCGTCTGTTTTTCGATAACATTCGCCATATACAGGGTTCATGGCCAACCATGGGTCTAGATATTGCTCAAATGGCATTGTTTGGTGGTGCGGATGACATTGGTTCCACAATGATGGAAGAAAATGTCGTTTCAGCTTCCGGTACAGACAAGACTTGTGCGCTTGAAGTCGAATTACAGGAGGCTGTAAGGCGTGCTGGTTTTGAACCAATCCGGCGTGATTCAGATTACAATTTATTGGAAACTCCTAATGTGACTCCAAATTTCAGTGAATTTCCGGCCCCCCCACCTCTCCAAACTTGAGTGGTTTTGATGAGACGTCGTGCTACGGTTCCCGCACGTGTCAATATCATTGGTGAGCACACCGATTACTCTGGGGGATTTGCCCTGCCATTTGCAATTCAGGAAAGGATGGTACTGGAGGTTGATTTTTCAGCGACTGAATACATCGGCCACCCCACTGTTGTTCAATTATGGGCTGCTGCAGGAGGCCCTCCGGCTGAATTATCCATCGATAGTAACATTCCAATCGGTAAAGGCATGTCTTCTTCCGCGGCATTGTGTGTCGCCATTGCATTATGTGTATCTGGCGAGACTGGTACAATGGACACTTGTCATTTAGCACAGCGTATCGAGCATCAAGTGTTGGGTACGAAATGCGGATTACTCGACCAAATGGCGATGATTTTTGCCAAAAAAGATCATGCGACATTGATTGATTTTAGTACACATTCGATTGAATGGATTGAGTTGCCACTTTCTTGGCAATTCAAGTTGTATGATTCCCAAATTCATCGTACACTATCCAGTACAGAATATGGANTTGAATCCTCCTATCAAATGAAGCATGTGTCCGAAGAAAACCAGAGGGTCATTCAATCACTCAATGCAAATTCCAAGGAATTGGGTGATTTAATCAATCAATCCCACAAATCATTGCAGCAACTTGGGGTGAGTTTACCTGCAATTGATGAAAAAGTCAGGGGACTACAACAAACCGATGGTGTACTCGGTGCACGTATGATGGGTGGGGGATTCGGTGGAATGATTCTAGTCCTTGTTGAAGATGACCATGTATTACCTGAAGCGATTCCAGTCATTTCATCAGGACCTGCGATTATCGAAGAATTCCTCTAATCTTTCCAATCGTTCGGGTGTACCCATGTCCCAAAATGGTGTTTCATCAATATGAGCGTGTATTTTTCCTGACAATTGTGGATACACGGTTTCCTCCCAACTCCAAATTTTCGACTTACCGAACGACACAAGCACTGATTTATTGACAACACTTGTACCCGCTTCATAGCCGTTGAAAGTGTCAGAAATCTCAGATTTTGAATATTCAACGACGTTCCCATTTTCATGTCGCAGATTGACCAGTTGATCGGATTGAATCACAGTCATGGTCAATGATTGCCCATGTTCTTTGTGTGCTGCGTAGAGTCGTCGATAATTGACAGGATGGTAATCATCACCCCATAGCAAAATGAATTCGTCCTCAAGATAGTCAATGGCGTTCAATAGAGCACCACCTGTTCCCATTTGCTCAGACTCTTGCACAAATGTCAGATCCATGCCCTCGTGCTTGAATCCTTCAAACTGCTCTCCTAAATGACCCGTTAAGATCACAGCACGTCGGCAACCTTGACCTGCTGCCCATTCCAATATGTGGGATAGCATGGGCTTACCAGAGACGGAAATCAATGACTTTGGAATTGTTTTTGACAACTCACCCAGTCTAGTTCCCAGTCCACCTGCAAGTATGACGACTTGCGGCATGACAGTACCAGTGGCATAATCAGCATACAATTTTCCACTTTCTTTCAGTGTGCGCTCTTGTGTATCGTAATTGACATGGTACAGCCCAAACCGTTGCGTATACCCTTCTGCCCACTCGAAATTATCCATCAAACTCCAATGGTAGAATCCGCGTATATCCAACCCCTCTTCGATCGCTTTCGAAGTCAACCAAAGGTGTCGACGGATATGTTCTGGACGCAGATCGTCATCATCATCGGCCACACCATTTTCTGTAACATAAATGGGTATATTCAGAGATTTGACCATGTGAAAGGAACGATGTAAACCTTCAGCATACATCGGGTATCTGAAATCTGTCCGGGTTTCCCAAGGCCGAATTAACGGATCGATTTCGACAGTAGTCGGCATAAATGGGGTCGTGAGTAAATGAGTGTAGTAATTGACGCCAATGAAGTCACTACTATTCTTTAATCCATCAATTTTCGATGACAATAAACTGGATGGCGCACGAAATTTTCCAGTCTCCAAACCACGAATCCAACATCGATTGAACATTTCATCCAACAATTTGGCTTGGAACCAATGCAAAAGATTCCATCGCCGATAGGGATCAAAAATGTTGATATTTTTGACGAGTCCAATCTGCGCAGATTCTCCGCCAGGCATTGACTTGAGTGCACGATAACACCGAGCATGCGCCATCATCATGTTACGCGCTACAGCTCGAGTCAGTTTGAATGAACGTTTACCCGGTGGGAACTCGCCCAAGACATATCCCATGGAAGTAAATACAGCAGGTTCATTGATGGTACACCACCACTTGACGCGATCGCCTAATTCGGAGTACATTTTTTCTGAGAAGCGTATCCAATAATCGACATTTTCAGCATTGGCAAATCCACCCTTATCTTCGAACCATGTTGGGTGCGAGAAATGATGCAAAGTCACCATGGGCTCAATATTTCGCGAAATGAGATTATCGATCATGTTGGAATATTGTTCGATGGCCGAATCATCCCATACACCCTCAACCGATTCAATTCGACTCCACTCCAGTGAAAATCTGTAATGGTTCACACCTAGATTTTCGATCAGGTCGAAATCAGTTTTCCAACGATTCCAATGGTCACAGGCATCCCCGCTACGTTGCAAATCCTTTGTATCTTCAAACTGAGACCAATTGTTGGTGTTCCTCCCCTCGATTTGGTGTGAAGCTGTGGCGACACCCCATGCAAAAGATTCAGGAAAATGGACATCTTGCAACTCAATGGTACTCCAGTCAATGTGTGTTTCAGGAGTCCTGTAATGTAGAAACAGTATCAAAATCAAGTAGAGGCACAATGCAATGCATGCCAGCAACCACCACTCCATGGGTGGGGGTTTGACCTAATCGTGATAATCGCTTCCACAACTCATTGTGACCATGATGCCCAAGACTTCGGTGTTTCGCGTACATGCATGGCGACCAATCTGAGTTTATTTCCGTATACGGATTTGATATGAGGTTCAACTTGTTCAAATGCCCATTTAGCCAAATTTTCAGCGGTTGGGATGAAATCAACGATCACCGTACGGTGTTCAGGGCCCATGATTTCTAGTGCTTTCCTGGCTTTATCATCAGCTGAATAGATCACAAAGGCATGGTCAACCACATCATGGACATGCTCCTTGAGAATGGCTGAAACATCGCCAAAATCAATCAACATACCCTCATCCGATACTCCAGAATNCTCGACAACATCACCTTCAATTTCCGCTTCCCAACGATATCGATGGCCATGCATATGGGAACATTTGCTCTTGTGATTTGGAACCCTATGTCCCGTATCGGTTTCAATCCAGCGTCGTATTCTTGTTGTCATTTCTTCATCTCCTGTTCGGCTCGAATCGCATTCGCGAGTACGGTCTCCCATGATTCTGTATAGGTCACAGGGTCCTTTCTTCCAATCGCATGGAATGCAAGAATACGNTCAACATCGGCTCCACTGCGACCCGATGAACGTCCTTGTTCATCTGGATTGTAGGAAGTGTTCGTNTTCGCAAATACGGTATCAAAATCCAGTTTAAGAGTATTAAGGGCATCTTCTGCATCTCTGAGGATGACTTCCTTGTCACCGTCGATGTATGGTAAATGGAATGAGATTTTCTCACTGTCCCAATTGCCAACCTCGAAGGCGTGCGAAATGGCATCGTAGAATTCGGGCCTACAGTCAGGATAGATTGCATGATCGCCACTATGTACGCCCAGAGCAATCACAACCTCCGTCTCCTCTCTTAGGGCTACAGATAGAGCATATCCATAGAGAATTGATGCAAAAATTGCGTTGCGGTTCGGAACAACGGTCTGTTTCATCTGTTCCTCTTCGTAGTGTCCTTCAGGNACTTCATACCCCTCNGTCGTCAATGCCGAATGAAATAGACTCATGGCAGAACTCAAATCCGCAATTCGGTGTTCGACGGCGATACCATTGGCTGCTAGATAAGCAACATTTGCTTCGGCTCGTTCCAATTCGATACTGTGCTTTTGGCCATAATTGTATGACAAGCAACTGACTTTGTATCCATCTGCGAGTAGTCTCATCAGTAGACCCGTGCTATCCATGCCTCCGGAAAGAGCCATGACTGCTCGCATTAGAGAACCCCCATCCACTTGTGTGTCTGTAGGCTTAAGCGCCAACCAGGCGTATTTTTGACGATATTTTCGACAACCTGAAACGATTTCCCATTCTCTTCTACACTATCTGATTCGATGTAGCATGGTTGCAAAAATGTGTGACTAAATCCAGTTCGCAAATCGTCGTACATGCTGAGTTCTTGACCACAGTAAACAACCTTCAATTCATCTCCCGTACGTTGTTTGATTGAGACGTTGGGGTACAACTGATCTTTCGGCGAAACACAAATCCAATCGATGATCGGATCAACTGGTATGGTCCCATTCGTTTCAATTGACAAATTCATACCCAGTGATTTCAGTTCGCCCCCAATAGTCGACAAATCCTGCATAGCGGGCTCTCCACCAGTGAAAATGACACGGTTGCAGTCGAAAGATTGAATTTCATCGACAATGGATTCCAGTGTTCGCTCTTCATATGTTAAAAAGTCCGTATCGCACCATTCACAGCGTAGGTTGCAATTTCCAAATCGAACAAACACATGGGGGACTCCAGCATGAAACCCTTCACCCTGTACGGAGTGAAAAATTTCAACGATGGGGTAAATTGCCGACATAAAATCACTCAGTTGCGAATCAACTGCATTATTTCTGAACGTGCTTCGGCTTTGTCGAAAAAGACGCCACGCATGGCTGAAGTCGTCATCACCGCATTTTGTTTCTTTACTCCCCGGCATTGCATACAGCCGTGAGAGGCTTCGACAATCACCGCACATCCAAGCGGTGAAAGGTGCTCTTCCAAATCATCAGCGACACCCTTGGTGATTCGTTCCTGATTCTGCAATCGTCGTGCATGCATGTCAACGATTCGAGCCAATTTGCTGATGCCAACAATCCGATCAACTGGGATATATCCAACATGAGCACGGCCCTTGAACGGTTGCAGATGGTGCTCACAAGTACTGTGGAATTCAATATCTTTCAGAAGTACGATTCCATCATAACCCTCACCGTTGAATGTTGAATCCAAAATTTCGGCAGCTGAATCATGATACCCAGAAAATATCTCCTGCCACGAAGAAATGACACGATTCGGAGTATCAATCAGTCCTTCTCGTTCAGCACTCCCCTCAATATATTCAAGCAGCTTTTTGACTGCATCTTCGGCTTCACTAACAGTTACCATTCAATCNTCTCCGATTCTGCCATGTCTAGCATCAATGACATCCAGTTGGTCAAGCAACTTTCTGCAAGCCGTTCTAATGGCATCAGCTACACTGACAAATTTACCACCATCACCGACNTGCAGTTTTAGATCATCCAGCAACTGCTGAGGCACGTCTAGACTCACTTTGGGCATGAATCTCGGTCACGTACACCAAATAAATAGTATTCGCACAGTAATACTNTGGTATTACGATAGTGATTCGACTAAATCTTCTCTGTTGAATTGTTTCGAAGCCCACCAAATGGCACCTACAGCGTAAAGCAACGATGAAGAGGCCCACATCACGATATGCAATGGATCGTAGATGCCCATCAATGCCTCACGCATTGCAAGTGTAATGTTGAATACNGGCAAGATGAACCACCACAGTTCAATGCCCTCAAGATTGACAAATTGCGCGAACAATGTNGGCACAACAAATACGATGACCATGGGTCCCAGAATACTACCTGCCTCACGGACACTGTGTGCACGTACAGCTATGGCGAGTTCAATCGCGACAACGAATATAGCAAACAGAATGACACTAACGAATAGCAGTGCAAGGTCTCGAACGGAAATTGTTGGTAATTCAAGACCTCCTGCAGTCAAGAAATTTACCGCGAAAAGTAGACCGATCATTTGTCCAAGCACGCTTGCACAAGCCACAACCGCTACAGCCAACCATTTCCCAAAGAGCAATTCTGAACGTGCAGTCGGTGTGCATAGTAGGGCTTCCATGGTCCCTCGCTCACGTTCGCCTGCGGTCAAATCAATCGATGGCTGTATGGCCGCCGTGGTCGTCCACATGGCGACAACAAGTGGGATGAACATGGCGAGTCCCATTGCAGCAAGTTCACCGCCACTAGCCACGTCTGCTTTGTTTTCGTCTCCATCCCAGTGAATGGGATCAAACGCTTCTGAACGAGTCAAATTGTTCTCCTCAAGGGTTCGATTGATGACATCTGATTCCCATGCCAAAACGGCTGTCAGGGTGCGCGTTCGAGCCTCCCATGACAACTCATTTGTGGAGTCCGAAAGTATCGCATAATTCCACGATTCAGAAGCATTGGAGTCGACCTCTTTCAATCTCAAAATCGCATGAATCGTCGGTGTGCCTACCTCATTGATACGACTCGCATCGATGCTTGGCTCTGACAAACTACCTTCAATGGACAAGTTTGCACGAATGATTTGCAAGTTTTCATCTTGCAAATACATGGATAAATTTTCACTTAAATCGCCTTGAACTTCAATGGTCAGTTCGTATTCAGATAACTCCGCAGCCTCACCTTGCAAAAACAATGGTAAGGCAATGAATATGGCAGGGAAGATCATCAATGGTACCAAAATCATGGCCAATACAGTACGCCAATCTCGAATGAAATCAATCAGTTCTTTCTGTGCCACGATGAATACTCGGGCATACTTCATCCCCAACATCACGCACCACCTCGAGTCAACATGCGTCTCCAAGCTCGTGCAAGTTTACCTTCTTCCTCNGCAGAATCAACACGTGAATCATCGTCTGTAAGNGCAACATAGGCCTCCTCGAGATCGGNTGTTTGTGTTTCCTCCAACAATGCATTCGGGGTNCCCTGGGCGCGAATGGTCCCGTTGTGGATNATGATGATGCGNTCACAAACTTGTTGCGCTTCCGCTAGATTATGGGTGCTGTAGATGACAGTNCCACCTTCATCGCCAAGTTTTCGCACCANNTTTCGTACCATGCGAGCACTCGTAACATCAAGGCCCCCCGTTGGTTCATCAAGNAGTAGAATNTTCGGTCCATGCGATAANGCACGCAATAGCGCTGTTTTTTGTCGCATACCTCGAGAAAACCCTCGTGTTGAACGGTGCAAATCCTGATCAAAATTGAGNAATTTGGCAAATCGTTCTGTACGNGTCCATGCCATTTCATCGTCAACACCACTTAATCGGCTGTGATAACGAATNTTTTCCCAAGCGGTTAATCGAGCATACAANCCNGTCGCTTCAGGAACGACTCCCACATGCTCACGCATTTTGTGAATGTCCACCGAATCTCCTTCAACCATGCCTCTGACATCCCCTGAAGTGGGCCGATACAATCCACAGAGTAACCGGAGTAGCGTTGTTTTTCCAGCCCCATTCCCACCGACAAGTCCAACGACTTCACCTGAATCAAATTGTAGATCGACATTTTGCAATGCTGTGACATCTTTGAACGATTTAGTGACACCTGAAACAGTCAGCAATGTATCGGACACATCGACACCTCAGCGTGTAACATACTCAACCAGTTCGACCAAGACACCCCCGGTGCTAGATGGGTGCACGAATGCGATTTTTGTCCCATGTGCACCATCAACAGGAGTTTGATGAATCATGCGTATGCCTTCACCCATCAGTCGACGAATGGTTTCCTCTAACTCATCAACCTCAAATGCGAGTTGCTGTATGCCTGGGCCACGCTTATTGAGGAACTTCCCAATAGGGGTATCTTTGCCCAATGGCTCAAGCAGTTCCACCTTCGGTTCGGACCCCGAACTCGTACCAAAAAAACGAATATTCACGCCTTGTTCAACATTGGTCTCATCAGCGCCTTGGATTAAGCCGAGCACATTCCAAAATTTACTGGCTTGCTCGATATCTTCGGTCGCAATACCGATGTGATCTAATCTGATGCCCATTAAAATCCCTCAAAATCCACTGGGAGCAGACCATGTNCCAAACACATCCTTCATCGCATTCATAATCTCGCCAACGGTACAATAAACACGTACTGCGTGCAAAATTAGGGGAAACAAATTGGCATTGGTAGCAGCGGCTTCGGTAATTGAATTCAGCGCGTTCTGGACTATCTCCTCGTCACGCAACTTTCTCAGCTTGTGCATCTTTTCTTGTTGCATATCGGCAATGGTCGAATCAATTTCTTGGCCCTCAACATCAATATCTTCGTCCATCAAAGCGTGATTGACACCGACCACTTTTCGTTCAAGACTTTCGATATCTTGCATCTGTTTCCACGCAGAATCATGTATTCGACGCTGCTGATATCCATTTTTTAGAGCAGCAAGCGCTCCACCCATCCCATCAATTTCTTGAATCAATTCATAGGCTTCTGTATAGATCATTTCAGTGAGTTTCTCCACATGATATGAACCNGCCAGTGGATCGACAACATCTGCTACACCTGTCTCCTCGGCCAAAATCTGCTGTGTTCTCAAAGCAATTGTTGCACTCTTATCGGTGGGTAAACCAATGGCCTCGTCATACGAATTGGTGTGCAGTGACTGAGTGCCACCCAGAACAGCCGAAAGCGCCTGGTAAGACACTCGAGTGACATTGTTCAGTGGCTGTTGTGCAGTCAATGTCACGCCTGCTGTTTGAGTATGGAATCNCAGCATGGTTGATTTNTGATTCTGTGGCTTGTATCGNTNAGTCATGAGTGTATACCAGAGCTTTCTNGCCGCTCGGAATTTAGCGACTTCTTCAAAGAAATCGTTGTGACAACCAAAAAAGAATGACAATCTTGGTGCAAAATCATCAACATCCATTCCAGATTCTATCGCTGCATCAACGTATGCCAATGCATTCGACAGCGTAAATGCAACTTCCTCAACGGCTGTTGCGCCGGCTTCTCGAATGTGGTAACCTGAGATGCTAATCGTGTTCCATTGAGGGTGATGCTCCGCGCAGTGATTCATCAGATCGGTGATCAATCTCATGCTCTGCTCAGGTGGAAAAACATGAGTTCCACGAGCAATGTATTCCTTCAATATGTCATTCTGGACCGTGCCGCGAATGTTACGAGAATCTCCACCTTGTTCTTCACAAACCGCAACGTAGAGTGCGAGTAAGATGATTGCAGAACTATTGATTGTCATCGAAGTTGAAACCTCGTCAAGATGGATTTTATCGAACAGTGCACGCATATCCAAGATTGAATCAATTGCGACACCGACACGACCGACTTCACCGTAACTGAGGGGGTCTTCACTATCCATGCCCAACTGGGTTGGTAAATCAAAAGCGACAGAAAGCCCACTTTGTCCCCTTGCGAGTAGAGTGTGGAACCGCTCATTCGTGCGCTCAGCACTGCTAAAGCCCGCNTATTGGCGCATGGTCCAGTAACGACTCCGATACATGGTTTCGTGGACGCCACGAGTGAAAGGCGCAAGGCCTGGTAATTCACTCGACACGTCAACATCGGAATGAGTTGGAATCGCTTGTATTGGCAACCCACCAAGGGTCTCAAAGCGCTCTTTACGCAATTTCAGGAAAACCCCTCAAAGCATACGAGGGGGTCAAGCCCTTCAATCGTTCCGTGATTGTGATTAGCAGCAAGAATCGTCGCCACAGCACGCATTCTTCTGTTCTTCAGCATGCTCGTGTCCACCGGGTCCGTGTACATGNCCATGTGAGACCTCGTCATCTGTCGCAACTCGAACTTCTACAACTTCGACCTCAAAATGGAGAGTTTTTCCAGCCATTGGGGGGTTAAAATCACACTTGACTTGGCTATCTGTAATCGCTACAATGCGGAACGGCCCCGCATCAGACATAAGCATCATCCCCAAATCAATCGGCATCTCTGCAGGGAACATTGAACGCGGCACATCTTGAATTAGGGCGTCAGATGGATGTCCATACGCATCTTCAGGTTCAAGAGTGAATGAACGAGTTTCTCCAGCGCTTGCACCCAAAATTTCTCTTTCAAATCCAGGGATCATTTGCTTGTGACCAACCAGGAATGTCAGAGGTTCGCCTCCTGTACTTGAGTCAAATGTTTCACCACTATCTGGGAAAGTTCCAGTATAATGTACGCTAGCTACTGTGTTGTTTTCGATTGCTGTCATTGTATCACCTTCGTGTTGTTAATGAATCGATTAATTTCTCTATTCGACCATAGCAGGATTCTGTAATGATTCCCGCTTTGAGTTTTTCATCTAAGAACGACTTTGCCTCATCGACTCCTTGACGCTGCCCTTTCGCCATGGTCTGGCTTAGGACATTGGAACGATGCTCATCATCGACACCTTCCTCCTCTAGAATTCGTCGTAGGTCATACTTGAATTCCATGGATTTACCCTGATCCAATTTCTTGACACGCTTGGTTGGACCCTGAGGTCGATTCCGTTTACCATATCGACCGCCTCGACGCTGCTGCTGTCCACTTGGTTTCGCTTGCTTCTTGAACGGATTGGAAGGTTCTTTTTTGGCTTGGAATGATTCTTCTTTCGCCAATTGTGTTTCTGTGGCTTTGACACGTGTGGCTTCAATCAATGCACGTGCACGCTCATCGGTCTTTTTCTGAGCTTCAGTAGAAGTAGATGCAGTTTGCTTTCTCAAACCAACGCTTTTTCCTGCACGAGCGGGTGCAGATGGTGCTGCCGGTTTTGACTGAGTCGTCTTCTTGCCACCTGCAGGAGCGGCCGGAGGCGCAGCGGTCTTTTTACCGGGTGGCGCGGGGGGCCCAGATTGACCCCTAGGTCGACCACCCTTACGCGCTCCACGAGGATTATTTCGAGACTCATTTGTAGACTTTCTAGGGTTCTTGAACGGATTTGATGGTTCATCCTTAGCCCCCAAGCGAATCTTGCCTCCAGCCGGACCTCAAACCCACCCGCAATAAGGGTTGGCTTTCGGGCTTCGCTTAATTCCAGAGAATCGGAGTTTCATCGGTTCGGAGATCTTGCCTGACCCCTGAATCATTCAACTGAGTCGGCTCACCCCAAAGCAACTGCAATCGACCCAGTGTTGCAATCATGCTTCCGTTGTCGATACACAGTGGCTTAATCGGTACATGTGAAGTGGAAAATCGATCTTTGGACATCATATCGCACATGCCACGCAAACGCTCATTGCATGCCACACCACCACCGAGGAGCAACTCCGATTTCCCTGCATGTGCCATCGCTCGTTCCGCGACTTCGACGCAAGCGGCAAAAGCATGTTCTTGTAGTGACCAACATACAGCTTCCAATGGCTTGCCCCGTTCGACAAGATTCAGTGCAGCGTTGAGGATTCCTGAAAATGCCAAATCCATTCCTTGTACTGCATACGGCAATTCGAGACCCTCAAGACTCGCATCTGGATGTTCTTCTAACCACTGATTTGCCAACTGCTCAATTTTGGGGCCACCTGGGAAAGGGATTCCTTGCTCCCTGGCAAATTTGTCAAGCATATTTCCGATGCCGATATCCAATGTTTCGCCCAGCACACGATATCTTCCATCTAGTCGCGCGATGACCTGAGTGTTGCCACCACTTGCATACAGTAACACTGGATCGTCACAACCACAGCGCTCTCTCCCAACCTCGATATGTGCAACACAGTGGTTGACTCCAACCAAGGGCACATCGAGTTTCGTGGCCAATGAACGTGCTACAGAGGCGCCAATACGCAAACACGGTCCAAGTCCAGGACCCTGTGAAAATGCAATGGCTTTCACTTCGTTAATGTCAACTTCCTCGTCCAATAGTTGAGCCAAAATCCCACCCGCACGCTCAGCATGATGATCAGCTGCCTCGCGTGGATGTATGCCTCCCTTGACCGGACGCACAAATGCTGAGATTGACTTACCAGGTACACCCAATCCATCGACCCAACCAATCGAAAATGTATGGGCAGTCGATTCAATTCCAAGTACGATTCCACCAACATCACGGCTGCGATTTGCATCACATGATGGGGATGATGATTGGAGAACCATGCTTGCCGCATTAGGCACACCCTTTCAAGCCTGATGGATTACGGAATGACATGGCACCAGATACTCGGCGACGCATTTTCGTCAATGCTGGACCCATAGCACACATGTCCGGTTCTGAGGTAACCAAGCCATTAGTCGGTAAACAAATGTCGTCTGAAGATCAAATTTATTCAGATGGAATGGGCTTTGTTGTCATCGATGGTTACTTTTCACAAATCGCTCCCACTGAAGAAATCAAAACCGAATACAGTGGTCATGAGACCTATGATTTACAAGGTCGTGCTATCATTCCAGGATTTGTAGACGCCCATACACATTTACTGTGGTCAGGTGATCGCTCTGCAGAAATGAGAATGAGGCAACAAGGCATGAGTTATGCCGACATTGCAGCGGCCGGTGGTGGTATACGATACACGGTCGAAAAAACTAGAGCAAACTTGGATTTTGAGGCCATCGCTGAATCCAGGATTCGTACTGCGATCTCAATGGGTACCACATCGATTGAAGTGAAATCCGGCTATGGCTTAGATACAGTTACGGAATTGCGAATGCTCGAAGCTTATGCGCGTATGAAAGAGAAGTTTGCCGATGTGTCAATGCACATTACATGGATGGGTGCACATGATGTTCCATCAGAAATGACCCAAAAAGAGTATGTTGATTCGCTTTTGTCGAACCAGTTGCCTGCTGTTCTTGAACAGGGTTTCGCAGATTCCGTGGATGTATTTTGTGAACCTGGATGGTTTACGATTGAAGATACAGTGCAAATCTGCGACGCTGCTGTTGATGGTGGTCTTTCAGTCAGATTGCATGTGGATGAATTTGTAGATGGGGGCGGACTCGACTTGGCGGCTGAGATTGGAGCCCGAACAGCCGATCACGCAATCCACTCTGATGATGATGCACGTGCCAAGGCGGCGGCTGCCGGCACAGTGCAGGGATTCTTGCCCGGTACACCCTATGTATTGGGCAGCAATCACTGGCCGCCCGCAAAACAATGTGTTGAAAATGAATGGCCATGGAGCTTAGCATCTGATTTCAACCCAAACTGCCAATCTCTTTCGATGCCGATGGCAGGATCACTCGCTGCACATCGCATGGGTGTTGATCCATTGGAAGCATTGGCAGCCTCAACTAGAAACCCAGCGACGACCATGAACAACGGAAGCATGGTTGATGGGATCATTGCAATTGGAGCGAAAGCGAATTTCAATGTTCTACATTCCCATCTAATCGAATCTTGGTGCCAAACACCTGGGCAATCACCGATTTCAGAAACGTATATCATGGGTAAACGATACTAGCAACTCAATTCACTCAAACTAGTTATNANTTATNANCNAATNANANCGTTATTTCATAANTGGNCGNATTTGATTGANNTTGAATCACAACAATCCTCGATCCATCAGTATAGCAGCACCTCTTCAGTGCTGATAATCCATGTTATCGGCCCTAAACTAGAGAACCATTACACGTATGGCCTCGCAGTACCCCGTTTGGCACCTGTATCGACAGATTTCCCTCTATTTGATGCTTCTACCCTAGGCTATGAGCATGCGAAATGGTGGTGGGCCCGGCCAGATTTGAACTGGCGATCTTCGCCATGTCAAGGCGACGTCATAACCCCTAGACCACGGGCCCTTGATTAGTCTCGTGAACCGTACTGTATATGGATGATTCGTATATGGTCGGTCCAATCATCCAACGATCTTCGAAATTTTTCCATTGCATCCAGCTTGTGAGCATGTTCCACCCACGCGCTTACGTCCATTGCCCATTGTGAAGTGTTTCACATCCTGGATTGGGCCGTATGTTTTGCATTTTAGACAAAATCCCTCATACTCAGCCATGCTATCATACCGGTGAGATGACGGTGGAATATGAACGATTCGCAAAAATTGCCAAATTATGATAAAACGATATATATTATTCCAAAGNNTTAATCTAAACATTAACGTTGAATTGTTAATAATGTTAATTCAATATATACTCGATTCGCAATCTTCCCGCACCCTTACTTTTCACGCGGGTAATCTCGACAGGTGGAATGTCACCTGTTTGCAAAACATGGGTTCCGGCACACGGGCAGACATCCAAATCTCCAATCGAAATGGTACGCCATACATCGATATTTGGGGGCATTCTGTCCATGTTGATTCGTACCAAAGGGTCCTCCATTAACTCTTGAGATGGTCTGAAATCCATCTCCACGGGCATGTTTTTTTCAATGGCGAGATTGACCATATCAGTCATATGATCGGCGTCGAATGCATCACGATTCTCAAATTGCAAATCGATTCGAGTACGATCAAAACCGATTTGGTTGCCGACTGTTTGTGCCCCCCACTCTTCGTTCGCAAGGGCACTTACAAGGTGCTGTGCGGTATGCATTGCCGACAATTGATTCCGCCACAATGAATCAATCGTGCACTCGACCTGATCCCCAACACTGGGTGTTCCCGACATGTCTGTAATGTAATGCAAAACCGAGTCACGTTTACGTACGTCGACCACTTGACATTCAAAATCAGCACCAACCATGACTCCCTTATCGGCAGGTTGTCCACCGCCCTGTGGGTAGTAACCGGTGGATTGAAGCTCTATTTGGTCATCTGAAACTGATGTAATTGTGCTCGTGAATGAGTTTGGATTCACGCCTGGGTGCTGTTCAAGATGTAGCAACTTCGTCATCATCATCACCCAATCCAAAATCGATGCTCGCACCCTCCCATTCGCTGACTACATCCTCATCGCCTTCGAAAAATTCCTCTGGAATTTCCCCCCTCGGGTCGATACTGTAGAAACCGGGGTCACGTGGCTCCTCTACAACAGGCGAGCTGCTCACTCGCTCCTCCACAGGAATGCGCTCTTCGGCATCGATAATCGGCATGTGAAATGATCCACATTCCAGACATCGTGGTGTCCCACGGGGTGCTAAACATGAGCATGAGGGACAATATGCAAGGTTATCGAAGGCCCCAAGCGGGTCTTCTTCATCTGTCAAGATTCCACCTCAGTCATCATCGGCCATGAACAACGAATCAAAGTCGACTTCCACTTCTTCTCCATTGTCCAACTTAACTACAACGTATTCATCATCATCTTCTTCGATGAATTCAATGATTTCACCATAGGCATCCTCGCCTTCTTCGAGTTCAACACCGACGCGATCTCCAACGTCAATGCCTTCTTCATCGTCATCATCATCGTCGTCGTCGTCATCATCGTCGTCGTCGTCATCATCATCGTCGTCGTCATCATCGTCGTCGTCGTCATCATCGTCGTCATCCGATTCACTGGATTTATCATCAGTTTCTGATTCGTCTTCGGTTACCTCATCGTCGCTGGTCTTTTTACGACGATATTGCAAACGCATTTCCTTGATTTTCATTTGCAAGAGAGCGATGCCACCCATCCCAATGAGTCCTAAAATCATGAACATGATTCCATCCCAGTAGAATCCGGCAGGCATTGAAGATGCGCCTTTCTCACCTGCAAACGGTGTGAGGGAATTCTTGCATCCTCCGACTTGTATATCATTGTCACAGGGGTAGATTTCATTGACTTCGATGACATCTACAACCGTCGTCCAACCTTGTTCGTTTTCACCCAGTACTTGATGGGGCATATCGCCATTGTAGGCAATGTTTCCGCCACTGCCGTCAACGATGAGTCCCATCCCATTGACAATCCAAATTCCGATAAACAAAGCTCCTAGAGTGTACA
>PBPV01000011.1 GCA_002724815.1 Methanobacteriota archaeon | reverse complement strand
AACCAAAGCGCCCCACACGACGTGCAAGACCCTTATTCTTCTATGAGGGCGTATTCCTATTGGTTGCCATGATTCTGTGGCCACTATCGCTGTTTTCGTTGGCGGCTCTGGCATCCACTGAATTGAGAATCAACCTCGGCCTTCCAAGCGATTTCAATTCGGCCTCAATGTCCGGTCAATTGTTCTTGGCAATTTTGTTTGCACTGTCATTGATTAGTACTTACATCGTCTACAAATTCGACCGTGAAGCCAGAGATGCGCCGATGTACGCCAAAGAAATGGAGGCTTATGTCAAGCATATGGAGCACTGGATCAACATCAATAACGACTACTATGAGCGAGAGCATGCTCGTCTGACCGCTGATTTGCCAAAGAACAAATCTAGCGAAGAGTGAACCCCACAATTGGCGATTGCATGGGCCGCGAAGTTTCGGGTCAAGCCGTGACCTACACTGAAGAAATTCACGTCAATACGCCTGAGCGTTACGAAATTCTCTGCATTACGGATGACGTCCAGCGAATCATTCGTGAATCCGGCGTCATCGATGGCCTGGTCTTGGTCAATCCCATGCACATCACCGCCTCGGTCTACGTCAACGATCTCGAATACGGTCTACATGCCGACATCATGGATTGGTTGGAAAAGAATGCACCTGCGTACGGTGTCGATGGGAAGAATGGTCCGGAATACCGACATCATCGCACCGGTGAAGACAATGGAGATGCTCACCTCAAGCGACAATTGCTCGGCCACCAAGTGACGATGCCCATTACCGACGGACGTCTTCACCTTGGGCCATGGGAGCAAATTCACTATGCCGAGTTTGACGGCATGCGACCCAAGCGAATTTTGGTCAAGATTGTCGGTGTACGAGGTTGATTCCATGTCCATGCAACGTTGCGGTATCGATGCGATTGAAGCATCATTGGATGCCGGTGAAGACATCACACTGGTTCTGGCTCTCAAGGAATGCGATGATCCTCGATTGATTGCTTTGCTCGATCGTTGCATGGATGCCGGGATTGACGTTTCCTTTGGTTCTGAAAATGATCTGTGGCGTATGGCCGAAACAAGTCCAGCTCTTGCCCTGGCCTTGGTCGGTCGCGAACCGGTCGCCGATCTCGACACCATGTTGGAGCGAGGGGGTCTCATCTGGATGCTTGCAGGTGTTCAGTACCAAACCAATGTTGGGTTCTGTATTCGCGTTGCCGAAGTCAGTGGAGCCAGTGGACTGATTGTCACAGGAGAATGGACCAGTGATGATCGCCATCGAATTGTGCGTGCAGCCATGCGAACCAATCGTTTCATGCCAGTCGTGTTCGGTTGTGATGAATTGGAGGCACTCAAGTCCTGGAAAGGGCGTGTTCTGGCGATTGAGGATGTGGGCACTGAGGAACCGTGGGATGCTGATTTGACCGGCGATGTCATCCTCATCATCGGTGGTGAAAATGCGGGGGTCTCGAAAGAATTGCTCGAGGCGGCCGACCAGACCATTCGCATCCCAATGGCTGGATTTACACCCAGTTACAACCTCCAGGCTCCGATGGCTGTGGTGGCCGTTGAAGCCCTTCGCCAACGGCGCAGTTGACCCTTTTTGCCCGGGCCTCATGGGTCGTGGCCGGGGAAAGATGAATAGGGGATGAATTCTACGTTGTATCATGGCAGTAGCAGATCGAGGTTCGTTCCTGATGGGCCTGTTCTCAATTACGCAGATTTGGTTGGCAATCAAACTCATGGGTCAATTTGAAACATGGTTAACCACGCTTTTGGGCGCATCTGGTGCTGCTTGCGTCATGCTCGCACTCGTGCTATTCCGGGAAGAGCAGCGCGAACTACTGCTCAATCCTCTGAAAGACATCTCTAAGGAAGTTCATNNCGATGAAATTGCAAAGCAGGGCAGAGGCGCTTGGATGGGAATTGCAATATGGTTCATTGCAATGATTTTTGGCACAATTGCAATTTGAGGACTCCCGATGTTGGATGATGGTCACGAGGACTTATTTGGTGGCATTTGGCCTTTCATGAAGCGGGCTTTATTCGTCTTTTTACCACTCTGGGTCGCGATGATTGTATGGTATGGTGGAGTTGATTACATTGATCGAACCATCCTACTTTTCATGACGACCATCTCAGCCGGTTTGACGTTCCCAGTGATTCAATTGTTTGAAAAGTTGAATATAAAACGCAAAATTAAATCAAAATCAGACTAGGATAATGTCATTAAGTGCATCATTGAGCAACATTTGGAGAGATAGTCATGGGAATCATTGATTGGGTCGGCGAGATTGTTGGAATTACGGCTCCTTCTACCTTAGAAATTGTCTTCATGATGTGCGCATTCTTGGGCACGGCTTTCTTCCTCATCCTCATGGCGATGATGATGATTGGTGACATCCTTGGCGGTGCTTTCGATTCGGTCTTTGATACGGACATCAGCATGGATTCGGATCTTTCCTTTGAGCTGTTTAGCATCCAAGGATTGGCTGCTGCAACCATGATGTTCGGTTACGTCGGTATGTTCACACTCTCTGCTACAGANACTGAAGTTTACGCAGTCATCGCTGGTGGTGTTGCGGCTTCAGCATCGATGTACGGTGTGGGTCTAATGCTCAAAGGTATCCAGAATCTTCAGGCTGACGGCACCATGAGGTACGAAGATGCCATTGGTGAGCGTGGGCAAGTATACTCACGAATTCGCCCGAATGAATCCGGAGAGGTGCAAGTATCCGTTGATGGAACTCTTCGTACCCTAACAGCACGGGCAAAAGACAGAACTCTACACATCCCCACTGGNGAATTTATCACAGTCCTTGATTTCATTGGCTCAACATTGATTGTTGAACCACTTGACATCCTTGAAGGAAAAGAAGAAGAAGAATGAGGTGAAAAAATGGCAGATGCAGGTTTATGGGCAGTNTTGAGTATTTTTGGTTTGATAGCAGTATTGGGATTCATGTTCGTCTTGGTCGCCACGCGATACAAGCGATGTGCATCGGACGAAATTTTGGTCGTATACGGTCGTGTTCNAGGCGGCCGTGCCTCCCGTTGTATCCATGGTGGTGCAACGATGGTTTGGCCATTGATTCAGGATTACAAGAAACTCAGNTTGGTCCCCATGACCATCCAGATCAACCTGTCGAATGCACTGTCTCTACAGAACATTCGAATTCACGTTCCTTCAACGTTCACNGTGGGTATCAGNACCGATCCAACCATCATGAACAATGCTGCAGAGCGCCTTCTNCACCTCAAGACTCAAGAAATTGAGAACATGGCCTCTGAGATTATCTTCGGTCANCTTCGATTGACCGTTGCTTCTCTGACCATTGAGCAAATCAACCAAGACCGTGACAACTTCCTAGAGCGNATCACGCTCAACGTGGGTCACGAATTGCACAAGTTGGGATTGTACCTCATCAACGTGAANATCACGGACATCACCGATGACTCCGACTACATCGAGAGCATTGGTAAGAAGGCNGCNGCAACTGCAGTCAACGCTGCCAAGGCNGACGTGGCNGTNGCAGANCGTGACGGTGCCATNGGTGCAGCACAAGCAAACCGAGACCGTGACATTCAGGTCGNAGAGAATGNGGCTGANGCCGAGAAGGGTAAGAAGGCCGCCAGNGCNGANCAGCGTATTTTCGTTCAAGGCCAAGAAGCACTGGCCATTGAGGGTGAAAACAACTCGAAGGCCAGCATCGCGGAGTACAACGCGACGTTGGCTGAGAAGGAAGCGGAAGCCATGCGCCGTGCAGAAGTGGCTACACGAACTGCTGAGATGGAAGTTCAGAAGGCACAGTACTTGCTTGAACAAGAGCGATTGAAGGCCGAAGAAATCGTCCGNGAAGAAATCGCCAAGACACAGATTGAGATTGCAGCCGAAGCCGAAGCTGAGCGCCAACGCCGCATCGCACAGGGTGAGGCAGACGCGATTCTGGCTCGATACCAAGCCGAAGCGGAAGGTATCAAGCAGGTTCTCGAAGCCAAGGCCNCNGGTTACCAAGGTCTGGTTGCCAGCGCNAATGGGGACGCCAAAGCAGCGGCAACCCTACTCATGGTTGAGAAGGTCGACGCCATGGTTCAGGCTCAAGTTGAAGCTGTCAAGAACCTCCAAATCGACAAGATCACCGTTTGGGATTCAGGCAATGGTGCAGANGGAAAGGGTGCCACATCCAACTTNGTGAGNGGTNTNGTCCANACNNTNCCNCCCATGCANGATGTCGCCAAGATGGCTGGNGTTGAACTCCCCNAGTATCTAGGTTCAATGTCAGAAGACTCCGAGTGATTTCACTCCAAGGAGTCCTCGCAATGAGTACCTCTAGGGGAATCATTGCAGCCTTGTTAATCGGCTCAGTTGCGTTTGCAATCGATTACTTACTTGGTGAAAAGCAACTGTTCTCGCCAGGAGCGAGTACTCTTGCTTTGATTCTCGGAGCCCTGTTGGCCATCGGGGTTTCAGATGTTGAACCGGGTGGGAAGTGGATGACGACTCAAGTCATGCCAATCGCGATCATCCTGTTGGGCTTCGGCCTCGATTTGCATTTGTTCTTCGAGCCTGATGTTGGAGTCATGGGNATCTCCGTGGCCATTGCNGCTGCCGTCTCTTGCCTCTTCAGCAGTTACTTGCTTGGCAAATGGATGGGNCTCGACTTGGGGACGTCCATGGCCGTNGGTGCAGGAGGNGCAATCTGTGGAAACAGTGCGGTGATCGCCGTNGCTCCCTCTCTGAAATTAAGCGAAGAAAAGTATGGTGTGATTCTAGCCATGGTCAATGTGATGGGGCTGTTCACATTCTTGTTCATNCCCATCCTCACTTCCATGATTGGCTTGAGTCAAATCGAAGGTGGGATTTGGTCGGGGGCAGTGGTTCACGCTGTACCCCAAGCGGTCGCAGCAGGCGAATCAATTGGTGATGAAGCACTTATTATTGCCACGGCAGTCAAACTGGCTCGAGTTTCTCTGTTGATTCTTCTCGTACCATTCTGTGCTTGGTTGGGTCGTCGAATCAGTACAGAAGAGGNAGAGGTGACGGGGTTCCCTGTTCCCTACTTTGTTCCAGGATTTGTGATAGCTGCGTGTCTGACAACGTGGGTGTTGCCTGAATCCATAGCGGCGAATTTGACTGAATTGGGCACGTACATGTTGCTTCCATTGTTGGCCGCAGTGGGCTTTTTCATCAACAAGAAGAGCATGCAGAATGCAGGTGGTCCTGTCTTCCTCGTGGGGCTATTGTCTACCTTACTCATGGTTGGAGTGAGTTATGCCATGCTCACTCTGCTCGGCTAATCATCAGACGATGTATGATGACAGATCGATTCCATANCGGATGAAGATGATTGANATCAAGACCAAGAAGCATTTGAGAATCACTCCATCATCAAATCTCATTCCAAATTTCGCACCAGAATTGGCGCCCGCAAATACAGCGAGTGGGAGTGAGACCAGCCATGCCCAATCGGGCAATTGGCCCTGCAATAGGATGGCATGGGATAGAATCGCTGTGGGTACTACGAACATCATCGTACCCAGACTGGTTCCGATGGCCTTTCGAGCCCGTAGCCCTCCATATTCATGAAAGACTGGAATGTANATCGCACCGGCCCCGATGGCCATCGACGAACAGGCCAAACCTCCNATGCCTGCACCAGCAGTAACCCATCCTTCACGCAGCTCAGTTTGCATGGGTTCACTGATTTGACTAGATTCACCNCTCATCTTTTTCCAGGTTTTGTAATTGGCCCAACCCACAACNACCATGGTCACGAGTTTGAATGTGAAATCCAATTTGTCATCAAGCAGTGAAACGATGATNGCCCCTAGAACTGCACCCGGGATTGCACCACGCAATGCAATCTTGACAATGCTTTCATCCATCAGACCTTCTCGACGATGAACCAATCCCGATCCCCACGATACAACACCCGTCAGCATGAGGGAAGTAAGTATCAACTCACCACTGATGGGCCAGCCCGCGATATAGTGNAAAATGGGCACAAATAGCATCCCTCCGCCAAGGCCCAATGGCGCGAATACAAAGCCGACGGTGAAGACCAAAACCAGGACGATGCCAAGCATCATCCAATCCATGGTTTCAACTCACAGTGCCTCGATGACCATGGCAATGCCTTGACCGCCACCAATGCAGGCTGTGGCGACACCATACTTGCCACCACATCGCTGCAACTCGTGTGCGAGCGTCAGAACAAGACGTGTACCCGTCGCAGCCAAGGGATGGCCGAGTCCAACCGCGCCCCCGTTGACGTTGACCTTCTCCACATCCAATCCGAGATCTTTCACACAAGCCACAGCTTGTCCGGCAAACGCTTCATTGATTTCCCAACGGTCGATGTCTTCAATGGTCAATCCGGCTTTTTCCAAAGCCAGACGGGAAGAGGGTACGGGCCCATAGGCCATGATGGCGGGCTCGAGTCCGACAATGCCCCATGTGACGATTCGTGCCAACGGCTTGTCACCATCGGCTTCAGCCTGGCTGGCAGACTTGACTACCACAGCAGCTCCACCGTCAACCACTCCAGAAGCATTCCCTGCGGTTACCAGAGAGTTCGGTCCGAAGGCGGTTCGCAACTCTGCAAGGGATTCAGGGGTGCATCCAAGCACCACGTGATCCTCATCCTTGTGGCCGATGTCGCCCACGGGAACAATCTCTTGCTCGAAGATGTTGTTCTCAATCGATGCCGCTGTACGAGCATGTGACATGGCAGCGAATTCATCGGTCTCTTCGCGAGTCACACCCTTGCGCTTGCAAATCTCATCCGAGGTTTGCGCCATGAATGAGCCACACATTCCATCCAACAAATTGGTGAACAAATAGTCCTCCATGTCCTTGGGCAATTCCGTTCCTGCCTGTGGTGGTCGGCCCAATCGGAAGGTGTCCCGCATGCCCCGTAGGACGTGTGGTGCTTGGGACATGTTCTCCATGCCTCCAGCGACTACAGTTGCGGCTTCACCCAACTGAATCATCTGTGCTGCATTGACTATAGACTGGACTCCTGAGCCACATATTCGAGAAACGGTGAGCATGGGAACTTCCTGAGGAATACCGGCTCCAAGTCCTGCGTGTCGTGCTCCAAAAATGGCCTGATCACAGGTTTGCAATGCATATCCCATGACAACATGATCGACACTTTCTGGAGAGGTTCCAGTTTTCTCAAGCGCACCCTTGATGGCGATTTCACCCAGCTTCAATGCGGATGTATCCTTGAGTAAACCACCCGGTTGCCCATCTCCTCTTTTCCCTCCAGACCATTCGCAGAATGGGGTTCTTGCTCCTCCGACGATAACGACATCTTCGACCATGAATCCGCGAATTGAACTCGGTTATTCAACGGAACGGCTGCTCAATCCGATGTCATTTTCGAATTTACACACCGTTTCACATAAAGGCCGAATTGATTTCGGCCGCCTCATGCACGCGCACGCACACGCGAGAACGAAGGCCTTGTTCCTGACAATTTTGATGGTCTTGATGGTCCAAACACCCCTGCTATCAAGCGATTTTTCGGAAGAACTTCCCGAAATTATCGAACCCAGTGAAACGACAGGAACTGCAATTGAATTGGAAGTTGGAGGCAAGCACTCTTGTGCTTATGCCAGTATCCGAGATGTCAAGTGCTGGGGCAATGGATCCAGTGGACAACTTGGAATTGGCAACTCGCTACTGATTGGAGATGAAGCCAATGAGATGGGCGAAAGTCTACCATTCTCTCTATTGGGTTCACAATTCGAAGTCCACCAGTTGGCTTTGTCCGACACTCACACTTGCGCCGTCAATGCGACTGGAGCCGTGAAGTGCTGGGGTGAAATCGCACTACTGGGAATTGGATTTGATGATTCAGATGGATTTGGTGACGGATACATCGAGATGGGAGATGTCCTGCCTTACCTCTCGCTACCGACGGGTCGCAGTGTGGACATGATTGAAGCCGGTGGTTCACACACCTGTGCTGTACTTGACAACAATGACCTCATTTGCTGGGGCGAAAACGATGCTGGACAGTTGGGACTGGGCAACACGACCCATATTGGTGACGATGCCGATGAAATTGGCGACGACTTCTCGACAGTCTCTCTCCCCTCGGGTCGAACCGTGGATGCACTCGCNTTGGGTGCAGACCACACCTGTGCGCTTCTCGATGATGCAAGCATCGTTTGCTGGGGTGACAACACCTACGGTCAACTTGGAATTGGCAACACCAACACCATTGGTGATGGTGCAGGAGAAATGGGTGCCTCACTCTCCACCGTCTCTCTACCCACAGGTCGTACCGCGACACAAATTACTGCAGGCCAGGACATCACCTGTGCCATTCTCGACAACAACGATTTGATCTGCTGGGGCAACAACGACTACGGTCAACTCGGTCAAGGCAATACTGTGGATGTCAATGATCCCAGTGGCTTGTCGGCCATTTCTCTGGGTTCCAATGCCCAGTCTGTCGATGCCGGTGTGGACAGCGTCTGTGCTGTAGTCAGCAATGCAGTCAAGTGCTGGGGCCGCAATACAGAGGGCCAACTCGGATTGGGAGATACCAATCACCGTGGGGATGGAATCAATGAGATGGGCAGCAACCTGAATAGCATCAATCTCGCTTCCGGCAGTATTACTCAAGTTGAAGTCGGAGATGGATTTGCTTGTGCCCTAAAGAGCTCAGGAGCCATCAAGTGCTGGGGTTCAGGACAAGAAGGCCGTCTCGGATATGGTGACACCTCATACCGTGGTGACGATTCTCAGGACATGCCGACCGGCGATGTAGAATTGTACCTTTCAACTGTATTTGAGTCCGAAGATTGTGCACGAATGTTTGTGCCGATTCATGACAACTTCAATCCAGAAGAAGCCGATCTACAGGCGGTTGCAGACCTTGGGGACCTGAACGTCCTCGAGTTGCGTTCCGATGGCTGCGCTTCGATTGTCTACATGGAGGACAAGTCCGATGATCAATTGCGCTTCGCCACTTACGATAACGGCCTATGGGCGATTGAAATCATTCCTCATGATGCTGATGGGTCGATCATCGATATTGATTTCACATTTGATGGCAATGATCTCCCACACATCGTTCACATTGACGAAGACAACACACTCTACTATTCGACCAAGTCAAATGGTCGATGGACGACTTCAACCAGCCCACCATCTCTCACTCAAGTATCCGGCTCGGTTGCCGAGAAAGCAGAGATTGTGTTTGACGGTACATCTCTTTCCACTTATGCAACTGGCGGCAGCTCAGGCGGCGGTTCAAGTTCTTGGGATTCAGATATGGATTCGAACGGTGACACTCATTTTGTTTCCAGCGATGGCAATGATGTCACCTACGGAGTTTATTCAGGCTCAAGTTATTCGGATGTCAATGTCGATTCAGTGACCTCAGGACATAGCGCAATTGCTGTNGGATTGAATGGTTCNATCCACATGNTNTACNACACAANTTCGGGCTTGACCTATGCGGTCTGTCATGCNTCNTGTTTGACCGCCTCAAANTGGGCNGATCAAGTGGTGACCAGTTCNNNAACCGATGNGTTNGACCTGNNTGTCGATGCAGACATGGTTCCCATCGTGGNTGCNAGCCANGGTTCCACCACCATGGNCTATCGTCTGATTGATGGNACCTGGGNNTCNGACCAGATCTTCAATTTCGGNTCANCNCATCTTTCAGNNGCCGTACACGAATCGGGNCGNCTNTGGGTGTCTTCNCANCTCGAGNTCAGTGGTGCNCCNGATGACTTGTATGTNTTCAACAAGATTGGATATGCAGGTACAGGCATCAACATTGACGGNGATGGNGATGGTTGGACGGGCATGGATGAAATCCGATGTCAAACCGANCGATTCGATGCAAGCAGTGTTCCAGCCGACTTTGATCGCGACGGCATTTGTGACCGCTTCGATTCAAAGAATGATCTCCCAAGGGTTGGAGAATCGAGTGTCATCACTGTGGGTGGAGACCACGCTTGTACCATCCTTGCGGATTCCTCCGTATCTTGCTGGGGCAAGAACGACTTGGACCAGTTGGGTGATTCCAGTACAACTGCAGCCAAGTCCGCTTGGGCGGTCT
>PBPV01000010.1 GCA_002724815.1 Methanobacteriota archaeon | reverse complement strand
TTGCCAATGTGGTTCCATCATCACCGGTGATGGCTTCGTACTCATTGGATCCCGGACAGAACAATGCAATGCCTCCTCCATCTTCCTCTGCCATCAGCATGTCGCTGAAATGTTGTGTGGGTACATGTGGTTGTTCCCAGCCGGGATGATGTGGCCAATTTGCGGGGCGTTCAATCACATCAAAAGCGGCTCCAGCATGGACATTCTTTGCATTCACACCCGTAGGGACATGCAATCGAAGGCGATGATCTTCACATGAGTTGTTGACCCAAGTTTCGACCTCGACCATGGCGTGCCCGCTCCGCAAAGTGATGTAATGGTCAATCGTATTCCATTCCATCTCTTCACTACGAGTTTGTGTCGAATCGTTGAATCTGGCAGGGAGTGCCCATGCGATGTGCAATCGAACCGTAGCCGTCCAGTCGTCTTGTTGTTCGATGGTCAAGTATACCTGGCGATTGTTTTCATCCATGTCAGCAAATCTAGAATCGGTCGCCAAGACACGCTCATGCATTTTTTCTCCCCGTCCGGCTGCCTGCGGAACGGGATGGCCTCCAGCGGACCAATCGTAAGAATCGCCGGCATCTTCTGAATCCTCGAGTCTTCCAGCTCCAATGATGTGCCGGCCTGTGGAGTGATCCATGATGTCAAATCGACCATCTGCACGGAATAATACCCGTACCAATCCGTTGTCCATCCAATCGGTTCGCCCAAATTCTCCTCCGAGGTTCACCGGTTCAGCAGGAAGGGCGTAGTTCCCTCGTCCGGGTAAGATGTGTGCAACGGACAATCCCGGTGGCAATCGATGAACATGAATCCGTCCAACAACTCGAGGGAGTTCTACATTCGCAACTCGGTCGTAATGGACGTGCAAATCCCAAGATTTGGGTGTGATAATCAATCCTGAGGTGTGAATCATACAGTCTCCGGAAGGTGCAGCCATCTCGATTTTTACGGGCAACCCGTGATCAAGCCAACACCGGAATTTGGGTACAGCCAGATCGATCATCAACGACCCTGACCACGCCTTGGCCAATGGGTTGTGTAACAAGACCGGTACAGCATCTCTATCTTCATGTGACAAATCCATTTGTTCACGCAATTCCAATCGTAAATCATCTTCCAACATGGCGCAAATCTGATCTGCATGTTTGAAACGAACTTCCATGTCATCATGTGTTTCATCGACACTGCAGCCGCAGATATCATCGTGCGGATGGTTACGTAGAATCTCTTTCCAAGCCCAATCCAATCGTTCACCACGGAATCGGCCACCATGTGCACCAGATATGGCACTCAATTGTTCGATTCGATCACGCAATACACGCATGGTTTGATCGTTTGCGCGCTTTAGATACAATCTCGCACTGAACACACCAGAGAGAATGTTTCGGTCCCATCCGGAATGCAACTCACCTTGATATCGGAACATTTTCTTCTTCCCCAACCAACCTTTGAGGGCCTCAATGTAAGCTGGGAATGAGGAATGTTCGAACTTGATTTTTCCATTGAATTTTTGGCTCGCTTTCCCAATTAGCATGGGTAGAGTTGGTTGAGGGTGCGTGTGGTCGCTCCCTTGTCCAAAGAGCAGGACCTCAGGTTTCCATCCCATGGTTTCATGCTTGTCCAACAGGCGCTGCATTCGTTCCATTGCAGTATCAACATTCACATCGAGAGAGTCCTTTCGGTCCAGAGGTCTTTCCTCAAAACCCCAAGCCATGAGATTTGGATAATCGGGCACTTGTTGAACAGCCAAAACCTTGGTTTTTCCATCACTTGCGTACCAGTTGAATACACCACCGGCTTCCTGAATCCATGGCCCGGCTCCTCGAGTGAAAATGAATGAATCAAGTCCGGCGCCCTTGAGAATTGCAGGCAACTGTGCAACATGACCGAATGGGTCGGGGACATAGCCCACTTCTGAACGTCCACCCCAGCGTTTTGCGGTGCGCTCCCCCATCAGTAAATTGCGAACTAGTGCTTCGCCTCCAACGATGAATTCATCGGGTAAAACATACCAAGGACCGATATTCAATCGCCCTTTTTTGACCAGTTTTTCAATTCGATTTGCATTTTCAGGTTTGACTTCAAGATAATCCTCCAAGACGATGGTTTGACCATCCAATTCAAAGGTTGGATACGCAGTCGGATTGTTTTCCATCAAATCGAGCAAGTCATCGACCAACTCCACCAATCGATATCGATATTTCTGGAAAGGCAAGTACCAAGCTCGATCCCAATGGGTATGTGGGACAATATGCCCCGTGAGTGGAGCGTCTTTCAAACGACCCGTTTTGGCTTTGGTGAGTTTAGGATAACGACTGCCCTCAGCCGCCTCTTTGGGCAGTGGCTCAATTTCAGGTAGGGGTTCCTCTTCATCTTCCTCGTCGGGCACCTCCCACTTGTCGGTTTCACTCGCTGCAATCCGTTCTTCTTCCTCCGCCTTGGTCAATGCAGCTTCTTGTGCAGCCAATTCCTCTGCATCAACAATGACCTCTTTTTCCTGTCCAGTCATTTTTGCCATTGCTGCANCAAAGGAAGTTGTTGGTTCACTCCCGTCTTCATTGAGTTCTGAATCAACGTCTGTGGNNGGTGGCCCTCGACTGGGNGGNCCACGACGGNNGGGTGGNCCTCGTGCGGGTGGNCCTCGCTTGGGTGGCTCACGTNCCTCNGGTGCAGCTATGGGCTCCGGTGAAGAGGTTTCATCCGACAAATCCTCTACTTTGTTGTCGACAAAGGCATCTGCGGGAGGACGGAGTGGTGGCCTAGATGGGGGTCCACCAGAGGGTCCAGAAGGTGGTGCGGTCCAGAAGGTGGGCCAGTAGGCGGGCTGCTTGGAGGTCCGGCCGGGGGTCCTGACGACGGCCCTCGACTGGGAGGTCCACGTTTTGGCGGTCCGCGTGAGGGGGGTCCTCTTGAGGGAGGTCCACGCGGTGAATCTTCGCCACTCGTCTCCTCTTTGTCCGGGGTGTCAGGGTCAGCCATGGCGCTGCAAGGGCTAGGTCCGCCTATCAAATTGATTCAGACGTCAGTAGGGATTGCAATTTTGTATGTGCCTCTCCCAAAGGGAGAGAATGCTCGATTTTTGCACCAGGATATTGTAATGCTGCAGCCACTCCGACCAATAATGATTCATGAGGTAAATCATGTTCCTTGCAGAGGTTGATTGGACCGATTAATCTCTCAAAACGCCCCAATTTTCGAACTGGGTCTCGAGCATTTCTTTCGATAGGATCTCGAATTGTCCGGTCCTGATATTTGGCCAAGGCTCGCTCACACCATTCTTTTTGCTCACTTGGCTCGAATCCATAAGCTGCGACCAATGCGGCAGAAGATTCCTGTCCAGCCTGCAAAGCCATCGCAGAGATGCGGGGGTCATTTGCAGCATCAGCAAGCCACTCATATCCTGCCAAGTGTCCCAAATAACAGACCATGGCATTGACACAATTGTACGTGAACAATTTCCGCGTCAATTCACGCTCAAAGTGGGGCATTTTTTTGAATCCCTGTATTGAAAAATCGGTTTTAATTGCATCACCATCAAGGGGCAATGTCCAGTGATCTTGGATTTGAACCGTGAGTGGATGTTGAGTCTGCAATGGTTCAATGCAAGAACGCAGAACTTGAGCCTGTGCTATTCCCAATCGCCTCTCAATCAACTCCTCTTGTTCTTCACTTGCATTTTGCAACAATGCTTGACGGACGGCAAAGGCAGGACGTGGATGGTTTTCAGCTAAAATCAAATCCAAATCACCCTTTTCCAAACGCTTGCAGAGTGAATTTCGAATTTCTTGGGCCCAAAATTGTAGGTGGGACGCACCAATCGAAGTGAGTATCAAATCCGCATGATCGAGGATTGTTTCAAGATCTTGTGATGTATGAAATACACCTTGAGGCTCAATCCATTCGGTTTCCTGAGTTGCTAGATTGAATGTATGCCATCCACCATGTTTCTGAAGAGTATTGACGGTTTCTTGATGGGCTTCTACTAGAGTGAATGTCCACCCCGATCTAGACAATAGTTGGGCTAGAAATCCTCTACCCACTTTTCCGCCGCCGAAGATCACTGCATGTGGTGTCCTTTGCGCCAATTTTGCAATACCCAGTGCACTGACTTCAGAGCCAGCCTTGAAGATGGCATTCCTTCGTTTGACCAAGGCTTTGTTCATGGCCAATCCACCGCCAATCCACAATTCTCTTGGTGGAAAGACTCTCACTAGATCAGCTACTTCGACATCCCGATCTGTGTTTGAGGTGCCAAAACCTGTGAGGGTTGCATTGTAAGTCAGAGCCGGCAGTGAACCTAGGGGTGGTAACCAACTGAGTCCATCGATCGGTTCCTCCCCGACCACACCCACATGTTCACTTGTATTTGCCAAATTGAATACCACACCTTTCTGAACTCCAAGTCCAATCACACCAGCTGTCAAATCGTCACAACCACAGATGACCTCAACACCTTCGGGGATTCCGGACAATTCAGAACCGGCCTTGTTCACCAAACCGATGACCTCCTCCGGTAAATGCAAGTGTGACTTGACAAGATAGCCGCGCATTGAACGTGAATCTCGTGCAACGATTCCGGTGAGTTCCCAATTGTACATGTCCTTGAGTTGAATTGCAATCCCACCGTCAATTGCTCCAAACTCGGTTTCCCATTGTGCAAGACGTGAAGGCACCCACGCTCGGGTTTGGGGCAACTGGTGCGCACCCTGGGTGGGTCGCTCGCAGTCCTTTGGTAACGGTTCATGCCAAGGAATGATCCTACCACAGAGATCCCCATCGCGGATTACGATGGCAGAGGGCCCATGTGCGGTGATTCCAACGCGCGTGATTTGTGTATCCTTTGATTGAAGCCATGTTCGCAAGTTTGACCACAAATCATCCTTGGACGACCATTCATGCATTTCCCAAGAGGAGTCAGTATTCAGTAGAACGACTTTGGTGGCCGTACTCCCAACATCGATGCCCAGTGTCTGTCCTCCGAGCATAGACTGCGGATGGCAAACAGGTTCATTGCACGTTCTCTGCGTTGTCCGGCCATTTTATCGGTGTCCAATTCAACACAGATTGTCCAGGCTCTAAATCGAGAAAACGTCCTGGAGAGTCTGACTGTGCCGAGGTAAGCAGGTATCCACCCAGTGGGTTTTCTACAGCGGCTTGGAAGAATCGACGTACGTCTTCCGCGAGAAATGCCGTGGCCTGCAAACGACCACCTCGGGCCCAATGTTCCTCTTCGTTAGGAATCACAGTTCCAATCCGAACTGCGATAGTTTCAATCCCATGAATTCGAGCATACATTTCGGCCAAGACTTCTGCGTAGATTTTCGAGGCCCCATAAGTTGATGTTGGCGCAATTCCATCTTCGATTTGAATCAGCCTGCCATGCATGGGGCCACCTTTGGCAAAGAGTGGTTCCAAGCCAACTTGCGCCAATCCACTTGAGGCCACAATCACGCGATTCACTTGGGCCAATTTTGCGCACCTAAATACTGCAGTTGTGGGTTCGATATTGTTGCGAATCATCGAGTCGTCATCATTGGAAGGGTTGGCATCTGCAGCCAAATGGATGATACATTCGACATCTTCGAGAGTCGCCATCAATTCTTCATCAGAAATCATGGTTAAATCCATTTCAATCTCAACACGATTTCTTGCATTTTCATCCTCTGTATTTCTTCCAGCTTCTAACCAATCAGAATACGGACGATCGATTCCGATGACGTCATGGCCCAATTCAGCAAGGTGGTCATACACAATGCCTCCAATCAGACCTGCGGACCCCGTAATCGCCACACGCATAGCCCGTCGAAGCGGTTCTCAGTCAAGAGTTTGCTTCCGAAGCGACATCCGTCACACTCATGACTGAATCGCGGCCGTAGGCCGCGCGATGTCCGACGTCCTTGAGGCGGAACTCGCGCCATCCGGTGGTCTCAAGTCCGGATGGGTTGATTTGGGCAAGAAGGATTTTTTCCGCGATATTTGGGTGGTGATCTTCTATCTTGGTCTGATGCTTCCTTATGCCTTCGTCGGCCTTTGGATTGGGACGGTTGCGAACAATGAATTCCAACTCCCAATCAAGGATATTGCACTCGCAGTGATGCTGCTAAAGATTCCATTTTTCCTTAGGCTGGTATGGGCACAACCCGTCGAGCGTTTTGTCAACCTACCCTTGGGTCGTCGAAGAAGTTGGATTCTTCTTGGGACCATTTTACATATCGTCTTGGTTGTTCCACTTCTTTTCATTGACATCCGGACGGCAACATGGGTCTTCGTAGGCGTCACGTTTGTTGCTCTAATTCCCCGCTTGTTTGCAGAACAAGCCGTTGCTGGGATGATGGCAGAAAGCATTCCCAAACTGGGTCGATTCAATTCCGGAATCAATCTCGCATACCGTGGTGGAGGCCACATTTTGTTGCTGGCAATGGGTTGGTTGACATCGAATTCAAGCCCATTTGTCGAAAGTAGTGCTACCGATTGGGACGCCATTCAGATGATTGGTCTCATCACGGCCATGGTGACAGCATTGTTTGCGGTTGCCATCACCTTCGTCATGAAAGAAGGTGAGGCGATTCGGGGCCCTGATTCGCAGAAGAAAATCCGAGTTGCAAAGACCATGCAAGACGCCATTGAGAATGCAGACCTTGCTTTCCCTGAATCGAGCACGATCATGAATCGAATGCTTGCAGCAATGCGAACAAGAACTGCTTGGATTGTGCTGTTCCTTTGCTTCCTCATTCCTTTGGGCGACGGATTCGAGGGCATGTTCATGTTCTACATGCGCGATGTTCTAGGTTTTGATGCAGGGGAAGCGATTCTTTGGGCTAATATCTTCATTTTCGCTACTTATCTGGGTCTTTTAGGTCCCTGGCTTTCGGACTACTATGGTCGTGCCAAGGTTCTACGCTGGTCAGCCATGGGTTCTGTGGCCTGTTATCTAGGCTTGAGTGGAATGATGTTCGTGGGTGCTCCTGAAATTGCTCTTCTAATCATGTGGATGCCGACATTGATGATTACCGATTGGCTCATCTTCACTTTCATCACCACTTGGGCGGAAGTCAGCGACCCTCGCTTGGGG
Organism: Methanobacteriota archaeon; assembly: GCA_002724815.1. Classification (GTDB taxonomy): domain Archaea; phylum Thermoplasmatota; class Poseidoniia; order Poseidoniales; family Thalassarchaeaceae; genus MGIIb-P. Next base: position 34,583 of record PBPV01000010.1, on the reverse strand, counting down.
CCAACGCATATGGCACTGTATCAGACCACACAAGCAGTCGCAGCGACCTTTGTGTGGTTTGGTTTGGGAGTATTCCTAATCTACGCAACCAATGGTGCATATTGGCTGATTTTCCTATTGGCTTGTCTGGGTCCAATGATTGGTCTCAGCCAATTCCACAAGCTCAAGCTTGGAGACGAATATGGCGAAGATACACTTGACATTCGCGAAGAGATATCAAAGATGCAAACCAAGTTGGCTGGTATGCCATGGGGTGTTGACCCCGTGGACAAAGCCTCTCGCCGCCGTTTAGCATTGGGGACAGCAATGGCCGGCCTCATCATCTCCGTAGCGCTATTCACCGGTCCGTTTGTATTGCTCAACTGGGAATCGGAAGAAACGACAGAAAATTGGGATCTTCTTGGATGGAATGAAACATCGATTACCTTTGAAACAGCCAATACCATTACCACCGGAGGCAATGTTCTCGCCACAATTGATATTCCGACCACGGAAGGGGGTGTTTTCCTTGGATATTTCAGCGTTGAATTAGAAAATCACAATTGCTTTGGAATTGGCGAGCCTGTTTGGACCACCACATTCTCAATGCCTGATCGAGGCAACTTTTCAGATGGAACCAATGAATCGGGTTTCATTGTAGATGATTGGGAAGGAAGTATGGACATTTCCTTTGATTCGAAAGCAACAAATCTAACCGGATTTGAATCAGAGGAAGCACTTCTAGTTCAGTTAGATCAAATCACAAGAGAAATTTGGTGGGGTCATGGTCGAGGTACATGGACATTGAAGGTTGAGATGACCGATACCAATTGTAATGCTGGGCTACAATTTGTTCATCAGGCATCATTCAGAATTAATGTGACGGCATATCATCTGATTATCCCTTCAACAAATCCGGATGATGGGATGGTGGAGTTCACCTCTGACACCATATCGACTACCCACGAATACGGTGAGGCCGTGGGTGTTCTGCTCGGTTTCCCCGTCCTATTGGCCACTCCCATACTGGCGTGGATTGGTGGCCGTGATCCTGAAACCATGTTGGGCTGATTACCACTCAGCATGACTTCCATCTGGATGACTCCAAACGGTAGGGGGATGAGGGTTCCACATGTCCATGTGTTCCTCAATGCGCTCTTCCATTACCTCGATGCCCAATCCTGGGCGAGAAGAAATTTCGACATGGCCTCTTTCAATGGAAAACGGTTGAGATAGCAATTCGAAGGCCCAATTTTGTCCACCTCCTGGCGTACCTCCGCCCGAGCCGGCTCCTCCGAGGGATTGGAACTCCTGAATCAAATGCGAGGGGCTAGTCGCAGCCACTTGCATGGAGGCGGCAAATTGGACCGGGCCGTAGGGACAGTGTGGTGCCATTGCAACCTGTGCTGCCGACGCCATTGCTCCAATCTCTANNCTCGCACGAATTCCGCCCACCATGCTCACATCCGGTTGAATGATATCCACCACGGGAGAAGGTAGGAGGTGCTCAGCAAAGGCATGAGCACTACGCAAACGCTCACCTGTAGCAATGGCGACAGGTTGTGCAGTTCGCAGGGCTCGCAAATCAGCCAAATGTGAGGCGCTACCATCGGGCAAGCATGGCTCTTCAATGAAGAATGGGTCATATTTCGACAGCGCGTGAATCGCTCTACGTGATGCCGCAGGAGTCAACCGGCCGTGNAAGTCGATGGCGAGATCCACCGCGGGTCCAACCGCGTCTCTCACAGCACTGACAACGGCCTCCATTTCATCCAACTGAACTCTAGAGATCACATCGGGGGTCGGTCCAGCAGGGCTCACCTTGACTGCAGTCATGGAATTGGATTTTGCCTCTTTAGCGGAATCTGCAAATTCTTCTGGATTGCGACCCCAAAGATTTCGATACACGCGTACGCGCTCGCGTACACGACCTCCGAGTAAATCGTGAACCGGTGCTCCTAGCAGNTTTCCCTTTAGGTCCCAAAGTGCCATTTCAAGGGCTGAAAGTGCAGTTTCTAAAACCGGGCCATCTCGCCAAAAGCGATTTTTCCTTTGAATTCCGATGANGTGNGTGATGTCATGAATCGAACTTCCTTCAACTCGCTCCCCAATTGCNGTTAANGCTTGTTCAACCTCNTGGTGCAAGTCCCCAATCGCCTCACCCCAACCCACTTCACCATCATNGGTTTCGACTCGAAGCATCAACCAACGTGGGGGGCACCGCACACAAACAGCAGAACGAATCGTGGTCACGTAACCGTCTGCCGACGTTGGAGTTCCATGAATATGTCCCGTGCTCGCTGCGCCTCATTTTCGACCCAATCGTTGGAATCTGTTCCGTCTTGCTTCAAGTCTGAACCACACAGATTCGAACCCATGCCGACGCACCATGCACCGGATTCAAGCCAAGGCCAAATTGAATTCTGGTCCACTCCACCGACAGGTATCCANGGGATATCGACATCATCCAATTGCTCCAGACTCCATTCAGTTGATGGGAAGAGTTTGACGAGTTCTGCACCCGANTTTTGTGCGATGTTTAGCTCTGCGAGATTGCTGACTCCTGGGATTGCTAGCATGTTGTTTGCATGACAATCTTCAATCATGCCTTCCGGGAATACGGGTGACAGAGCAAAGGTAGCCCCGGCTTTTGCACAATCCTCAATTTGTTCTCGATCAAGAACTGTCCCGACTCCGAGTAGAACAGAATCCGGCAGAGCAGCTCGCAATTTCTGAAGGATTTGCAGTGGTTCTTTACTGTCGAGTGTGACTTCAATCGCCGAGTATCCCATGTTGGCCAAGTCGACTCCTCGTTGAAACATCAATGAAGGATTTTCACCACGAAGGATGGCAATGATTCCCGCTTCCTTCAAGCGATTTTTTGTTGAGATCAATGGACTCAATTGCTCACCTTATTGTTAGGGTACGGTTCTCTGATCGGTTCCATTTACGCTGCTCTTCAAACTCATCAAGTTCCCCTCGGCTGACCAGCGAAACATCTCCTGCTGTTCTCTGACTCAAGGCCGCTAGTAAATCTCCACGCATCGCACCAATCAATGGAGATATGGGGCCGTGTCCATGCTCACTGAGCGCATCGAGAAATCCTGCTAGCCAAGCATCGCCTCCGCCAAGTGCTTCAACGGGGGTGTGGATGATGGCATCTTGTTCAGTTGAGTCAAGACCAAACGCATGGGCAACAACAGACCAGCGCCTTTGAGTTCCATCCGTCTCGGGTCGCTTGAATGTACAACACAAGTGCGGGATGAGGAAACGTCGTCGAAGTTCAGCTAAAGCTTCGANATTTTCTTCGTAATTTTCGGGTTTATTGATTCCCTCAATTACAGCAATTTTGGAAAGGCTTTCGGCTGAAAGAATCAAGACATTGAACATTCGCATCCGAGGGCGTATGATTTCCCACAATGCATCAATGGAGCCCAATCCAGGGCGGTGGTTGAGGTCCATTGCAATCAGCGTTCCATCCAATTCAGCGAAGGTCAGCGCACCCCCCCATGCTGAACGGGGTCCATCTCCAAGCAACGGTGTAATTCCACTCATGACTAACCATCGTGCTCCACTGAGAAGTGTTCTCCAATCAAAATCTCTCGGATTCAGATGCGCGAATCCTGATTCAGTCCGATCATAGGAAACAGATTTGTTCTCTAGATTGACAGTATAGCGGCCCACATCTTTGCTTGAGCGCTGGAGTTCGAGGTAAACACCGGCNTCAATCGCCGCAGATTCNATGATCGTTTCTTGTTCAGGTAGTACACTAACCCAAGCCGTACTGGTATCAATTCGAGCCAATGCGCAAGCTACGTTGAACTCAGCACCACCGGGTGTAACCACTCCAGCAGATTCTCGCAACATGGCTTCGCCNAAGCAAACAATGCGTCCTGGNGGAGCGGCCATGAAGTTCGCAGGAGATAGAGGGTCTCAAACTATTCCAAGTTCCATCTCAACAAACCAATTGCGCCCCCAAGTCCCATGAGCTCTTCTCCAGCATCATGATCTGCACTGGCTTGTACGACTTGGCCACCATTTGCACGTATACTTGCAGCCGTTTCTGACCAGAATGATTCGCTGCGCAATAGACCCGCTTCGATAATCAGGGTTTCAATCGACCCTTGTTCAACAGCGCTCTCAAGTTCCGTTCGACCATACGCGACCGCACCTCGAGTCGAAATACGCTTCAAACCCTCTTCAATCAATTTAGCCTGCTTGGCCATTGCAAATTCACCAAGCATTGCATCTGCTGTGCCCTCTCGCATGACTTCATTGGCGGCAGAACGCCCACCAATGCTGGTGGCTACGTTCAAGATTCGATGTCCTGCTCCGGTTGCCTTGAGATGGGTTTCAAATTGCTCACGAGCCATCCCCGGTCCACAAATGACCACGGGCATTTCGACAGAGATGGCTTTTGACGCCTGTTCGGCTACTTTGACTAGGAATTCTTTGCGTATCTCAGCTGACTTTGCTTCACGTTTTCCACCACCTCGGAGTGTAAAGGTGTCCCCAACTTGACGCATCCCATGCTGGGCGATTTCAAAGAGCATGATTTCGTCACTTTCGACCACTGCAATGGCGACGCGACCTCGTCCACCTTCTTGGAGAGATTCAGCCAATAGATTTTGATCGGTTTCGGGTATTCCTCCCAACCATGAAATTTCAATTTCATCNCGGGGNCCAACAGCATGTGTGTGATGGCTACCTTTGTCCATCTTNGCTTCACAAATGATNCCGTGAATTCGTAAGTTGTCAGTAAACGGTTGGAATTCTGTGGTTTCGGCATCCAAGACAATCCACATCGGCTTTCTGTCNGCTGATTTTGCTCGGCCTGAAGCCTCAGTACCAGTACTTTGGTCGCGTCGAAAACCCATCATTCCCACTTTGCAACCCGGGCGAATCATCTGATTGAGNACCCANAAATCGTCTTCGAATTGAACGCGGAGACGAACTCCGTCATCCATCCGTTTCATCTGTTGCATTTCAGACACCTTGAGTTGATATTTGATTGAATATCTCAACCGAACATTCCGAGTAGATTCCCATCTTCGTCCATGTCCATGTTTTCTGCGGCAGGGATTCTTGGNAGCCCNGGCATNGTCATCATTGTACCACAAACTGCGACGATGAATCCNGCTCCGGCGTTTAAGCGGAGTTCACGAATGGGGAGNGTGAACCCACTTGGNGCACCCAGTTCCTTCATTTCATGGGAAAATGAGTATTGNGTTTTGGCCATGCAAACCGCTAGGTTTCCATATCCCCAATCTTGCAGTGTTTTCAATTCCTTCAAAGCCTTAGGTGCCAAATCAATACTGGCTGCACCGTAGACATTGGTGGCAATTCGCAAAATCTTCTCTTCGAGAGGAGCATTGGGTCCGAACAGAGGTTCGAATGGTCGTCCATCGGCAATATGTGATTGACATGCAGTGACCACTGCTCGAGCCAAATCTGCACCACCTTCTCCACCTTCCGCATGGACTTTGGAGATGACAGCATCCATGGCTCCAGCCTTCTTTGCCTCATCGAGTAAGGCTTGTACTTCAGCATCGGTATCTGTCGGGAAGATGTTCACGCTTGCAATCACTGGGACGCCAAATCGGGACATATTTCGAATGTGTCTTGCCAAATTGGTCGAAGCGCCTGATCGAACCGCTTCGACATTTTCCTTTGCGATTTCTTCAGGGCGAGGTCTTGCGCCTCCTCCTGTGCTAAATCCTCCACCGTGCATCTTCATGCTACGAACAGTCACATTCACGACCACACAGTCTGGTGGTGTTCCACTCGCTGCGGCCTTGATATGCATCATTTTCTCCGCGCCCATATCTGCACCAAATCCGGCTTCGGTAACGACATAATCTGCCACGCCCAGTGCAATCCGATCTGCGATTATGCTTGAATTTCCGTGAGCAATATTGGCGAATGGCCCTGCATGAATGAATGCAGGATCATTTTCAATGGTCTGAACTAAATTAGGCAAGAAAGCCTCTCTGAGTAAGAGCGCCATGGGTCCAGCAGCACCAATGTCATCGGCTTTGACCGGGTATCCTGATCGACTTTCGGCAACTACAATTTCACCCAGTCTGTGTCGCAAGTCAGCATAATCTGAGGCCAAAGCGAGAATTGCCATCACTTCAGAAGCGGCAGTGATATCGAATCGCTCCTCTCGAGCAACACCATTTTTCGGACCCCCCAAACCAATCGCAACATTTCGCAATGCACGATCATTCATGTCGATGACTCNAGGCCACAGGATTCGATTGGTATCGATGTCAGATTCATTTCCAAAATAGATGTGATTGTCCAACATTGCCGAGCATAGGTTGTGTGCACTTGTGACGGCATGCAAATCTCCTGTAAAGTGGAGATTGATGGCTTCCATGGGTAGTACCTGGCTGTTTCCACCACCTGCTGCACCACCTTTGATCCCGAAAACAGGACCCATGCTCGGTTCTCGTAAGGTGCATGTTGCGTTTTGTCCGATTCGATTCAGTGCTTGTGTCAATCCGATGGTTGTCACTGTTTTGCCTTCACCAAAGGGTGTAGGATTGACACTTGTGATCAATACATAGGCTCCTCTTGTGGCTTCAAATTTTGACTTCAACCCATCCCATGTGATTTTAGCCATCCCACGGCCCATCGGAATCAATTCATCAACACCAATTCCAATCTTCCAAGCAATCTCTTCAATCGGTGCCGGTGAAGCAGCATGTGCAATCTCAAGGTCAGTGGCCATGAACAGGCTGGTTCGCTCCCGGTATTCAAGCATTCATGGGAATTCGCACCGTAGGTGCGCATCCGTTTGTTTTGTGAAGGAAGACATTCACGGCCATATGAGGCGCATGAGAATTCGATATGCCGTTGCTGGCAAACCAATTCATCACACACTCTCTCCGCTTCTGATGTCACTGGTTTCCTCACACTTGAGGAACCAAGGGGTGGATCTTGAGATTGCCGAGATGCACCTGTTGGAATCAACCGATTTGAATGGTCCAATGGCCTGGGCTTGGGTATCGAAAAGTCCGACGAATGTTGAAATCAGTAACCGATTGTATGGCGATCTTTCCAACCNNAAATCACTCACTAAATTGCTTGAAATTGCAGATGAAGTNGTATCGATGAATGTTCAACCCNGATNAGANCTTACACCTTTTGGAGAATCGTTTGTGAAGGGCCCTTCCGAATCTCGAAAAACGGTTAGAGGNGACACTGAATCATGGATTTCAATCACAAGTCCTCTCAAGCACATGNTGTCGACTCGTTCAGGGGTGCATCAAATCGATTCTAGCCTTGAAAATGGTTCAGTCAACCAGTTGAGATGGAATGGAAGTCATTGGTATTGCGCAGGGACAGATGGTCGTGGTTTGGTTGCCGTTGCAACACACTTTGGTTTCGATTTCAGTAAGCAGGGTATCGAGTCNCCTCTTCTCTGCATGCATGGNGGGGGCGGGGCGGCCCGCTCAAGTGCTGTGGCTTGGGCCCAGAATGACGGCAAAATTTGGTCTTCAGGGGGTCGCAGAGCATTGGGCAATCGAGGACCATGGGCAGGACATTTGATCGAAGGAGATGCGGTCGTCGATCATGTTGGCAAACGATTGTTGATTGATTTTGATTTGAATCCAGGTGAACCCCTTTCCANTCCATCAGTATCGGCTGATTTACACTTGGTATCCTCATACCATTCAGGGTCGGTTGAACAGCTTGTTGCACAAACTGACACAGGAACCAGTCTTGATGGCCGGTGGTTGCTTGCGGCACAACATCTGTGTGCATGGGCGGATTTGTTTGCCCCTTCGGTGGTCGAAGAGTTACCGGGGTTGGGCCAGACGATGACGTGGCTGAATCAATTGGAATCCGCCCTTAGGGCGGATTGAACATTCTATCGGTCAATTCAAGTGTGACCGTCGATACACGAACCACGATGGCGACTTTCCGAAAGGCGCTGATTCTTTGCATACTGCTACTGTGTTCAAGTCAAGCAAGTAGCGCTTCCAATTCAAACTTCAGTGAAGTCTTCGAAGAAGAAACTTTCAACACCAGTTCACAAAATTTGGTTTGGTCTGATCAAAACAATGTGACACATTTTGGCCAAATCTACTATCCTTCAACTTCTCCGGGTACGGCGCAACCCATCGACAACACCTCTGGGCCGTATCCATTACTCATTTGGATTGGTGCTGATGGTGAAGCGAATGATCAGTACGATTGGTTGGGCGAACACTTGTCCAAAGCAGGATACATCACCGTTGTTCTGCCACCCGATTGGAATTCTGCCGAAACGCAGAATCAATGTTTGTCGATTCTTTATTTGTGGTATCGTTTGGAATACAATCACAACAATGGGAGTTTTGAAGGGGATCCCGAAAACATGCGCGATGCTTTCGATTTACACCATTGGGGTTTTGGCGGGCATGGGCTAGGGGCCAAACAGGCAGCACAATGCCAGATGATTTTGTCTGGAGCTTGGAGCGAATTCATATCGTTGCCATTGCCCACGGCTCTCGTCGCATTGGGTCTAGAAAATGTCAACACGGACATCACAGACGAATTGTTGGGTCCCTCTCCTCAACCTGGAATGGGGTTGTACCTCACCGGCACTTTAGACAACTTGGCCAAGGCCAACACCAATGTGGAGCAATGGCTGGACGACCAATCAATTCCATGGCACTACATGTCAGTTGTTGGTGCTAACCATGTCCAGTATCAAGACGAATCGGGTTGGTGGGATGGATTCAATGATGGCACGGCAACCATGAACNGATCGTACCAACATGANCACGCGCTNAACCACATNTTGCCTTACCTTGATTTGATGTTNAAAGGTGAGCACGAACAATGGCTTCAAGCCACCAANCGTGAGTCCAATTGGCAAGCACCNTCTGACTCTGACGCGTATATCTACGAGGATTTGTCAAGTGCACGATTCATGCCCATCGAAGCCAATACTTCAGATATCAATGAGTTTGAAGGCAACATGGGTCGATTGGTTTCACTCACAACAAAACTCACACACCGTAATGGCGAGCTCCCCTTTGGTACCACAGTACGTTGTACAATCGAAGAGGGTGGTGATTGGTGGGATCCTGCGGATTATGCCAATTTCGAGATTAACTCTACAGGTGTGTTTACCTCGTCTGTTGAAAACGGCACTCATTCATCGACCTATTGCGAGGTACCAACTGAAGGAGTCCCGCCGGGGAATCGCTCGATTCGAGTGGATGTCGACTGGTATGGCATGCCTTCCTACATGAGTATCGATTTCTATCGCGAGAATCGAATCCCCGAGAGGGCCTCCCCTTTGCCTTCAATTCTGATACCACAACATGGTTCGGCAAGCCTCCCCTACTCTGATTTCATCGTCGATCCCGATGGCACCATACCCTTGGTTGAACTGGCACCACACCCACCGAGTACCAACCAAATTCACTGCTACCTTGAGTCAATCAGTGTTGTTTGTGACCACACAGGGTTGCCAGAATGGAATGGCACTGAAATTCTCAACATTACCGTGCGTGATCGTTACGATGACACATACTTCTCGCAGTTTAATCTGAGTGCAGTCGTGGTTCCAGTGGATGATCCTGTTGTTCAAATTGATGAATTCCCGTCTGTAGAAATGGATGAAGATACCCAAGCATTTGTGTACAATATCACTTCGTATTTTGAAGATCCAGAGGGCGCCAATGTCACGATCCTCAATGCGTCTTCGCAAATGGGCTTGGACCTCAACTGGACGGAACACAATGTGGCCATTCTTCCATGGCTAAATTGGTATGGAAATACTACGATTCAGGTTCATGTTTGGGATGGGACTAGTTCACCTGTTGAAGCGAACATTGAGATCCATGTTGGTCCAGTTCCGGANGCCCCAAGAATCAACATGACCCGAGTTTTGGTCGTCGAAGATACGCCCTTGGAAATTCCTCTTTCCGAACTGGGATGGGATGAAGATGGTGATGAGTTGACGTTTGAAGTGAGTGGTTCACACCAGCACTTGGATGTCGCAGTACTGACTCACGTTCTTCGGATTGTTCCTTCAGATGATTGGACGGGTCTCGCCGACGGTTGGTACTTGACCGCAATCAGCGTAGACGGAAATTTCACTGCCCCAATTGAATTTGAGGTCATGGGGGTCAATGACCCAATTCAATTGACATGGGGTCCACTCGAGACCCCTCTTGATGCCGAGTTCATTGTAGCCATTCACGATCCAGATGACACTACGCCGTGGGTCGTTCAAATTCGATGGGATGGGGCCGTGTGGGAGGATGCGAATACAAACTGCATCATCAGCGACCCCAATGCACAAAATCCAGAAGATTGGGAATGTAAAATCGAGGTTCCCTTGCAGGATCTTGAACCCGGTGCACATCGTTTGGAAGCACGTGTCTTTGAGAATGGGAATTGGTCAGAATCGAAGACGTATTACCACACCGTTCCTGTCCCGACATCTGATGCTGAGGATGATTCAATCCTCCCCGTCGTCGACCCCAATTCCGATTCCGGTCCAATTTCGACTTGGGTTGTCTTGTCTATCGTCGTAGGGGCTGTAGTTGCCTTAATCGGGCTGTACATGATNGTCACATTGTCAAAGGACGATATGGAAAAAATGCTCGGATCTACAAATCCGAATTCTGTAGCGGGTACTGAAGATGAATTAGATGAACTGGAAATGGAATTCGTGGATTTCGATTAAAGTGGGATGTTGCCGTGTTTCCTCGGTGGTTGCCANACTCTCTTCGTCAGNAGACTGTTTAGTGCCCGAATNAGTCGAAGCCGTGTTTCGTTNGGNTCNATCACATCATCAAGCCATCCGTTTCTTGCCGCAACGTAAGGGTCGCCGAATTTTTTCTTNTAATCCTCGACCAGTTCCGCATGTTTCTCTTCAGGGTTATCAGCAATTTTTAGTTCACGTCGATGAATGATATTCACGGCCCCTTCTGCACCCATAACAGCCAATTCTCCGGTTGGCCAAGCTACATTGTAATCCGCTTCGAGATGCTTGCAAGCCATGGCTAGATATGCGCCGCCGTAGGCCTTTCGGGTGACAACAGTCATCATTGGAACAGTTGCTTCTGCGTAGGCATAGAGCATCTTGGCACCATGGCGAATAATACCTCCCCATTCTTGGACGGTTCCCGGTAAGAATCCAGGGACATCGACCAATGAGAGTAACGGGATATTGAATGCATCACATGTTCGAATGAATCTAGCAGCCTTGATACTTGCATCAATGTCTAGACAACCGGCCAAGACCTTCGGTTGATTGGCAATGATGCCGACTGAATTCCCGCCCAGCCGTGCCAAACCGACGACGATATTTTCAGCATAGATCGGAAACAATTCCACAAAGTGCCCATCATCGACGATTTCACGGATGACTTTGACCATGTCATAGGGTCTGTTACTATCGTCGGGTACGAGACTGGAAAGTTCTGGACAATCTCGATCGGTAGGGTCTCCAGAATCGAGGAAAGGTGGGCTTGCGCCACAGTAATCGGGGAAGAATGAGAGTAATTCGATGGCAATTTCCATTGCATCATCCTCGTCGGCAGCAGTCAAGCAACAGACGCCGGAACGAGATGCGTGCATTTGTGCACCTCCGACNTCTTCATTGGTCATCTCACCACTTGCGGTTTCTTCAGTTTCCAANGGGCTTGAAAGGAACAATTGCCCGTTCTCTTCNCCCAAGATCACAAAATCAGCCAATCCAGCAGCCAAGGCGGATACACCAACCACTGGACCCAAAACCACACTGATGATGGGGACGCGACCAGAACATGCGACAAAATAATCCAGCATCACTCCAGTAGCTGCCAATGAATGTACCCCGTCATGGGCACGTTGTCCACCTCCGTCCCAGATGCATACGATTGGGACNCGTGCACGTTCAGCCATNTCNAACACCTTGCAGATCTTGTTTGCATGCATTTCCCCCATTGATCCACCGAAAACGGTGAANTCCTGNCTAAAGCAGAATANNCTTCTTCCNTCGACAGTCCCGTGCCCTGCGACCACACCATCGCCGAACTGTGGNTGCATGTGCATNTTNCCTTCTCGATTGCGATGAGAAACCAATGCATCGATTTCAATGAAACTGTCGGGNTCTAGCAAAGCATCAATTCGTTCTCTCGCAGTGCCTCGCCCTGCAGAACGTAATGCATCCATTCGCTGCGCACCCCCTCCGGAAACAGCTTGCTGGCGCCGCCAAGCCAAATCCTCTGACTTGTCGCCCATGGCGCTCTCCTAAGGAGAGCGGTCTTTGATTAGAGCGGTNNAATCGNTAGTGAATTNANCAATTNAAAAATCGATTTTTNAATTGGAAATTGAGGAATGGTTCTCTCCGCATAAATTGGCATTCCACCCAGCTTCAATGTCTTGTTCTCTNGACAACAAGAAGTGCAATTTNACCAATGCTGCATCGGGGCCTAGAGTTGCGTGGTTTCCAAGAACTCCAATCTCTTGCTGATCGCGGCCCTTGCTGTAAACGTCCATGTGGATGGGCCCGTGTATACATTGAGTTGTCATTACCGCAACACCTCCGTTTGAACAATAGTTTTCCAGAGCCTCGCGCATGGCCTCATTTTCCGGACTGTCACCATTGGGGTCCTCAATTGGCAAGTGACCTAAGNCAGTTCCATGGAACAAGATGGCATCGTAATGATGCGCCAATTCAATTTGGTCAGCGAACATGTGGGCTCCTGCCATGAGTTGTAGAATTCGAATCGACTCGTTGAATTCGAGGGGTTCGTTCGCAACTTCGCGTGTGGGGGGTTGAACAGACGTGTTGATTGAACATTCGCCATTTCGTCCCACATGAATGGTTCCAATCGGTTCCGCGTTGATGGTTTGGAATGCATTCCGTCGACTGGAGTGGAATTTTCGTGCGGCACATCCGGGTAGTACAGAGCAGAGTCCATCGTCACTTTCTGCATGCATCACAATGACGCTGGTATCGCCATTGTCACCGGACGGTTCCGGGCCATGGGCAGCCCAATGAACTGCAGCCAGCAAATTTTCGGTTCCATCGGTCGAACCTCGATCACTACTGCGTTGAGATCCGGTGAATACGATTCTTCCAGGAGGTCTTTTCCCCTCACCGGACCACGAGAATGCAGCCGCCGCAGCTGAGAAGTGCATCGTATCCGTTCCATGAGTAATCACAACACCTGCTGCACCTGCATCGAATGCACGTTTCGTTTCGGCCATCATTGCATTCCAATGGCGTGGCCGAATATCGTCAGACCACATGTTGCCCAGTTTCTTTGCTCGGATCCGTGCATGCTGAGCAAGTTCGGGCACAGCATCGAGTAACTCTTCGGGTTCAAACCGAGCTGCGACGGCCCCCGTGACATAATCTACCTTGGATGCAATGGTTCCACCTGTATGCAAAATCCAAACCTCAGGTAAGTCTGGATTTTCCGAGGGTGTTGATTGCAAACGGGTTTCCACCTCCGAGCCAGCAGCAATAAGTTCCATGTCAGAAATCTCAGATTGTTGAAATGTGACATTGTAACCATTGTCCAATTTGACCGTCACGTGCCCACCAGTGGCGGGTGCAAGTAGAATCCCTTCATGGGTGACTGAACCTTCGGGGGTGGATGCATTGATTCGCACTCTGTCACCTTGATTTGGGCCACCCATGGCGATTGGGGGCGGCAGCCACTCCATCAAACGAACGGTCTGCTTGAATGGATATACTCATATTCCTTGGTCAAGTCGACACCTTCGTTGCCGGGGTGGCGTAGTTGGTGGCGCGTCGGACTCATAGGATACCTGCAAAGGAGTAATGAGCGCGATAAACCTCGAAATGTCTGAGACATCCGAAGGTCACGGGTTCGAGCCCCGTTCCCGGCACTACACTTGAGAATGAGATTACATTCGTGTTTGAGCCTACCTGCTCTTCCGAACCCATCATAGGCTGCTCACACCCCGAAGGGGTGAGGAACATGGTCGACCTGTCCACCGCAATGGCTGCTGCAGCAGCCAGTGATCGCCGTCGAGGTGGTCGTGACGGGGACAAAAAGCGTCCGGGTGGTAAGGTCGGATCCGAGCCGTTCGACCCCGCAGATCACGTCATCAAAGAGAAAGCCGATGCCGCGTCAATGTGGCTTGTAATCGCTTATGCAATTCTGATTGCCACTCTCATGCGTTATCTGGTTATGCCTGCTCTGAGCGAACCTGCAAGCGTATTGTGGTCGCTCCCACTATTGTTGATTTTCACAATCCCGCCGTTGCACAGGATTCTCTTGAGCAAATTCGCAGACCGTTATACCTTCGGAAATTGGTTCCGTGCGACATTCCTCTACACCTTCACCTGGCTCGCAGTCTGCTTTATTTTGGTAAATCCTCCACTTGCAGACATCTCCCCGCCCGAGGTTGCAGAGCAGGTGAAGTTGGTCGACTTGGATGACCCTGAATGGAATCATAAAGTCGGGGATTTCTCCTCAACAGATAATCTAAACGATCGCAATCTAGCTCTCGCATTTGCGGTCCGGGACAACATCGATGCAGAGGGCGTCGATGTGCGCGTGGAAATCACTTGGACAGGTTCGGGTCAAGAGGTCTGGAATCGAACCGGAGTGGCCAGTTCAATGTCGAATCAATGGACCAATTATTCAGTTAATGTTTCATCGGTTGCAGAAAAATCGACGGATGTACCAATTTTGCTTCCGCTTGAGGGTGTCAACTTTGAATCCGGCAATTCATACACGATTAAGATCGAGTTGTCTCAAGAGGGCGATCCTTGGGATTTAGTCGAGACTGAAACCCATCGATTCGTGATTTCCCCGTAATCACTTTCGCCGATAAACAGGCAACTGCTTCACTTTCAGTTTCATTCTTGATGACCTCTCTTGAAAATCAAGGTGGTTCGGATGCCCCGCCTCTGTAATTCACAGAGGGATGCAAAATGCTGAACGAAAACACATTGGATAAGCTTACAGAAATGATGGAAACAATGGCCAATAGGGTAATTCGCGGAAATATGGGTGTCGCAGCAGACATGTTGTGTTGGACTCCGCTTGCGCCATGGATTCGCGCTTCAAGACGTGCACGAATACAATCACAAACCCATGAAAGCCGTTTGCGAGAAAAGGCGAGTGCATTGTGCAAAGATGCCACTCGAGAGCATGCTGATCTGCTTGCATCGGCTTGGGTTTAACTCAATCGTGAGCAAATTGAAGCGGTCATCGAATCGAGTTGCAGGGCTTCTCCCCCACCTTCCACCAATCGGAAATCGATTTCTGCCATCATTTCAGTCAACTCAAGTTTCTGAATCTCACTCAGGAACTCGGCATCATAGAGTGCGCGGTGCAGTTGATTGACCAAATCCGTTCCGGCCAACCCAAATTGATCCAGTATGCCACGTAGACGTCTTCGGGCAGGGTGAAAACCGTCTTCTTTGCAAGCGAGGAGATATCCATGCAATTCCTCTGGAGGCGCAGTTGCTGTGGTTTCATAAATTAGTGAACGGGTTACATGTGAATCTAAACTGGCACTGACTTGCAAGGCTGTAATTGCTCTGCGTAGATCTCCTAAACTCACGTGTACGATGGCTTCACAAGCATCTTCATCCAATTGAATATTTTCTGATTCCGCAACGGATTGGATTTGCATCCTAACTTGATCATCCGCGAGTGGTCGGAATCTGAAAACTGCACAACGCGATTGTATGGGTTCAATGATTTTTGATGAATAGTTGCAGGACAATATGAATCGACAGGTTTCGGCATATTGTTCCATGATGCGTCGCAATGCACCCTGGGCGTCTGCAGTCAGGGCATCCGCTTCATCTAGGAAAATGACTTTGAAATCTGCACCCAAGGGGCTTGTTCTGGCAAATTGTTTGACCTTTGTTCGAATACTTTCCAGTTTACGCTCGTCACTGGCGTTCATTTCCAGGAGATTGTCCTTGGATTTGTCACCGAAAACATCTGAGCAAAGTGCCAATGCGGCTGTTGTTTTTCCCGTACCGGGTGGGCCCGCGAATAGGAGGTGAGGGAATGAACCAGTTTCTCCATAGGCAGCCAACCGNTCTACAGTTGCAGCCTGTCCACGGATATCTCTAACCGTCTTGGGCCGATGCTTCTCAACCCACATCTTCGACATCGGAATCAAACCCGGTTTTTCTCGGGCGTCAATGAACCTATCCACTCGTGATTTCCTCTCATTTTTGGCCTGCATTGACCATACGTAGTATGGTCGATGCACCGGAACCCCTTAACAGTAGTTCGTGCCGTGCGGAGGTGAGGCCCATGACGAGCGGAACGAGAAACTGGAGTTCAACAACAGGAGCAATCCTGATGGTGAGTTTGATGCTAATGAGCACATGGATGCAAGCGATTGACAATGAAACTGCCCTAGATGAGGCCCCAGTGGTCCGATTGATTTCGGCTAGTGATTCGATTTCATTTGATGCTCAAACCAACTCAAGCCAACCATCGACGAATTATGGAAGTGCAGAAAACATTCTCGTCAGTGGGTATACCGATTACACTTCTGCAAGGATGTTGATGAATATCAACTTGACACTTGGAGACGGGGGGGTCCTCCCTTCCACAGCTGTTGTCAGTGATGCTACCCTTGAACTCCGATGCCAGCAAATGTCGACTTGGCCGGCCAGTGAACTGGGTTCAGATACCATTCTTTACCCTGCACGTTTGTTAACTGATTTTGATGAATCGAACGCAACGCACAATCAGAGTGATAACGGCTACAATTGGAGTGTTGCAGGAGCGAATGGCGTCGGTTTAGATCGTGGACACTGGGAGCCGGGTGATTTCATTGCTTTTGCAAACAGCAATTATCGAGTATTCAGTCTGAATGTGACTGCTTTAGTTCAAGAAGCTCTACGCAACAGTGACACCAACATGAGTCTCGTGATCTCGAATGCGGGTATGCCAGTGGTTTGTGCTTCAAGCGAACACCGATACTCTGCACGCCATCCTTCCATTGACTTCGAGTATACCCTTTCCTCAACACCAGCTCAAGGTAGCGTTTCTATTGACGGGCCTCTCGATGGCGAGATTCTTGCAGATTCTTCTGAATTACTCATTCGGCCGGATTATTCTCCTACCATCACGTGGGACAATCTGACCTCAAGCCATCTTGAAATACAGTTGTCATCAGGTCCCGATTTCCGTTCAATTGAAGATGAATCTCGATTGTGGAATTCGTGGACGCACTCTAGTGATTTTTCGATGTCCAATGAAGCGTTCACGACTCCAGAAAACGATGCTGATTTGTTGAACGGCACTTGGGTGTATTTCAGAATGCGTTCTATCAACAACTCAATCATTGGGCCTTGGGATTCTGGATACTTTGGATTGTCTGCCGAGTTGGGTACAATCAACGCGCAAGGTCAGGCAGAAGTTGTCCTACGCAATGATTCGATGAACCTTGGATTTGGGACTGTACACGATACTTGGGTGATGGATGGAAATACTTCATACAACGGCAACGATGATTTTCGCATGAGAATTGGTCATTCAAATAATTCCAATGAAGGCAACATGCATGCCTTCATCCGCGTCAACATGGAACAGGTTCCCATTCACGACAATGTCACCATTCACGATGCAACCCTGAATCTGCGCCGTACCGATCGAACCGGCGAACCGATGATCTCTGTAATGTTGATGGACTCGAACACGGGACATGTGTTTGCTGAACTTGATTACAGCAACAAGAGCAATGGCTTGACCTGGGATAATGGGGGCCAAGGTACTCTTGACGATGAAGTTGCAATTCTGGGTACGGTCAATGGCAACCAAACGGGGACCTCTACGCTCACCTTTGATGCCACTTCATTTGTTCAGGAATACTTGCGAAATGGTCACACAGGTGATCTTGATTTCATTGTCGTCGGTAANGGNTTGGCTGGTGAAGAAATCGAAATCGCAACCGGTGACGAGCCCATTTCCTACCGCCCCCACCTTGATTTGACCTATTCATGGGGAGATTCTACAGCTACTTCGGAAGTGAATGTAATAGCACCGTTGCCACATAGTGCCGCTTGGGATTTGAATTCATGGGCTTTGGAAAGCACCACTAATCCAACCCTTAGTTGGGATGCCTCAGTGGTATCCAATTCAAATGGTGACCCTGCCGATGTAGTCATCCAACTGTTCGGAGATGGAATTGGTGAATCCATTCCGTTCACTGCTGACAGTCGTGAAGACACTGGCTTCGACTTGACCAACGGTGAATTCACAGTCCCCTCGAATTGGAATTTGGACTGGGGCGAGACCTATCAATGGAGAATGCTGATGATTGAGGACGGCGAACAAGGACCATGGTCAGCAGATTCCTTTTTGATTTCAGAGATCAATTCAACCTCTCTCGGTAATGGAGAGCATGAGTTGCGTTACCGACATGGAAATGGTACGATACAGAACATTGGAGAGACCCTGCCCGAGTGTGCGGATTTGACACTTGAAAGTGGTGCTGCTTCCGGGATGAATCTCGACGGGCAGGATTTGACCATCTCTAGCAGCCAAGTCGCTCTGTTGAGTTGTGATTTGCATTCACACGCAATGCCTGAAGGCCTAGCGATTGTTTCAGCCATGATGCGAGTTCGTACCCTCCAACAATCTGGAATCAGTTTGTCTTCAATTCCCATGACCATGTATGAGAGTAGTGAGCATGATTGGGATGAATCAACTGCAACTTGGAATACCACAGATGGTAACACACCCTGGAACGCTCCGGGTGCCAGTGGAACTGAGCGTGTCCAAGCTCTAGATACAGTGAGCGTTGAAGCCAGCAACACCTGGTATGAATGGAACGTCACTGCTGCAGTTCAAAGCGCAATGCGAACCGATTCACAAATTGATTTCATCCTAACATCATCGAGTTGGAACGCGGTTTCTTTCTACGATCGAGGAAGTGGGTCCATGCCCGAACTTGTCATCGTTTACACCAATGGTTCGAATGCAGCTCCGAATGTTCCAGTCGACTTGATTCCAGCCAATGGGGAATGGATTCTCAGTGGAGATTACACCTTCGAGGTGGATCAAACACCGACGCTAGAGTGGAATGAAACCGGGGTTACTGCGGCCAATGGCTGGCAGGTACAAGTTGACGAAGACTCCAGTTTTTCCACAAGCGCACTTCAGACGTACTCGTCTTGGATTGATACCGGTGATTTCAGTGGCACGTCGTTTACATTCAACAGCAATTTGACTTCGGGAGAATCCTATTTCTGGCGAGTCCGAGGCATCTCCGCGACCGGTCAAATCGGGTTGTGGACGGCTGGAAATAATTTTGTCATCCCCGATTTGGACGTGTCCAGCGGACAACACCTGGGTGATACTTGGTATGCAGTAGAAGTGGGTCATGGCGATGTACTATCGGATGGCAGTTTACCATTATTTACCGATACATGGATTTCTTGGGATTCAAATTACCAAAACGATACTCACGCCTCGGATGGAACACTGTTCATCTCAGGAACATCCAGTGCGCTGATTGAGATTCCACTCAATGGGACAGGGGCATTGCCGATTCCATCGAATGCTCGTCTGACAGGAGCAGAGTTGATTTTTGAAGTCGCAACCAACAATTCATCGACGCCTTCAGTTGCGATGTTTGAAGTTCTACAAGATTGGGACGAATCTGCAACCGGTCTGACGTACGATGGAGTGAACAACTGGTCGTCGGTCGGTGCGCAAGGCGCACTAGATCGGGCTGAGTGGAGTTACATCGAGTACGATGTCTCCGATAGTGTTGAACTACCGCTGGATTTCACCGCAGCAGCTCAAGCGGCGATTGCACGTGGTGACGATTCCATTGGATTGATGATTAGTGCTGAGATGTATTCAAGTGATCAACTGGTTTTGCACAGTACCGAAACACAATTCGAGGCCAATGAACCCATTCTGCGCCTCGAATGGATGAATGGAACAGCCGCACTCCCCACCGCCCCAGCCACTCTGATTGGCCCCGCCAATGGGGATATTCTCTGGGAACATCCGGTGATGACTTCAGGAGATGGTCCAGAATTCAATTGGTCATATTCTGGTCAAAGCAATGTCGATGGCTGGATGATTTGTGCAATCCAGAATGGAGACATTTGGGATGGTGTTGGTTGTGCTGACAGTTACTATGACCCGACTCTATTCGATTTGCAAAATTTCTCTTATTTGGAAGTCGGAGCCTTCGCAGCAAGTCATGATTCAATGTATTCTTGGTTCGTTCAGCCCGTGAATGACTGGATGATGGGTCCGCGTTCCACCGTTGAGAGTTTCATCATTCCGAATGACATTGGTGATTCAATCAACTCGACCGATCATTGGGTGGAACTCACCAACGGGAATGCATACTCTGCAACGAATGCCTATGATGTTGCAGAAGGAGCATACATCGATTCATGCAACCCTAATGCAGCATACGGTTCCAGTTCGAGTTACCTCTCGGTTGGACTGTCCAACGGTGGGCCGGCTTGCTCCAACGCGGGTCATGAATCACGCTCATTGTTGCGATTTGATATTTCCAACGTCCCCATTATGGATGGTGATGCTTGGCAAGTGGTTGAAGCACATCTCGAGATGTACCGAATCAGTGGGTCGAGCAACTATGACACCGATGTATCCCTCTCCAGTGTTCACTGCAACTGGGTTGAGAGTACAGTGACGTGGAATCAGTGTTGGACCAACAATACCTGGCAGAGTCCGGGAGCCTACGGTGCTAACGACGCAGATGTACCCGCGGTATCCACCAACATTAGTGGCAACGGGTGGTATTCGTGGAACGTTACGCAATTGATGCAGCAAGCTCACATCAGTGGCAATGACGTTCTCAGCATGTTGCTTGCCTCTGAAGACCCGAATCTCTACGCTCGCCACGCATTCATTAACGAGGATGCCACGGGAATTTACGAGTCGCTTCGACCCATCCTCAAACTAACATATCGCGCAGGTACACAAGTCATGCCTGCCGCACCCACATGGGTCAGCAACTTAACCTCCAATGGACCCTTTACTGCTTGGGATGCGAACTCATTGCGGCCGATGCCTACAGATCCATTGTGGTCTACATGGACTCACCCGAGTTCCAGCTCAATCGACGCTTGGCAAATTCAACACTCTTTGAGTGAGCGATTCACAATGGACGCTTGGATTTACGACTCAAGTGACCCATCAACCTGGATGAACTCCACGTTCGATTTGACCAATCACACATTGTGGACTCCGGCCAGTGAAGCCCAAGGTGATCACTGGAATCATCTACGAATTCGCGCTGTTCAGAATGGTGTTTACAGCAACTGGTCGAACATGTTCCAAACGCGTGTCCCGGATGAACAAGGGAGCGACGATGGTGCTGGTAATTTCAGCGTCTCAATGCAGCGTGGTGCAGTATTCGAAGATACGGGCCTGTTGCCCACAATGCCTGACAGTTATGTCACATCGAACACTTTCGGACAGACCACCAACTTTGGTTCTTCAGCCTCGATTGCGGTCGGGCTTGACCCTGCCGACTCTGCCCATGATGCAGTTGGCTTGATGTCAATTGATTTGGCTGAATATCCATATCCTGCTACAATGTTGCCGACCTCGGTCACCTTGCGTATGTACGTATCGAGCATCGCAGGAAGTGGTGCACACAGCATCGCCATCCACGAATGTGCAGGATTTAGTGAATCGAATGTAACTTGGAATAACTACAATCCAAACACGCAGTGTAATGGTTCCTCATCCTCATCGATGACCTCAACCTCTACCAATGCAGGTGTGTGGTACGAATGGGATGTCACCAATATTGCTCGAAATGCATGGTCGGGAAGCGGCGTCATGAACATGGCCCTGCAAACCGCATGGGCGGGTACGATTTACTTCAATTCGGCCGATGGTTCAAGCGATTATGCACCGGAATTGATCGTCGAGTACGTAGACAATCCAAACAATGCAAGTTCGCCAGCACAGGTTTCACTATTGTCGCCAGACCACTTGGAAGTCGTCTACGATGTCGGCCAATACTCCTTGGGAATTGAGACACGCCCCGTCCTAACTTGGGATACATTGAGTGATGCTACAGGTTACATTCTCCAGCTTAGCAATGCAACGGGCACCCTAACTTACGAGTCTTGGGATTCTAGCAGCAATTCTGGATTCATGATAGGTGGGACCTCTGCAATTCCATCTGCCTGGACACCCGGTTTTGATCTGGCAGTTGGGGAGATTTACACTTGGTCAGTCCAGGCATTGAATGGTTCTGTTCCCGGTCCCCGCTCGGTACCATCGACCTTTGGAATTGGCAACCCCGACATTACTGATGTTGGAAACCATGTATATTCGGTTGCAATCCAAGAAGGTTCAGATGTTCCATCGTTGGGTCATCTCCCTGTATGGGACACCTATCTCGATGAAGGTGACGTGAATGCAGGTCATGGTACGCAGAGTACAATCAACATCGGTACAGGCTGTGGGTCGGTTGCTGCCAACCGCTGTCATGCGGTATATCAGATTGACATGGGTCAAATGCCATTGGACCAAATGTCTGTCAATCCTCACTCCGCACAATTGTCAATCTATGTTGATCAAATCAGCCAACTTAGTTTGGCCAATTATCTCGATTTGTCTGCATATGTAGTCATCAATCCAAGTTTTGACGAAGCCAGTGCGACATGGAATGCGGCTTCGACGGGTTACAACTGGTCCGCTGCAGGTTTGCAAGCGGGTGTCGATTATATTGCCACGCCCTTGGACACCGTGCGTGTCATGAGCACCTTCACTGGTGGTTGGCTACACTTTGATGTGAGTGGAGCGATGACCACCATGAATGGTACCGTTACCGTTGTTATCATGGGTTCAACCAATGCTGGACACATGCTTGTTGACGTTAAATCCAGTGAATCTCCATCATCGGATAAGCCGAAGTTGTTGTTCAACTATACACTGGTTGATTCAATCAGCCTCTCCGGTCCCTCGAGTACTGATGCAGATACTGGGGTTCAATTCAGTGGTTCATTGATGGATGCGAATGGAAACACCTTGACTGGAGGTGTTCTATGGTCTTGTACAGATGGAACCATTGACAGCAGTGGATATTTCACACCAGATCAGTCCGGTGTTGTGACGATTTATGCAGCCTATGGTCAAGTGATTGAGGCNGTGAATATCACCGTCACAGCCGGTTCTCCGATTCAGTTGGTTATCGTCCCTCTTGCAATTACTTTGACCGCGGATGAAACCTTCACCCTGAATCAGATTAAGGTCATCGACTCCAACGGGAATGAAGTACCTGGGCAAACAATCAATCTCGAAATTAGCAATGGAACATTGTCGACTGGGTTGACACTCACCACGCCCATTACCAGTGACGTCACNTGGACTCCATGGGCTACGGGGCAGCAATATCTGAATGCGACTTGGTCATTCCAGCCAACCATCTCGGTTCCAATCACTGTCACCGTTGGGGCGCCAAATTACTTTGAAATCGTCGCGGCGTCAGAAATTGAAGCAGGAAATACCACCAACTTCGCAGTCAATGTCTTCGATCAGCGTGGAAACCAGATGGATAGTGGCCTAGGGGGCNTACTAACCTGGGGTGCAGAGAATGGAGCCATGGACAATGCATCCGGTGCATTCACAGGCGACCAAATAGGAAACTGGGGCATCTGGGTGGATAGCGACCTTGGCATTTCCAGCAGCACCAGCATCGAAGTGACTTACGGTGATATCGCAGAACTTGAGGTCACTGCTGTAGGTCCGACCAACACCATCATCGTCACCAGTTCTCCAACATTGGAAAGTGTGTATTTGACAGCAGACGATGAAGTTACCTTCAGCGTCGTTCGAATCGATGTACAGGACAATCGCCAATCGATTGATCTACCGATCTCCGGTTGGACGTGGTTGAACGGCCAATTCCAAGCAGGACCACCTTCAACATGGGATGCAGCCAACCAAGGTTCATCTTGGGTCAAGGCCACTTTGGAAGGGTTTGAAGTTGTCATTCCAATGAGCGTTGAGCACGGTCTTCCAGTTCAAATTGATGCCCGACCTGACAATAACGACCCTACAAATCTAATTCTCATCAGTTCAGGAAGCATGGGGAGCTTAGACGCATATGTTGCTGATGCAGACGGAAACGAGTGGACTGTATCCGCCATCTGGTCGGTCGCAGATTCAAATGCTGATTCTTGGTTGACCCCACAGGGTCCAACTGCAATATTCGAACCGGTTTTGGTCGGTAATTGGACCGTGAATGTGAGATATGAATTCAATGTACCAGGTATTGGGACACAACAAGTAGCGAATTCAGTTGTTTTCACTGTTCTTCCCGGGCAATTGCATNCAATTTCAACCTCTGAAGATGCNACCATCACCGCTGATGATTCATTTGATTTGAGNCCAGATGCGAGAGACGCACATGGAAACGACTTGCTTGAAGAAAGTCTNCAGTGGTTCATCAAGGAATCGACTGACGAAGCTACGCCNCTTTCTTGCTCGTCAGCAATATTGCCAAATTCAGATTGGACTGAGATTTCCATTGAAATGCGTGATACCAATTATTTGTGGGATGCAACGCTTGTGGGCGAGTACACGATTTGTGCCGTAGGTACACAAGGGGTCACTTCCGCTTCGGTTGTAACTGTCACAGTCGGTGAAGTAGCTCACGTTTGGCACAAGGCATTTGCCTCAGGCGACGAATCCGGAAATGGGACAAACTTGGAATCAACACAAATTATTGCAGACCCTGAAATCAACCCTCTGGTTGAAATTTGGGTTATGGACTCAGATGGCAACGAATACCAAACCAGTGCCGTCACTTGGACCAGTACAACCAATGGATTTGTTACCGAACAACACATTCGTGATGCCAATTCAAACCCCCTCTTGGAAATTGGTAATTATCGATTCTTTGGTAAGATCAACCAAGTGTACACCCTCACTTACAGTGCAGGCACCTGTGGTACTTGCTCAGGCACTTGGAACATTACCGTGGATTACGGCCCGTTGTCTAAACTATCTGCAGTTGCCAGTGCGCCCGGTACCCTTGAGGGTGTCTCTCTTGCGGTTGAGCAACAGGTCACGATTTCGATTACAGTAGAAGGGTTTGACCAATTTGACAATCCAGTTCCTCTGACAAAGGAATTGCAAATTTTCATCCCTGAAGACGGCGATGATTTGAATCAAATTTCCCTTACCGGAGATGGTCGAACAACCGCGGATGTTTACATGCTCAATGAGGGCTCAAATTCTGTGCAAGTCTGCTCTGGTTCTGGCGGCACAATTTGCGATGACCCACTTTCAATCTCGGTTGAAGGTACCATGGGTGGATTCTTCGAAGCCAATTCACCATGGTCATGGGTTGGTTTGGCTGCCATGATTGCTCTATTGCTAGGCGTTCTTGCAGTCGTGGTTGTTCTCATGCGTCGAGGTGATCGTGATGATGAATACGACGACGACTACTTTGACGATGACTACGAGGACATCCCACAAGCCCCAGCCGCTCCAAGTGAATCATACAGTACACCTGCTGTTGAGGAAGAATACGTTGCTGAAGACGATGGAATTACCATCGATGAAGACGGCACCAAGTGGTATGAGGATGATGCCGGGACTTGGTGGTGCCTGGAGCCCGGAATGGAAGATATTCCTGAGAATTGGTTTGAGTGGACAGAGTAGAATCTCTGATTTGAGCCGTCCGCCATAGGCGGACGGCTCAGGGCACCCTTCAAGAGATGTCTGTGACATCACGGATTGATGCGGGTTGCACACTCCAGTGCGTGTCATGCGGCATTCCTAGTCGTGTTGCTGGTAATCCAGGTCACTGCAATGGGATTTTCTTCCTCAGAAAATCTCGGCCCCAGAATGGATCCAATGCTGACAAATGGGACCCTGACCGACAACGGTGATGGGACTTGGAACGTCACATATGCTGTGGATTTGGATGCAACATTAGACAGTCGGAATCCGACGAATCCATTGGGTTCGTTATCGCATCTCGAAGTTGGATGGGATTCCAATCAACAGGATATACGAAACAGTTTGCTGGGCTTCGATTTGAGTTCTGCGGGNTTNCCTCTTAACGCAACCATCGAGAGCGCCACTCTACAATTGCANCTTGCATCATCTACAGGTCCTGTGGATGCNCAAGCATGGAATATACATCTCCAGGGTTGGGAGATTCAATATGCATCATGGGTGAATCGCAATGGAGCATCTCAATGGTATCAAGGTGGGGCGCTTGGGAACTCAGACAGTGGTGCAAAGCAAGATCAACAGCAAGTTGAGACCAACTCTAGTGAAGTTCGGTTCGACATTACTCAATCCGTGGAACTGGCACAATACAAGCAATTGACGAGCCCAGATTCACGCGTTGGTGTCTTGTTGACTCCAGGATATGGTAGTGAATCAGGTGTTGCGACCTTCCATTCCTCTGAATCAAATCAACCATCCCTGCGTCCTGTTGTCGACATCACATTCCGCTGGTCAAATCCAACTCTCTTGAGTAACAATCCATCTTGGATTGATATCTCTCCGAAATTGGGTGTGACGGATACAGACAGCACTCTCGATTTTTCTTCAACCATTCGCTCCGAAAGGGGAGATGTGATCAATGCAGGCGTCTCATGGTCCACTTCATCAGGTTCAATCGATGGTAGTGGTCGTCTGTCTGCCACACAATCGGGTATAGTGACCGTTTCTGCAGCAGGTGGTACCGTTCAAGGAGAACAGGAAGTATTGGTNTATCCTGGTGCACCACTGACGATTGCTATGGCGGTTGATAACTATTCAATTACCGTAGATGATACGATTCCAATCATTGCCCATGGTGTTGATCAATATGGAAATTCTGTATATGGATTAACCTACAGCTGGTCGACCTCCTCTGGTACCATCGATCAATATGGAATGTANACTCCCTCAGAAACAGGTCTTCACACAGTTGCGGCTCAATGGGGAAACCATGTTGCGATCTCCAATGTGAGTGTCTCGGTGGGTGGGGCTGCAAGCATTATTCTCCCTGAAAATTTCACAGCCCGGGCCGGAATAGGAACTCAAATCCCGGTAATTGTTGAAGATCGTTTGGGGAATGTCCTTCCTCAATCGGCAGCGGCAGGTCTAGATTGGGTTGCAGAGCGAGGTTCGATTGATTCGGCTGGATACTATGTTGGCCAAGATGTAGGTAAATGGCAAATCAATGTCACCAGTGGTACGGGTGCCAACGGAACTGGTTGGGTCACTGTTGAGCCGGGTTTGGTCAATTCTTTGGAAATTCTCGGTCCAAACCGTACCGTAAGTGCGGATGAATCAATTCCACTGGATTTACGTTGGATTGATCGTGTTGGAAACAATGTATCCGTCCTGTTGCCTTTGGAAAATTGGTCCGCAGAAAGTGGAAATTTTCGAGTCAATGATGGATTTGTAGAATGGTTGCCCAGTCAAGCAGGAGTTTGGCGTATCTCGGCGCAAGCCGAAGGTGTGCAGGCGTGGGTCGATATCACGGTGGTGAACGGTGCCATTTCACGTGTTTGGATTGATGCTGAGTATGATATTTTGACCGCTGATGATCAATCAGCCCTCACTCTGCAGGCTGAGGATTTGCGTGGGAATCGATGGCCCATTGCCGCCGACTGGTCGGTGACTGAAACCGAGGCTTCATCGTCACTGATATCCGACATTGACGGNGTTCGCTTTGTGGGTGGCATAGCTGGTATCTGGACAGTCGTCGCCACCCATTCAAGTTCTGAAGGAATGTTTTCAGCAGAACTGTCCATTGAAGTGAAACAAGGTCGCTTGGCCCGAATATTGCTGGCTGGAGATGGTTCNACCATTTCTGCTGACAACGCCTTTGACCTAAACCCAATCCTGAGCGATGCGGATGGAAACATCATCTCCGGTGTTCAATTGAATTGGAGTNTAGATGGTATTGATGTCACGCCTCAACTTCGATTGTCTGGCGGAATATGGCAACCAACCTCAACCGGGGATCATCTGATTGAAGCAGATGCTGCGGGTCGAACCGCCCGCTCAAGAATTTATGTCGAACAGGGTATTCCTCACGAAATCAAAGTTGAGATTGATACTCCGATTCAAGGCGTTGTTTCCAGTGGGGATTTGTTCACTCTAACGACCTTTGCTATCGACATTTCAGGCAATCAAGAGCCNTGGCCTGTAGAATGGGATTTGCCTTACAATTCTCTAGAGATTGAAGAGACCACCGAGATTGGTGTCTANGATGTGAGGGGGCTTGGTCAAGGCATCTGGAATATTGGGGTCTCCAATGGAACCGCAGATGGAAGTTTTACCCTACAAGTTGTCACTGGCGAACCTCGTTCGCTAAGGGTCGGACAACACGGTGGCGCCGGTGATCAAGGCGATTCATTGTCCCTTGAAGTGACTCTGGTTGATTATGGAGGCAATGCTGTACCCATGCAAGCCTCCAAGTTTGTATTCGATACCGANATTGGNTCTGTTCGCCATGATNNNGGNCCNTTNTGGTATCTTGATTTGGAAGAGCCNGGTGANGNTCAAAAAGTNACCATNCGATACGANCAGTGGTCGGCAGTGACATACATCGATGTCAATCCGACAGGTGTCGACAAATTCACNGGNAGCCAATCNGGACAGATGCTNATCGGNGGTTTTGCNGTNGCTGCNNTGATGATNGGNATNCTTCTNNTTATCCTNNGNAGTAANGANGATGATNCANATTGGGAAGATGAGTTTGAGATGGAAACGGATATTGAATTTGCATCTGAAGTCGAAACTCAACCTCAGAATCGCCAACTTTCTCGACGCTCTATGCGACGTCGAAACTACCAACGACAGCAAGAGCGAATTCGGTCGATGGAAAGTGCCACTCAAACCATGATTAAAGATCCCAAATCGGATGGACAAGTCAATCGTGCCTCAAATGGAGTACTGGCGGCGATGGACGGTACCGTGCAAGGGCAAACTGGCTGGTATCAAACGACACAAGGCGAAGCTCAGTATTGGCAAGTGGATGAATCAGGACAATGGAGTCGGATACAATGAAGCGTCTGACCTCAATTTTATTGCTTGCAATGATTCTGAGTATTCTTGCGCCGGTTCATTCTGCAACTTCTGCTCGTAGTTGTTCAGCCACGGGGGACCCCTCGGTAGATCATATCGTCCTCAATCCAAGCGGTCCGCTTTCAATGCCCGCCGATCAAGCATTGAATATCACTGCAACAGCATACAACTCGGCAGGAACTCAGTTGAACGTTCCCATTGCATGGACCTCAACCTCGGGGTCGGTTCAGAATTTTGGGGGGGGGCAAGCACGTTGGTCGCCCCAGACTGTCGGCTCACAAACCGTGACCGCTTGCAACGGAGATGTTGAAACAACATTGTCTGTCAATGTTCAGCCCGGTGCTCCATTGACGTTTGAGTTAACGACGAGTCAAGAAAACCATAGTGCCGATGATTCGTTTGAAATCACCCCCACACTGCGAGACCAATTTGGCAATTCTTGGATTCCAAGTATTCCCTATGCGAACTGGTCGTTGCCTGATGGTATGACTATCTCCTTGCCCAACGACGGTACCCCTCCAATCGTGACACCTGGTCCGACCGGTACAATGGCCATTGACGTCAATTGGGGTGACTGGTTTGATTCCGTTTCTGTGAATATTTCTCGTGGGGTCGCCATTGGTTTGTCAATTGTTCACGATTCTACACATATCTCATCTGACGACATTGTCAATCTCTGTGCACACCAACATGATCAGAGGGGCAACAGTTGGGTGACAAACTCCACCTGGTCTACCCCGGGTGGTTCTGCAGATTCTGCTCTATCTTCATTCACAGGTCAATGTGTTGAGTTTGATGCAGGTGTAATTGGCGATTGGATCGTTGAAGTTGAAGACCACATGGGTATGAGTGATTCATTGACTTTGACAGTCACCCCGGGTCGTTTGGCACACATCCAATTGGACCAGTTGGCAAACAGCATGCACATTGGAGAATTCTACTTGCTTGAAGCCGATGGTTTTGATGCCGCTGGAAATCCAGTCACAGTCGATTCTTGGAATTGGTCTGTAACAGCAGGCCCAAGCTCAAATGCAATTGTTGCGGATGGAGACGGCATCACTTTCGTTCCAGATTCCGTAGGTCAACACACCATTCAAGTGACTGCAGCAGGACGTGTTCAAGCCATCGATGTGGAAGTACTCTCTGGCGTCCCTATTGAACTTGAAATTGAAGTACAAAATGTCCCACCTGGTCCACTAAATATCGTCACAGGTACATCACTGGATTTGATATTGTACGGGGTTGATGAGAGTGGGAATAGAGTCCCAGTCGATGCTCCAATTTCTGATTGGTTCGTGCTCAATGGCTACGGTGTCATTGAAAATGCAACTGTCGGGGGGACTGGTCATTACACCTACACTTCAAGTGGGATTGGAGATGTTAGCATCACCGTTTTCCTGGATCAAGCACAAGGAACGCTCCTTGTCCATGTTCTGCAAGGTCCGTTGAATTATCTTGTAGTGAATTTGCCTACCGAAGCAAATCAAGGGACAACGATAGAATTTGACATCTTGGGATACGACGTATCGGGTAATCCAGTGCCCATACACCAATGCTCTGCGGTGATTACAACCGATGCGGGTGATGCGAATTGCGACACAGATGGTTGGAAATTGGACATCAAGGAATCTGGTGAACTGATTGTTCATGCTCGTGTTCAATCCACAGTTGGGACTCCTGCTGAANGAAGTGATTTCATTTCAGTTGACTCAACTTGGTTTGGCTGGGGGAANAATACACAGGTCATTATTGCGTTCAGTTTACTCATCGTCCTCCTTATTTCTGTAATCCTCGTTGCGGTGTTCANGCACTTGGACNTGCGAATCAGTGAGGAAATTGAGGAGGATTCTGAGACAGAATCAGGNGTNNCTGNAACCACACAATCGACACTTNCACCTTTACCGGCCCCCACAATCGCTCAATCACCTCCNCCNCCCTTGCCTGTCAATGTACCCCAAGTTCAGCCCACAGTCACAACGNCCCCTCCTATGCCTTCACCGATCNTGCCTCAACTTCCTTCGCCCACNATTCAAACTCAACACACTCCGGCAGTGNCCACGGCCAATCCTGNGATGCCCGAACACATACCAATGGCATCTCAACCTTCTCCNGTTGTNTCGCAACCATCTGAACCGAAACCTGNGTCCNCCCAGTCGGATGATGANTGGGGTNAGATGTCGGATGGATGGGGTGATGGTTCTTCCACTTTGGTGGACCAAGCAGANACNTACACTCAACAGCAACATGAAATTCGTCGAGGAGAGGGNCCACGTGATGTTGAAGGGCATAGCCTTCGACCTTTACCTGGAACAACTCCCGGTCAAGATGGATGGTATTTCGATCGAGAAGGAAAACCCACGCATTGGCGACATGAAGAGGCCAGTGGTTGGTCTCAAGAATAACGCTCATCGGCGTTTGGGAAGTCTTGAGTTCGAACATCTTCGATGTAATCCTTGACCGCCTTGGTCATGGAGTCGTAGAGATTGAGATAACGTCTAAGGAATCGGGGGTTGAATTCATGTGTCAATCCAATCAAATCATGAACAACCAATACTTGTCCATCTACATCGGAACCGGCACCAATCCCGATGGTTGGGATGTTCACTGCTGCCGTCACTTTCGCTGCGAGATCCGCAGGGATTTTCTCAAGGACAATGGAAAAGCAACCGGCCTTTTCCAGTAATTTTGCATCTTCAATGAGTTTCGCCGCCTCTTCTTCCTCTCGCGCCCGTACGGAGTAAGTGCCGAACTTGTAGATGGATTGAGGAGTAAGTCCCAAGTGCCCCATGACCGGAATTCCTGCGGTCAGAATCCGCTCGATTGATTCGACAATCTCGGCACCCCCTTCCAACTTTACCGCATGTGCACCGGATTCTTTCATGATTCGAATTGCACTGTTCAGCGCCTGTTTCGAATCTCCTTGGTAACTTCCAAAGGGCATATCGCAAACGATTAGAGCTCGGTCCACTCCATTCACTACACACTGTGCATGGTAAATCATTTGATCCAATGTGATGGGGACGGTCGTATCATTCCCTGCCATCACGTTTGATGCTGAGTCCCCGACCAAGATTACATCAATTCCCGCACCGTCTAAGATGCGTGCCATGGAATAATCATACGCGGTTAGCATGGTGATTTTTTCACCCGCTCTTTTCATCTCTTGCAGCGTATTGGTGGTGATTTTCATCGCCTTTCCTGCAATCGACATGGTATCCCTCCATCAATTGCGAGTTGCGCATTAGCCTTCAAGGGCACGGCGAGGAAAACAGGGCTATTCAGCCTCGTTGAGAGCCGAATCAATGCCATTGAGGAATTCATCAACATCGATTACACCATTTCCATTGGAGTCAATTTCATGGAANAGGTTTCGAACATGGAATCGACTGAATTGCGGAGCAATGATGCTCATTGCATGGGCGAACTCACTTTCAGTGAGGTGCTGAGGACTTGCCCAGCCTGCCATGGTGTGGAATACCAACCATCGCTTCTCACGTTCTGCTTGGGTTGCATTGGTGAATTCGGTACGAACCGTTCGCCATGGAGTTAACATTGGGTGAGCTCGTGACTTCCCGTACGAATAGTAGGTAATCAATCCTAACAAACAACAGCCGATTCCACCCAACACGGCCATCAATCCCATGACATACAACAGGAAAATACCACTTACAATTCCGAAGATTTGGATAAATGGATACATCGGTGATTTCCATTCGGGNTGATACCATGAGTGTGCAGGCGATGCCCTACGGAGGATAATGACACAACTATTGATTGTGATGAANATCATGATTTTGAATCCTGATGCAAGTTTTGCGATATCGTGTACAGGTAGGAATGTNATCGACAATGCCATTGCNATCCCCGTACCATANATCGCCCAGTGTGGGGTTTGATATTTTGTGTGCACATTCTCCAATGCTCTGGGCAATAAATTGTCACGAGCCATGGCGAATGGGAACCGTGAAGTTGCCATGATTCCAGCCAATGCCATCGATGTAACCACAGTTACAGCGAAAACTGCTGAGATCACACCGATTGTGTAACCGCCAACCTCCTCGGCGAAGATGTATACTGGATCTTCCCGCGCCTCACCCGCACTATTCATGTAGGATTCTGGCGATACAGCGGCGACCATGACGATGGTAATGAACACATAAAGTAGACAAGAGATTATCAATGACAGTAAAATTCCATAGGGGATATTTCGACTAGGGTTCTTGATTTCACCACCAACTGCGGCGATCTTCGTCACGCCAGCATAGGCAACAAACACGAACGCAGTCGAGTGAGCCACGTCCCTCCATACTTCGTCCCATGTGCCTCCAAAGGCTTCGGTGCCAAATGCAGCACCCCAATCAAGTTCCATCGTGAGCATCGCCCAAACACTCAGGACGAACATGAAAATGACCATGAGAAGAACAATCGGCGTTTGCACTTTCTTAATTTTTGAGACTCCAAGAACGTTAACGCCTACAATCATTGCCAGCAAAATTAGGGCTGCTATCTCGATGTTTATGTTGACATTCAACAATTCCTCAAGAACCCAAAGATAGGCCTTGAATCCAATCAATGCGAATGCTGACTTCAGCATTGAAGCGCCCCAGAGTCCGATTCCAGAGACCNTTCCCATCAATGGGCCATAAGTTCGTTCAATGTAGACGTACGAACCTCCTGATGATGGCATTGCCGTGGACAGTTCACCTTTGGAAACAGCAGCCGGGAGAATGGCAATTGCCGCGAGCAAGTAAGCCAACCAAATCCCTGCAAGTGGGACCTCGCCTCCACCCAAGTCGAGCATGACAAGTGCAGGCAATACGAAGAATCCAGATCCCAGCATGGCTGAGAGTGAAATGATGACAACAGAGGCCAATCCAAGTTTGCGCTCGAGTGTGTCTGACAACAGCTCAATAGGCTTGTAGACAAAATCCACGAGACTAGAAGGCTTATCCATGGGGTTCTTGGGAGTCTATTCGGCATAAGATACTGTGTATCTTAGAATTCGTCTCAAGGGGCCTTTGCGATGACTTTCATTTCTACCGCAATTGGAGTGGGGAGNGCCTGAATGGCCAANGTTGTCCGAGTGGCTTGNATTTCTTCAAAGTGATTTGCATAGATCTCATTGTAACCTTTGAAATCNCGNTTCATATCGACCAAGAATGTGGTGACGTCAANCACGTCACTCAAATCAGCTTCACATGCTTCTAGAATGATTCGAATGTTTTCGATACAGGCTTCAGTTTGTGCTTTGATATCATATTCCAAAGGATTCCCATCTTCATCTTCAATGGGCCCCCCTGGGATTGAATTGTCGACTGGACTACGTGGACCAACACCTGAGATGAACAGCAAATTCCCCATTCTCCTAGCATGAGGATACGCACCGACGGCCCCAGGTGCATTTTCTGCAATAATCGCTCCATCTTTGTTCATCCATTTACCAACGGTTTTCTTGGCTACAATATTGCCTGCCATTCCGCCAACAGGGCCAGCGATTGCAGCACCAGCAGCGGCACCCAATGCGCCTCCTGCTTGAGAAATCACGGCAGAACCATATTCATCGTACAAATCATCTACAACTTCAATCGGGTTTCTCCA
>PBPV01000009.1 GCA_002724815.1 Methanobacteriota archaeon | reverse complement strand
GTACCCCATCTACACCATGTCCAGCCGCAAGACAACCACGTACCATCTCATCGGGATATCCCAATTCACCAGATCCAGTAGTGTATCTCATCTCTTCTTCAGAGTAGAGTGAATCATGCAATTGGGACAACACTTCCTCTAGCGCTCTCCGACTCGCCCAATAGGCCCCAATGTTGGTCTCTCCCCGCTTTGGCATCTCGGCCCCTTCAAGATGAGTTTCGACAGAACCGACCACTCGCCCACCATCGTCTCGAATCAATGGTGCATACGGGTGATCCATGATGACGGTCGCCAAGGTAAAACCCAAATCATTCCCGATGTGAACATCCAACGTCCCTTCGACAGTTTCACTCCGGACCAAGGGCTGTGTGCCAAACGAGACGTAAACATGCTCAACAGGTGCTAGCAAATGTTCTAGTGAACCATAAACGGCATTTCCCGTTCCAAGGGCAACCTCTTGAGTCACAATTCTGCACCCCAACCCCGCCAAGGCATCAGCATACTCAGCTTCACGCCCGGGGGGCACGACAACAAGGATTTGAGAAAACTCCAATCGCCCCCCTAGCAAACCTTCGACAACGAATCTTGTCGCAGGCATACCCCCGACCTCAAGCAGTGGTTTGTGGGTCGTCACCCCTCCCTGCAACATACGGCTACCCTTTCCACCACAAAGCAAGACGGCAGCGAGTACAGGCATGAACTTGCGAGTCGAAACAGGTCCTTCAGACAAACGGCAGAGAAAAAACGACTTTTCATAACTGAACCGGCTCTAATGTTGAGTACCCTTGGAGGTACAAAAGATATGGAAACAATTGCAACAATCGTACAACTGACAATCGCCACCGTGATTTTCTTTGTTTGGACAGTCCGCTTCAACAGAGACACAAATTACAGGGGTGGAGAAGCGAAATCAATGCGTGAAGAATTCAAAGTATACGGNTTACCTGANTGGGCATTNCCACTGGTCGGNTCAACAAAAATNGCNNTAGCAGTNACATTGGTTGCCGGAATTTGGATCCCTCTTCCAGTTAAGACAGCAGCATTGTTCATGGCCGCATTGATGGCAGGTGCCGTTATCATGCACCTACGAATACGCACCGATCACATCAGTAAAGCCGTGCCTGCAATGGGAATGCTTGCGATGTCTCTTTTCGTCGCCGCAGCGTAACCACCGTCATCGACGGCTTGATGACAGTTGGACGATTCGACCGCCCTAGAGGGCCGGCGATGGACCAACAAGAACTGCAACGAATCGCACAACTCGTTGAGATGAACCGTCAGAAGATGGCTCGAATTGAGGAGCAAATGACTCGCTTGTCAGAGATTCGTATGGAACAACTCGGCGTCATTGCATCTCTCAAGNNCCTCGCCACAGAACAACCCACGATGATNCCTCTTGGTGCAGGCGTTCAGTTACCAGCGAGTCCGACTGGCGACACCGTCGTCATTGACATCGGGTCAGGAGTCCAGGCCGAAAAGCCGAGAGGCGAAGCCATTGAAATTCTCGAAAACCGCCTCAATGAAGTGGACGAGGTCATGTCCACCCTGCAAAATGAATTCGCAGATACTGAGAAAATAGTAGCTGAGTTGGCCACGACCTTCTCGGATGCCGCTAAACAACTCCNACAACCAGCCGAAGAAGTGGAACCTCCAAAAGAATCCACCCCGGCCCCGAAACGTCGTCGCAAAAAGCACGGCACTGAACTCACACTCGATGATTAGGTGATGAAATGGGTTTTTTTGACCGATTCAGAAAACGAGTCCAAGAGGTCGCGGACGAGACCGATTTGGATGAACTAACTGCTGAAGAGGGCACCGAAGAAGCGGTTGAAGCACTCACGACCACAGACCCCGAACCTCCGCAAGAAGTGTTTGAGTCACCTGAAGAAATAGCTCCCGAACCCTCACCTACAGATTCTGACGAAAGCGATGATGATTGGGATGATTGGGACGACGAACCAACACTCCCTCCCGCNCCGACCCTATCCAAGAAAGAGCGAAAGCAACTNGANCGNGAGAAGAAACGCAAAGAAAAGGAAAAGAAGAAACTGAGCAAGAAAGGNTACGACGTCGATCAAGTCACACGCCCAGACGGNTCNCGAGTCGATCTCCATATGATGAGGTCAACCACGGGTCGGAAATTGGTGGAAGTGCAGCAAGCACCGCGCATGTCCGGTGGCAAGAAAACCGTCGAGACCGAACGTGGTGTTGAGTTTGAAATCGATCTGGGCGGAGGCGTCGTCGAATCAGGTGGCCGAATCATCAAGCAGGGCCCCGTCTTTGATGAACTCCTCGAAGAATTGGAACTCGTCCTCCTCGAAGCCGACATGGGCAGCCGCGCACTCGAAGCCGTCATCGGCGCATTACGNCAGNAATTGATCGGCAGTCGCTTGCGTAAAGGAGCCGATNTGACCAAAGTGATTGAAGCCAGTCTAAAGCGCGCCCTGCGTAGCCTTTTGGCTGCAGGATATTGGGATTTCAACGCAACTGTCGATGGCATGATTGAATCCGGAGATACCCCCGTCATCATCATGATGGTTGGCGTCAATGGAACAGGAAAAACCACCACCACTGCCAAAATCGCACATCGACTCAAGAACGAAGGCAGGACAGTGGTACTCGCCGCCGCAGATACATTCCGCGCCGGCGCCATTGACCAACTCGAATCCCATGCGGAGAAAATTGGCGTCCGGTGTGTTTCCAGTCAACGAGGCGGAGATTCCGCCGCCATTGCAAGAGATGCGGTGGAGAGCGCTAGAGCAAGAGGTGCAGACGTGGTTATCGTGGACACTGCGGGTCGGATGACAAACAAAGTCAATCTCATGAATGAGTTGCAAAAAGTTCACCGCGTCGCCCAACCCCACTTGGTTCTCTTTGTTGGTGATGCACTGGCTGGAAATGATGCGGTGGAGCAAGCGATTGAATTCCAACGGATGCTGAAGTTCGACGGAGCAGTTCTCTGCAAGTTGGACACTGATGCCAAAGGCGGTGCCGCACTCTCCATTGCCCATGCAACCGGGCGCCCAATCGTATTGGCAGGAGTAGGCCAAGAGTATAGTGACCTGAAACAATTCGATCCCGATTGGTTGTTGCAAATGATGTTCGAGTAGGTGATGAAATGGACGAAATCCTGCAATCCGAAGAAAGCCAACAATTTTTTTCNCTCATTCATATGCTCCAACGCAGTGCAATGCTACACCTCGGTTTGATTCCCGATGAAGAAGGCATGATCCACTTCAATTTAGGTGAAGCCAAGGCAGCCATCGACCTCCTCGGTACGATTGAGAAGCGCACAAAGGGCAACCTTGCAGAAATCGAAGAAACTCTCCTTCGCGGTCTGATTTCGGAACTCCGCATGAACTTCGTTCGAGCCCCTGAACGCCAGAAAGAAATCGA
Source organism: Methanobacteriota archaeon (assembly GCA_002724815.1). Taxonomy (GTDB): domain Archaea; phylum Thermoplasmatota; class Poseidoniia; order Poseidoniales; family Thalassarchaeaceae; genus MGIIb-P. The sequence goes on along the minus strand of PBPV01000009.1, from coordinate 14,043 downwards.
AGCCGAGATGGAGCGCCAAGCGAATTTGAAAGAAACCTTCACTTCACCTGAATCCGCACCCTCGGATACTCTCATCAACGATGAGGAAGAGTAAATTCGAGCCGTACCCTTCATGATGGCATAGGTGTTCGCAGGGATGAGTGACATGGTTAGGGTAACCGAAACCGACGACCCCGACGCACAAGTCGTTCTAATCGTCGACAACAATCCGATGGCAACCATGCGCTTGACCCAAGTGTTTACACAAAAGGGCTGGAAAATCGAAATCTGTGAAGACGGTGATTTGGCTGTCGATACATACGTTCAACTGGTACCCGACATGGTTCTTCTTGCACTTGATCTTCCCACGATGGATGGGCACACCGCTGCCTTGGAAATGAGGGAGTCTGACCCGAATGCCAGAATCGTGTTCATGGCGCCAAGGCATCAGCGACAACTGGCAGCCGACGCAACCCATTCTGCCGGTGCCGTTGCTTGGTTGGAAAAGCCGGTCACCCAAGGCATCATCGATGACAATTGGGACATGATCATGGGAGATATCCCAGATGCACCAGGACTCGAAGATTTGGATAAATTGTACCCTGAAGATGTCGATGAAATTCGTGCCAAACGGGACGATGAAGAGGTGGTCGAGGTCAGTACGGCGATGCCCTTACCCGCTCCACTCCCAATCCCTGCAGTCGAACCAGTACCGAAGAAAAAACGAGGGAAATTGAAATTCCTTCTGCTACTGATATTGTTGGGCGCCATCGGTGGCGCTGCCTATTACTTCTTGATGTGAAGGCTGACCAACGGGTTGTGTTTGAACCACCGTCGCAGTTACGAAGGGCACGATAACACTGCCTTGTGGCGCATCCAAAACTTTCTCGATTCTTGTTCCAACACTATCGATTAAGGTTGCATCCCTCTCCTCAATTCTGCGATCAAGCGTCGCATATGAGTGCCACTGCCACCAAGCAATTGCACCAATGATTCCTGTGAAAAAGAGCCCAACCAATATACCCACAATGGAGACCATCAATGCCCACTCCGTTTCAGAAGCGAACTCCATGAAATATCTGCATAGGCCTTTGCCATTTCGCCAGGATTTTCAGATTTGTAAATTCCTGAACCGACAATGATTCCATCACTTCCAGATAGAATGGCCTCACTAGGGTCACCATACCTCTGCCCCATTTCACCGTCTCCAACCGCCAAGTTGACTCCTGGTGTCCAAATGAGCTTCTTGTCTCCAACCTTCTCTCTCAGTACGGATAATTCAGCAGGGCGACTTCCATTTCCGATGAACCCAAACACACCACTGTTTGCAATCCCTGCCTGTACCATGGCATCGGTGTACCCTTCCAGTCCGAGGAGGTTGCCCCGACTCGACATCTGGGCGAGCAACAAAACACCACCCTCACGGGAAACATCATTCCAACCTGCACACAATCCATCGACAATATCTGGCCCTGAAATCCCATGTGCGGTGACGACGTTTGCCCACGATCGAATATCGTATACTCCTGCCATTTGACCCCGTGAAATCGGCCCAATATCGGCAAATTTCCGATCTTCAAAGATAAGCAAATCATGCTGCTTAGCCAACTCACAGAGTGCAGCCCAACCCGATGCAGTCCAATCGTCCACTAGATCAACATGCGTCTTCAAAGCGGCAATATGGGGCCCTACCTCTTCGATGAGTTCGGACAATTCTCCCATTGTTCGCAAGTCCGCGGCCAAGATGACAAGGGTTTGCTTCTTGCAAACAACATCCATGTATTGGCGGACCATTGAATTGTCACACGCTTCCCAGCGTACACCCCAGACATTTGCAGGCTCCATCAAACTCACCGGTTGGCCACTCATTCCTCAATCCTTCGCCTGATTGAATTCAACGCCAACCGGCTTTAATTGCCGATTGAACCGCGTCTACAACCGTTTCTTCTAGCGGCAACCACTCCATCTTTAGATCCTCCACTGCGGGCCGAACATCATAACTACACGTCGTTCCAATGTTTTTTCGAACCCAGGCAAACGAAAGTTGTGGATGAAACACCGATAGCAAGTATGTCAGGGATTTGGTCAACACAATCTTGGCCCACTTCCGTTCGGGAACTCGCCGCCGCAAGAGTTTGGCAATTTCAGGCATCCACAAGGATTCATTGTAGACAATGTAGCGCCCACCGTCGGGACCCATTGTGAGTGCTTTGACATGCGCTTTGGCCACATCGCGAACATCAACAATATTGACATGCATCTTGACCAAAAACGGATATTTTCGCTTCATTAGATGGTCCAGAATCGTCATTGAACCTTCGAGGTGCCGCTCGGACATCACCGGCCCGAAGACAACGCACGGATTGATTGAAACATACCGTGGTTTCTCTGATTCCGATTTTGATGCAACCCAACCTCTTGCGAGCATTTCTGCGCCCGCCTTGGCATACCCGTATGCATTCGAGTCAACCGACGCATCGTCACACCAATCTTCGTAATTGAAAATACGACCACTCTTGAAATCAGTCTGCCTTACGGCCGCCACCGATGATGTGTGCACAATTCGTTTTACACCCCCCACAGCATCGATTGCATCGAGAAGGTTTTGCGTGCCTTGAATCGATGGATCAACCACCTGCGTTTGCGCATCATCAACCCCGACATATAGGGCCGCAGCGCAGTGAATCACATCCCCACAACCTTTGACTGCAGGAATCACAGATTCAGATGCAAGCAAGTCCATTTGTACAATTTCCAAACGTTCTGCCCCTGGCATATTTTTGAGGAATTCAGCATTTGCAGGATTACGCACAGTCCCTCGGACCGAGAACCCCTGCTCTAACAACTCACGAACAACATGTGAACCAATGAAACCAGCCGCTCCCGTGACCAAGACCGTGCTTGACATGAAGCCACGTCTGGACGGCACATCATCAATCAATCGAAACGACTCGCTCTTCGCGCATTGCAATATCTGCAGCGTAAGCGATGAGGTGACTGTTGATTGAATCGGATAGAGCNGTCGTCGAAATCGACCCCCCTTCACCCCTGACAACACTGAGGAAATCAGCAACCAAACGCAGATCTCCCCCGCCATGGTGGTCTCCATGCAAGTCGACATCAACCTCCTCAACCAGTGCCTCATCCCCTGATGTTGCACCGGGCTTGGATAGCGTAAATTTCCCTTCAATCATGTCTCCAAAGATTTCACCCTTCGTTCCCGTAATTTGGATTCGTCGTACCCCTTTTGCTGAATTGGTTACCATATCATGTGTCGCCACACAACCATCCTCGAACTCGACAATCACCGATTGGCGATCGACCACATCATTGTCACAATGCCAAACACATCGCCCGTATTCAGAAGTGGATACATGNGCAACTTTTTGCTCATCACTGACCTCTTGCCCAGATTCATATCTTGACTCACCAGCCAAGGCGTAAAATGGCCACCATGCATTGTCAACATGATGGCGCAATGCGGAGAATTCACAATTTCTCTCGATGCCACAATCATGNCAGCGCTTCGAACTCCCCTCGGGCGCATTTTCGGGCACGAAGAAATGACACCCTCCAAACGANGCGACCTTTGTNGGCTGTATTCCGGATTTAAACCAACACAGAAGATCGAGATCATGGCAACACTTTGCCAACAACATAGGATTCACATCTCGGCGATTCCATTTCCCTCGAATGAATGCAACAGCCATGTGGTGATANGATACATTCTCAGTGGAATGAATGTGCATTATATCTCCAATTTCTCCCCGTGCAACCCGTTCTTTGATTGCAAGATAGAACGGTGCATACCGTAGAACATGACAAATCACAACCTTCTGCCCAGTTCTTTCGACGACCTCTTCAAGAGATCTCAACTCATCTTTACTGGGGGCAATCGGCTTCTCTAGCAACACATCATACCCGACTTCAAGCAGAGGAATCGTTGTCTCGACGTGGATTTCATCCATCGTTCCATTGATTGCAACATCAGCCAATTTACCAGCTGCCGCCAAATCTTCAGCATTTTCGAAACAGTTGCTTTCATCCACACCGAAGCGCTTTGCATAGCGCGCCCTTCGCACAGGATCGGGCTCAGCCACCGCCACAATGTCCAATTCATCTGGATGCTCATCAGCGTAGCTAGCGTAGCCAACACTCCGATGACCCAAACCGACGAGAACAGCAGTAATCACGGCAAACCCACGTTCGGCACCCACACATTACCTTTCATACCCGCGTTCACGGGCTCAAGTAAAATCAACACCTCAAGTGACGTTAATGCGCAACCGTCAAAGGTAGCGGGTCAAAGCAACCTCCGATGAAGAAGTGGTTCATGCGTCAGTATTGGCGCCTACAACAATCGCAGACCCTCATCTCGATGGCATTTTGGTGTACAACACTCACCTTACTGATCTGGCCCTATGTCAGTTGGCGATTCGTTGCAGATGAGAAGACATTCGGTATAGCAATGACATATTGGGGCCTCGCCTCCATTGCTGTCGGCGTCCTCATTTCCGTCCTCGCTATTGGTTACATCTATGACCAATTTCTTGCACTATGGAAGGAACAACGTACGGTTGACACAGAACGCAACCCCTTCGGTACCTACGCATTGATCCCTGCCAACGTGGTTATTGTTGGCATGATCAATCGTCTTCTTCGAGATAGAGCCGATGGCGATGAATCCGTCATTGAAACCTGTGACTGGATTGACGAATGGCTCGCATGGTGCGGCTCACAAGAAATTTGGGCGCGCAGCCAGAAATTTTGGGACGCTGAATTTTCCTCCAAGGTACCTAACCTGTTCTTCCTTCCTGATGATGCCGTGGAAAAGGCACGTAGTGTGGAACTGGATGATTGAATCCACCCCACCCACAAACGTCTTGACCACCGTACACCGACCCGCACTTGGGTGAATCGATGAGTAAACACCATATTTTGTTCATCCCGTCTTGGTACCCTAGTACAGACGCCCCCCTCCTCGGCACATTTTTCCAAGAACAAGCCGAGATGTTTGCAGAAGTGGGACATAAGGTGGGCGTACTTCATGCAAGGTTCCACGACCTCCCCTCCTCCACCTGGTTGAAAGGCCCTACAGACAAAATTACAATCACCGAAGAAAACAACCTCACTGTAGTACGTGCGCGAATCCGCTTGTTTCAGCCAGGCCCACTACATCGAATCCCACCGATCTATCGCGCATCTGTACGCTCAAGAGAACGGTTGGCACTGAGAATGTATGATGCTTACAAGCAACAAAATGGGGCACCAGACATCATTCATGCAAAGTGTACGATGTGGGGCGCAATCCTCTCTCAAGCGATATCGAAACGAGAAAAAATCCCGTACATTGTCACCGCTGGCGCAAGTGTATTCGCCAGGGGAATTGTTGGTCCACGAGAGCGCAAGACCGCGAAACAAGCACTTGAATCTGCAAACCAATTACTCTCAGTCAGCTCCACGCTTGCCGAGGATTTGGAGCGAATTCTGGAGATTCCAGCAACGGGATTCACGACCGTTCCGAACATGATTGATTTGCATAATTTCCCGTTGAAGAATCCAGCGGAGAATGATGAATTCACATTCGGCTACCTGGCAAATCTTGTCGCAGATAAAGGGCACGACACTCTTCTGCACGCCTTGGCCAACGTGCCGAATTGCAGACTCTTACTCGGTGGATCCGGGCCACTTAGAGCCCGATTGGAAAACTTGTGTAGTGAATTGGACATCAGCAACCGCGTCACATTCACGGGCTCCATCCCCCGTGGCGAAGCACACACATTCTTCGAACAAATCGACGCTTTCGTGCACCCCAGTCGATACGAAACATTCGGCATCGTTCTACTGGAGTCATTGGCGTCAGGAAAACCCGTCGTGGCCACACGCTGTGGTGGGCCCAACGACATTGTCCGTGAACAGGACGGGATCTTGGTTCCTGTAGATGATGCNAAGGGTCTGGCAAAGGGCATGCAACAATTAATGCAACAAGATTGGGATNNAACNGCNATGAGGGCNGGNGTGGAAGAACGGTATACCAAAGACNCNATTCGTCAGCAACTGCTTGAAATCTACAAACATCATCTCTAGTCATTCGCTTGCAGACTTCGTACATTGAACCCCTTTCCGGGCCGGTGTTCAACGGCATTAGGACCCAAGTCAACCTCTTGCTTCGTGCAGACCAACAGGTTGCCGCCAAAACCTGCTCCGAGGACCTTCACACCCAATACACCCGTTTTCTNTCGGAGNTCAGCAGCAACCCGTTCCATCTCAGGGGTATGTGTACCGAGTAAATCGCGAGTATCNNTCCATGAACCATCAAACAGTGCGGAAATTGATTCCCAANCATNCTCTTTTGTGAGAGAGAGTAGTGATTGTACTCGATTGTATTCATTTACTACAAATTCAAACCTGTCTCGCACACGAACCAGACCAAATTTTTCATGTTCAATGACTTCAGGCAATATCTCCATCAACTGCTCCAATTCAATCGCATCTGTGCCACCCTCTAGGTAACTCGGAATGATCTCTCGTTGTACAAAGGCCAACTCATTGAACGCGTCTCTAACCGGCCCCCCCTTGTCCGCTGGATGAGTAAAAACACTGAACCACCTGCATCCAAGACCATCTTCAATCAATTCTACCTGAAATGGGGTGAATTCCAATTTTAGCATTCCATCCTCTTCTGCAAACATCATCGTTGCATGATCCATCATTCCACCACGTGTTCCAACATACCATTCCGCTTCACCACCCATCACCGTCAAATCTTCAGGTGTCCAAGGGACATCGTTTGCCAGGTGTGCAGCAGCCAGCCCACAAAGTGTCAGTGCAGATGAGGAAGATGCCCCCGCTGCCGCAGGTATATTTGAATGGATTAACAATTCAAAACCATTCTTGATTTGCCGTTTATTTTCCAAGTACGCAACGGCGCCCTTGACATAATTAGACCAATGCGTTTCCGGAAATTCTCGCGAATTCAATGCTTCCAACCAGTCTCCTGTGATTTGAACGTCTTGAATTGTGAATTCACAGGACTCACACCCTTCAAGAGTGCTTGTGATTTTGATCATTCCATCTGAACGAGGCGATATCTGCGCTCGCATTGTTTGATCAGCAGAACTGAATGTGATGATGTTTGACTTCAACCACGGAACATAATCCGAATGTTCTCCTAAAATACAGATTCTTGCACCAACATCCACTTCAAATTTTGGCGTTTTGCCAAAAGATGTCTCAAAGTATCCACGCACGATTGACGCGATTACGACGTATTACATCAATTTGAAGCGCTATTCCTCTTCCGCCGCCCTATGGGGCGGCGTGCACAAGTGGGGGCAATCACCCTCCTCCTCCTTCTTACTCCCCTCTCGGGTTGCTTTGGAGCACAAGACCCTCCCAAGGAGACAGGTGAAGACCAATACCCAAGCATTTGGGATCGACATACTCTGGAATGGAACACAAGCCACACGCACACTTTCGTCCTCGAACCCGGGCCCCACTATGCTCTCGATGTCCAAGAAGTGAATATCGAAGTCGACACCACAGGTGTTTGGGAAGGAGGCCCCAATTCTGCCACAGTCCACCTTTCCTATTGGCTCCCATCGAACACCCTCGAGGGGGAGAAAGTCCCCGTCATTTCAGTCATCAGTCCATATTTCTCGTATGGATCACCAGGAGACGAGTCATCTCCAACCAACGTGGTGGGCGGAGGTCGTGGTGAATTCATCTACGACAATTACATCCCACACGGATATGCATTCGCTCAAGTTGCCGTATTTGCGACCGAGGAGAGCACAGGGTGCTTTGACTATCGAGGTGACGGAGAAGGTTTGAGCATCCATACCGCAGTCGAATGGTTGGGTCAACAAAATTGGAGCAACGGCAACGTTGCCATTTACGGGAAATCATACGAAGGAGCCACTGCTTGGGAAGCCGCAGCCCAAGGCAGCACTCACCTCAAAACCATCGTACCTATTTCTGGAACCACTGCGCTAGGACCACTTCTCTACAAGAATGGTAGCGCTGAGGCCAGGAGCCAAGTCATGCACTCCAACTACGGAGGGAGCATCCTGGACTACGATGGTGACGACCTTGACAACATGTGTGGGGACGTCCTCGAAGGCTTCCTCGCCGGCCCGACCCGCTACGGTCTCGGTGAGCTGGATCCATACATGGACAACTACTACGATGAACGCAGCCACATCGACAAGGCATTGGGGACCTACAACGGAAGCATCTACTGGGTACAGGGGCTTCAAGATTGGAACGTCGACCCCCACCAAGTCTTCGGAGGCCCGCCAGGAGTCAACTGGTATCAGGAATACATCGACAACGGTTACGAAGTCGCGGGAATGATTGGTCAATGGGAACACAACTATCCCGATCAATGGACCAAGCACAACAATCAGGATTCAGGCTATGGTGGAGAAGCCATCCACAACATGACGCGTTGGGATTGGGCACAGGATCTGTTTGAATGGTTCGAATATTACCTCAAAGGAATCGGACCTGCTCCAGCCCTGCATGCGCAAGTTCAGCGCAACGATGGTGAATGGAGAATCGAGGAAACTTGGCCGCCACATGATGTTGAACGTATGGCCTTGGACATGGGCGATTGTAGCAACGACGGAGCCTTCCTAGGTGGCGGAGCGCCTGTGGTTGGGGGCGGCCAAGTGGTCACGGTTGAATGCCCGGCCATGAGTGACACNGATCTTCACATCGCCGGTCTCGCGACCCTCCATCTTCTCGCGGTGCCCACCTTTGACGGCGGCCAAGTCTTCATCGAAATGCAAGATGCAGAAACCGGCTTACGCCTCGGTCACGCGACCATGGACATTCGCTATCATGCAGGCGGATATGATGCCCAAACAGTCGTACCCGGGCAGGCAGTGACCATGATGATGGAATTCCAAGCGATTGATGCCATTCTGCCAGGTGGACACGGTCTCAAATTCGTCATGTCCGAACAGGGCGAGGATTACCTTGCCCCAGCATGCGGACCATCCTGCACAGTCCACGTGCTTCCATCTTCGTCCACATTGGAGCTTCCCATCATCGATCGTGATGGTAGCAATGTACTGATTACCCCTCAAGTCGGCGAGTCATGATTCACAACAATGAATCGCCCAAATCATCGATGATTCGCAGACAATTGTCGTCGTCCGGAGAATGTTCAAGCGCAGTCCGTGCCGCATCGAAGGCCGCCATTTTGTTGCCCAACGCTTCATGGGCTCTTGCCAAGTTCGACCAAGGGTGACCGGGGGCATCGTAGCGTTGAGAGCGAGTTGCGGCCGCCAGCCAAGGGATTGCCGCAGTCGGCTGCTCCATTTGCAAAAGGATCGCCCCGATATCATTCCAAGGGTTGCCCAACCTTTCGTCGGTCTCAATCGCCTTGCGGCACCAACCAAGGGCTCCCCAAGCATCATCCATTTCATTCAATGCCCATCCAACGAAGGTTGCCGACTCTGCGGTCGGAGCCAGTCTGAAAGCCTCTCCAAGATGTTCTGTTGCCAATTCAAAGATTCCCATTTGCAGCAAGACGTGCCCCATGCGGAACAGGTCATCAGACAAGTTTTCTCGCAATCCTCCAAACTCACCTTCAGCAATATCGGAATGAACAGGATCAATCGAAAACCACACACGCTCAACCATGTCGAGCATTCGGTCTGGACCAAATCGATCCCGTGTGGGAATCGAATTCGCCTCACACCACGCGCGCTCGATTTCTTTCGNTCCTTTGAGAGCGGATTCATTGCATTCGANGGCTGCCCCGGTTTCNAGTGCGACCAACACCTCATCAGACCANGCATCGACATCCCAGCATGCAACCCATTGCGACATCAATTCCCCTTCACCGTGATGTTGGATTAATTGCAACATGCTTCGTCCCTCATTTTCGATTGGCAATACAGCATACCCTTGTTCCTGTACACGCATCATTATACTCAACGGCAGCGCGGGAAACATTCCAGTTGACAAGATTCGATCAAATCCATTTTCCGGAGTACACTCATCCAACAATTCCGTCCCGATGAAGTTGATTTGACAACCAAATGCATTGGCNACCAAATCCATTCGTAACTCATCCCATCGTTCCATCAGNACACNCCGNCGTTCTTCGTCAGGCTCGAGNACCACGATNTGCCCGGCTCCGATGTACATCAGTAACTCCGTCCACCAATTTCCTCTGGGCCCCATCAAGAGTACGCTGTTCCCATTTTGAACTTGCAACAACTGCATGATTTGACTGGTTTCAAACAAGCCGGGTAAAAGTGAACGTGGACGGGATACATCCTCAAACCATGGTATTCGAATACTCGATCCCTCAATATTTGAAATCTCATCTGCGAGTGGGAACGGCAATCCATGCACACCTCTGGGACATTGTTGCATGGCCTCCAATACCTCATCCAGTTCAATCACACCGAACTGAACAAGTCTAGAGATATGTGATTGATGAGTTGGCAATTGCGGCCAATCCTCCACTAGAGGTAGCGCACTCACATCACAGGAGGGTGCGCCTGAAAGCGGCGGATTTGCACTCACGAGCCGCGAGTTTGCAAATGGGCACTTGAAGAACACCCTTGTTGATGGCAAAGAGGTGCCGATTTGGCGACCCCATTTTTTTCGCCGTTACCGCAATAATTCGTCGACAGAGGCCACAATCAAACTGGGTTGCTGCTCAACTCCCTCATCCAATGCCTCAACATCTTCCATTGTCGCTTCACCAGACAGAACGAGAATACCCTTGGTTCCTGCACGAGTCGCCATGGCCATATCCGTGTAAAGTCGATCTCCAACCATAGCACATCTTTCAGCCTCGAGCCCCAATGCCTCAATTTTGTGAAGGATCATTCCGGGCTGTGGCTTTCCACAAATGTGCACAGGCCTTACACCAGTGGTCGCCTCAAACATGGCCATGTACGCCCCAGTNTCGGGCAACCCCCCATCGGGAGAAGGGCACACCATGTCAGGGTGACTCGCAACCATCGGCACACCCCTGTGGAGGTGAATCGAGGCGGTTGCGATTTTTTCATAGGAAATTTCTGTATCATATCCGAGAACAACATATTCNGGCTCAGTTGAGCNCGTACGGAACCCATTCATTTCCATCATTTCACGCATCCCTTCAGTACCAACCAACCATGTTTCCACCACTCCTTCTGTGGACAACCAAGAGAGCAAATCATGTGTGGACAGCAATACATCTTCTTCAGTGGCAGGAATCCCCATTCCGGCCAATTTCTCAAGATACTGTGCCACGGACCGGCTGCTATTGTTTGAGAGGAAAAAGCGACGAACACCCTGCTGATCACAGCGATCCAGAAACTCAATGGCCCCCGGGATCAATTCACCTCCAAGGTAAATTGTCCCATCAAGATCCAAAAACACGGCATCAATTTCACTTAGACTTGCATCCACGGCGATCCCTCAGAATAACAATGTCTTGACCATCCACCACTTTGAATGGAACTGGCCCTGCGCTTCCTTTGAAGCGATCATGTCTGTCAGGGCTCTTTGCAACTCCTCTTTCTTGACAGCCTTTCCAATGAAGAAGTTCATCAACCACTTTCTCTTGACTAAACGCTGTAGTTTGTATGAGTTTGTTAATTCCGCAGAGAGTTCCCCCCACAACTTGTGTTGATATTCTTCTGCACCTTCTGATGTGAATCCTTCACTGTACTTTTCGTAAACCAAATCGACCGCTAATTTCGCTGATAACAGCGCATTACCAATTCCTTCCCCTGTGAATGGGTCGACCAAAGAAGCGGCATCTCCAACACAAATTGCACCCGCCATCGCACTCCTACGCGGTTGGAATGAAGGCACCTTTTTTCTTGGGCTTCCAAAGGGCAACTGGAAGCCTTTACCTGATTTTTCAACCATCTTGGCATTGGCGAACCTCTTGCTGAATTTCGGGTCCTCATTGATCACCCATTCTTGCAAAGCCCTCAACTTGGTTTTCTGTTTGTCCATCTCTGTTAGTACCATACCGACGCCCACATTGACGACACCGTTTCCAACGGGGAAGATCCAGAAATAACCCGGAATCACACCATCGATGAAATGAATCTCAATGGCACCTTTCCAATCCTCACAACCCTCGACCCCAGTCCAATATTCTCGGTAAGCACCGCAGTAGTGGTCCTTGTCGACCATCGGCTCATCGTGGTGGCCAGTCACCGCTTTGGCAACTGGACAGGTATACCCACCCGCTCCGATCGTCAACGGGGCAGTGAAATGGAATTCTTTCTTGTCATGAGTACCGGAAACACCGGTTACGCAATCATTCTCAATGTGTACATGCTTGACACTGAAGCCCTGGATGACTGCACCACCGGCCTCAAGCACCCTATCATTTGCATTCCGAAATAGAATCGTATCGAACTGTCTACGAGGCAGACTGTATCCAGCTTCTCGCTGCTCCACTTCCTCCTCGGGGAGCGCAATTCGAACTTCTTTGCCATTGGGTGCACCAAAGACAATCCCGTCCACTCTAAAGTGGGGTGTTTCCTCAAGAATACCTTTGATTCCCAATTCCTCTACATGCTTGAGTGATTTACCACCCACCGCATCTCCACAGGTCTTGTCACGAGGATAAATCGCCTTCTCTAGAAGCAAGACTTTGGCACCATTCATCGCCAAAAAAGAAGCCGCTGCGGACCCCCCTGGTCCACCTCCAACGACAATCGCATCGAAACTCGATCCATCTTTAGGAACCGAACCTGAATCAACGGGGGCATCCCAATCCAATCTCTCACCTAACCCAATGGTGAACGATAAGGTCCTCAAGTGTTGGGGCGCTGATTTCATGTCCAACTCACCTCTCGGCACACCATGGTTGGCCAAGTTTGCATCATCCAAACCACCCTCCCAGGCTCTTGGATCGAGGCCGAAGTTGGGGCTTTTTCACAACAAATGTTGGTCGCCGGAGCGGCCTGTGTACAACACTCATCCATTCGTTCAGTTTACCGTTGGGAGGGTGAAACCCATTCGTCCCCCGAATGGCATCTTCAATTGAAAGTGAGCTTATCAAAGCGTCAACAGGTTCTGGCCGCCCTCGAACAACAGCATCCGTATGACACCCCTCAGATTGTTTGGCACACAACTGAGTCAACAGATTCGTATTCGACTTGGGTGGATTCACAATGAATGGAATGGAATTTGTGCTGGCCCTTTCACTTGGTCTTGGTTTGGCTGCAGCATCAGGGTTCAGAGTTTTTCTTCCACCATTCCTGTACGGCCTCGCCATTCGATTCGAATTTACGCCGATCGATATTTCTGTGCAGGGTGCAAGTGAATGGATGTCATCCGACCTTGGCCTCATCCTCCTCGGTTCTGCAATGGTTCTGGAAATCCTCGCCTATTACGTCCCGTGGTTGGACAATCTGATGGACAGCATCGCCTCACCTGCAGCGATGCTGGCGGGCTTTGCGATGGTCTATTCGACACTTGGAGATGCGAATCCAGTCTTGCAATGGGCCCTGTCGATCATTGTCGGAGGTGGCGTTTCAGGCACCATCCAAATTGGCACGGTTTCCGTTCGTGCTCTCTCTACGATGACCACAGGTGGTATCGCCAACCCACTGGTCTCCACAGCCGAGGCCGGTGCCTGTATCTTCTGTACAATTCTCGCCATTCTCTTACCACTTCTCGCCCTCATCTTCACCATCTTGGCTTTACTTTTGTCTGTCAAATACATCCGAAATCGGAAGGAAAAGATGGCGACTGAAGCGCCCCCTTCGCATGCTTCTTCCTAGAATCGCGCAGCGCTTTGTTGAAATGCTCTCCAAGTCCCAGAGGTGGCATGGGCAATGATGACTCAGACAAACGATTCGCCACACGCTCGGTTCACTCTGGAACCAAACACATCGAGGGCGCAGTCAACACCCCGATTTTCCAATCCTCGACCTATTATCTGAGCGACGAACGATACGCAGGTTGGGCCGCTGGCGCGCAACACACTCTGATTTATTCCCGTCTGTCAAGCGTCAATTCAGAAGCTTGTGTGGAGAAAATTTGTGCCCTTGAAGGTGCAGAGGACGGGGAACTCTTTGCGAGCGG
>PBPV01000001.1 GCA_002724815.1 Methanobacteriota archaeon | reverse complement strand
TTGGGCCACATCGTCCCAAGTCCAAGAGACAAGGAAACGCCACTTGACTTCAAGAAGGCCTGCACTTTCACTCACGCTACAATCAGATTCCATCGGTAGGACAAGCGAACCTGAGGATTGAGTGAACACTGGATTTGTCGCGGGGCTGACAACTTCAACCTCAATCATATTCCCATCACTGGCGACACCAGTCAAGGTGATCTTCGCAATGTCATCGTTGTCGTATAGATGTCGATGTTGTGTTGAGATTTCGACAACGTTGCCATCTGGATACAGAGTGTTGGGCACTGTGAATGGATAATTGGTAATCATCAATTCATGATGGATACCGCCGTCAAAGATCACGGCGCCTGCGTCGGCGTTGTACGTCATTGGAATGTCAACACTCTCTCCTGCAGTGGCGATTTCAACGCGATGGAAATCGACCATTTGTGAGGTCAGACCAGTGACGTTCTCTAGTATGGAATAGCCAACTGTGATGGCTTTGACATCTAACACCGCATATCCAGTTGTGTCGAAATCAAATTCCACCACACGCCACTGTCGACCAGTTTGTGAATCGGTGTAAGTCGGTTGGACCATGTTCATGTAAGCAATCATCGCTGGAGATAGACAAACCGTGTGCGAACCCGGTGCAAACGTTTGACTGGCCGATGAACCAATGGTCAGATCAATGACCGCACCGGTCGGAGACGTGACATCGAGCGAAAGAGTCGTGGTCCGAACAGTGGCATCTTCGGGTACAAGTACAGAAATTGTAGAGCCGGTTGATGAATCAGTCGCAATACCACTGGAAGCAGTGTCCTGAACGTGTGTGGTTGTCATTGTCGACGATCTGGTCTGGTAGAGCATTTGTTGCCAACCATGTACTCCAAACGCGTTGCCCTTAGGGAAGCTCCAGTCGACGGTTCCATCGCTGGTCACATCGGCTTCAGGATTGACTGCGGGTTGACCGAATTCACCCTCCGCCCAGAGTGTAGAGATATGACCGCCAGGGTTGACGTTAATCTGAACTCCAAATCCAGGCTGTGGTTCAGAGAAAGTGATCGTTCCAGATAGACCTGTGTTCCCAATGACATTGCCCGCTGAATCAATGGCGCGGACCGCCACTTGAGAACCGGATCCGGTAAAGTCAACCGAGGTGATGGGGCGACTCGAGTGTACGAAATCACTGCTGATTTGTTGAACTGCAGAACCATTGTTGGTCAGGTTTCCATTCCACAGATCCAAGCCCGAAGGGAGACTCCAACCGTTGCCCGTACCACGGGCATCCAAGAGTCGAATTGAACCCACATGAACGGCCTCAATAATTGGTGTCAAGAACGGGTTGTCAGTGCCCATGTTGACTTGAACGTAGATGTTCTGGTGTGCATCTTTGTTCAAACTGTGCAGAGATACGGGGAAGGAGAGATTGTGGAATCCACCAATGATATTTCCAGAACTGTCCAGAATTGATGCAGTCGCCCAAGTATCCTCGGCAATCATGCCATCGACATCGATGAATCCTGCCCCCAAGTCATCGACCTGGATGGCATCTGAAATCCAATTGCCCTCTTCGTAGAAGTAATCCACTTCAAGTCCAACGTCATCAATGTACCATCCTTCATGCTCATAGAATGAAGAAGAGTAGGGCTCGTAAGTGAACCTGAACCAAACGGTTTGACCCGAATAAGATGTCAAGTCAGCGACTTTGGTTTCCCAAAGGTTCCTGGGACCTTGACAATAGGGGTAACTAGTGGATTGAATGTTTGAACCATCGAAAATACCCACACTCGACAGTGTTCCTGAACCCCATGTGTACCCAGATTTGTCATACCAATTGTTGCCTGGATCAAAGTGAGTCCAAGTACTGTTATCGGTCGAAATGAATACAGCCCCACCTGCATAACCATCGTATGCACACATCCAGTGATCAAATGTCAAGCGAGCACTTGCACCTGCTGGAATGGTGTAAGGGGGCGAGTATAGGTGATCAATCGAACCGTCATTNGCNCCACCATCAAGATGAGTGCCCATCCCAAAGGGACCCGATGGGAAACTGATTGGNCCAAGTGTGGTGGTTTGCAACGCACCATATTCCCAGTCTCCTGTTGCACGCCACCCTGGGGCCATGGGCGTTGGAGCCGTTGCAGTGCTATCCTCGAAACCGTATGTTCCAGAAAATGCCCCTGCTCCGATTGAGATGTAATTCCAATCTTGGGTAGCGCCGTTTAGCCCACTCGCGGTCATCGTAGTNGAGTTGGATAGAGGNTCGTCATCAAGAATCGCCCCATTTGATCCTACGACTGTGATTCGATCAACTGTCAAACCTTCTTGCGAATCTTGACTGCCTCCATAGGTTACAGAACCATCGGTATCAACACGGATTCGCAACTGAGTCGATCCGCTGTTCTGGAAAGTTGAAGGAATGGCCAACTCCAGTGTCACAAAACCATTCGACTCGTCACCATATGTGGTACCATTCGGTAATGTGTATCCGGTACCAGGGATGGCGCCGGAACGACTGCGGCAAGAAGATGTGGTCGATGTGGTCGAGGACGAGATATCCGTCCATGTATTACCATTCGAAGAAAGTTCGATACAGAAATTGTCCCAGCCTGAGCCTTCAAGATCCCATTCCAACCGGACCTGGATTTCAGACCCGGAACCTGCATTTGTCAAATCGACTGTGCCCGTGAGTAGCCCCTGCGCATTGTTGCTGTATCCACAAGAGGTGGCTGTGACGGTGTAACATCCATGATGCCAGTACCCTGTAGAGCCGCCGACATTGGTGAGTTCAAGATCATCGACGAACCAGCCTGGACTCGCAGAGCTATTGGCATCAGTTACAATCCTCCATCGGAAATTGATATTTACAGAGGTATTGATATTCGGCAAGTTGTCAAGATTTACCAATTCTTGAACCCATCCTGTTGCATTGACGCTGGTCCAAACGGGGAATGTCGAGCTGCTATTCGGTGTGCCTGCAGGTGTTGCCGAAGAATTCAGTGTGATGTTTGAGTTGTAACCACCGGTAGGTGCCACCCAAGTCCAAGGGCCATTGTCAAGTTTGTATTCCAACCACATTCCATCATTGGCATCGGTGTGTTGCCAATGCCAGAATGACAAATTGAAGTGGTTGACTGGGGAAGGAATTGGAATGCCTGCTTCGAAACTTGCATCGATACCTGCAGGTACACTGCGATTCATCAGAGTAGCAGCAACCAATGTTCCACCATGAGCGTTGGCGGGCTGATCCCCATACGGCATTTGCATTGTACTCCCGATTTGCGTCCCATTGACCAAACTTGGAATCCCGGGTTCCCAAATGGAGGTGTTACCGGATTCCTGGATGGTGGTGTGCTCAAACTGCAATGTGGCCACGCCAACAAATGAATCGATTTCACTCACAGCATCATCGGGTTCAATCGACAAGCGTCCATCAAAGTGATCCATCGTGGAATCAATGTACTGGCCAACTGAGAAATTTCGTGTGGTGTCCGTTCGCCACTCGGAACCGTTGCCAACACCAACCATCTGATCTTCAGCCGAAAGCCAACCGTCTAGGATGGTGGCATTGCTGGGAACATTCCAGCCATCCACTTCAACATCTTGCCCACTTGAGGCAATTTGAGGTGGGCCGACCCAGTTACTCAAATCGGCTGCAGCCCATGGTAAAGTTGCCATCATCAATGTCAAAAAAACGCTCAGAACCACTTTTCGATTGCTCGACATTTGCTAGACTCCTACGGAGTCTGCGACACTTGGACGTTAGAAAGACCTTCGGGCTGCCGTCAGACCCTACGGGTCTGTAAAAAAGAGCCACTGGCGAGAATTGAACTCGCGACCTACGCCTTACCAAGGCGTCGCTATACCTCTAAGCCACAGTGGCGTAAAGGCGGCGACCAGCGATGATAATTTAACGACTGCGCAGAACATATTGAGTGGAAAAAAGCGTNTGNTTTCGCCATCANGCTCATATCCGAAAGGCCGCACGCCGAATCACTGCCGAGNTCGCATAGCCTGGTATNGCGCGTGACTGGAAATCACGTGGGTTCNCCNNCCGGAGTTCAAATCTCCGTCTCGGCGCCACTGTGATTGCCTACATTTTCTGAATTCGGCGTACAGCCTACACCGATTGGGGCATTTCTTAATGCGATAAGGTCGCAGGGTGGTACGATGACAGAGGAGGTGCCCGCGGAAGCGGAGGCCGACGAGGGTTTGGTTTTCCATGAAGGAACNCGTCTGACCGACTTGAAAATCCANCAAAATTTGTCNATCGAATACCCTCGTCTTGAACCACTNCATCACATCAAAATNGAATTGATGTTNCACNTTTACAAAATTCGAAGCACTTGGGATCGNAGTTACTGGATTACCATGGGAATTGGNGTTNTTGCAGTCGTCCTATCCGGNTGGGATTTGGGCATCAATCAATTGTCTTCAGGTGGAGATTTCTATTCAGTGGGTGGCGAGTTTTGGAATGCTGATTCAGGCATTCGAAATATTTCAAACGCTGCCGCGGCATTGACACTAGCAACTCTCGGCATGTGGGCGATATTTCTGGTCAGACTNTGGGCNATTTTTCCGCTGATGCGGTCACAATCAATCAGCCTCTANCTTGCATTATTTGCAGCNGAAGTCTCCCAATTTTGGGCTCATGGCATGGANGCCAATTTCCCCTTTGGNGGCAAAGGGGATGCGATGGCAATCGTCATCGTTGGATTGATCGTCATCACCTTCATCGGTTTTATCCTGAAACGTGCCGTCACAGATACTCGAGATTTACACGTGGAAGAGAGACATTGGCACCCCGACCCAAGACAGGTTGATTTGGCCATGCGAGACCATTCACTCATTGCATGGAGTTCGGCACTGTTGATTTACTGTTTTGCCATTGTCATCCATGCATGGGCGGGCGCCCATTATGTGGCTGTTCGACAGCCAGGTGAGGTCACCGGTTGGGGTTTGCTGAAGGCCCTGCATTTGCTTTCAGGGATTTTGATTGTGTGGCTGATGATGCACATTCTTTGGTATCCTCAAATCATGTTGGGGACTTCCGAGTTGACCATTGAATCGCAAAGAGCGAGACAAGTTGGTGGTCCAAGAATCAGTAAATCCGAATCTAATTCACCTTCGCCTGCACGCTCAGGAAAGTGCCCCGATTGTGGGGCAGCGACACCCGTCGAGATGCGTGCAAATGGCGAAATCAATGCCGCTTGTGGGATTGTNGGTTGTGACGGGAATGGTACNCCCGGAGAAAAATGCAGTGTATGTGGCACTCGTATTTCTTCACGGATTATTTGTGAAGAATGCAATTCCAGTGCACCGGCTTCCAGCCATTTCACCGATGATGAAGCGTGGTGATTCAATGGATGTCCGTGGATTTCGTTCNCATTTCCCTACGCTGCAAGGTGATGATACCCCCGTCTATCTTGACAATGCTTGCATGACTTTGAGGCCAGAACAAGTGATCGAGGCCGTTCAAGAATACTATGCCCTCAACCCATCCTGTGCAGGTCGATCTGTACACCGATGGGGCATGTCCGTATCNCAAACCGTTTCCAGGTGTCGTCGGAAGTTGGCAGATTACATCGGGGTGAAGCAAGCGCGAGAAGTGGTCTTTACACCCAATGCAACTCATTCAATCAACCAAGTTGCTGCGGGGATGCAATGGAAACCGGGAGACATTGTACTCACAAGTGATCGAGAACACAATTCGAATTTGGTCCCCTGGTTGCAATTGAAAGACAAAGGTGTTGAATTACGAACCGTTCCCAGTCTTGCGGACAACAGCTTCGACTTGGAAGCATTTGAAGCCGCCTGTGCCGATGCTGGCGAACACCTTCGANTGGTTTCCTTGGTTCATGTTGGCAATTTGGATGGAGTTGAAATCCCGATTGCTGAGGCATCGAAAATTGCTCATGACCATGATGCCATCATCCATGTAGATGGAGCCCAATCTGCGCCTCACATGCCGATTGATGTAGGAGCGCTTGGCTGCGATTTATTTTCATTTAGCATCCACAAAATGTTGGGCCCAACTGGAGTCGGCGCACTTTGGGGAAAAGAGGAGATATTGTCCACACTTGAACCGATTTGTTCGGGAGGAGGGACGGTGAGTTCTGCCAGTGCATCTGAATATTCTCTGCGGACGATTCCCGATCGATTGGAAGGGGGTTTGGGCCACTATGCTGGGATCTGTGGAACAGAAGCTGCACTGGATTTGCTATCCCAATACAATATGCATGATTTTGCGGCCCAAGAAATTCGAGTCAATGACATCATCACAAATGGAATCAAAGATTTGCCTGGAGTCGAAATCATTGGACCCGAGGCGGCAAACAAAAGGGGTGGCATATGCTCGATTTTGCTGAAGGATTTGGACATCCAAAATGTTGGTATTTTGATGGACGAAGTCGGGGGCGTTTTTGTTCGGTCAGGTCTGCATTGCGTCAACCAGTGGTTTGAACCTCGAGGGAATATGCAAGGAAGTTTACGCGCTTCTGCATACGCATACAATACNGAAGAAGAAGCCAAGTGCTTTGTNGATACTTTCTCTGAAATTGTTGAAGGATTGAGTGGTGGAATCTGATGGTCGACGATTTTGTTGCAGANTTTGTCATGCCTGCTGNACCGACGNNAGCNCNNACCGGNTTCAGGCGCTTCNAGCGNGGAAAAATCATNTCAGGACTGGTTTCCTTTGCATTGTTCTCAGTTTCTCTNCTCTTGGTGTTGTNTGCANTGAATTTTCTTTCCCAAGGGGTTCTGATGACATACGACCCTGAACTCTCTGAACGACATGAAGAATTCAAGCAACTTTCAGGTTTCGACAATGTCACCACCAGTGGAGCTGGAGTGGATGTATGCATTGTTGACACGGGCATCGACATGACTCACCCGGATCTGAAACATATCGAACTCGCAGGATGGAATGATTTTGTCCAAAGCCGTGCTGAACCTTACGATGATGAAGGGCATGGGACGGCCATGGCTGGNATTTTNGTGGCCAAGAATTTGCTACCCGGNATTGCACCTGNTGTCAACTTGTATATNGCAAAGGCCATCACAAGTAGTGGAAGTGGAACTGATTCAGTCATCGCTTCTGCAGTCGATTGGTGCACCGATAATGGAGTNGATNTTATTTCACTAAGCTTGGGAGGGCAGCAGGGAATCAACCTGATTTTCTTGAGTACGGATGAACTGGAAGANGCCGTAAATCGTGCAATCAATCAGGGCATCTATGTTGTTGCAGCTGCGGGCAATGATGGCGGCGATAATGACGATGGTGATGTATCAAGCCCTGGAAGTGTGGAGGACGTCATTTGTGTCGGGGCCATTGATACAGATGGCACAATGTGGCGAAATTCATCACAAGGGGACAATAATGGAGACTTGATGAGTTTCACTTGGCCAAGAAGCGACCCTGACAAGAAACCGGAATTGGTTGCACCTGGTGAGCGTATTCCGATGCTCAACGCCCAAATCGGTGACACCAACTCACTGTATGCTTGGGGCTCAGGCACCAGTGGTGCAACCGTTTGGGTNACCGGNGCCCTAGCCCANATGCTTGAACACCGACCGGATTTGGCACACAATGGGTCCTCTGGAGGCGAAAGACAGACCGTCGAAGATGTCAAGCAATGGATTCGAGAAAGTGTCGTACCTCAAGACGGACAAAGTGGACACGATGATTACTATGGATATGGTAGATTGCANGTNGATNCNCTAATNGCCTTGGCCAGCNACTNAGGACTGNATNATNCCNACNANNGTNCCNCCNAANAAGGGGACAAATCCAACCGGGTGTGTCGACCCAATTTCATTGATGAACTGNACCCACTGATTGAANGCCACGACACGGGCTTGTTCAGGAGTCACAGGGCCCGAATCAGGAATGTCTCCAACATCATCCACCGGAACCTCGGGTTCTGCAGTGAGTATGAGGCCACCCGGAACCAAGAGATCAAATGCATTTCGGATAGCATCGACCTTGCCTACATCGCCAACATCGACGATGACGATTTCATATGGAGCACGCAAGGGAGGGGCTGTCGATGCTGCTGCTTCGCCTAAAGTCGCATTCGCGGCTTTCCAACTGTCCATTTCCGCACACAGTGTTTCGAATTCACCAACGCGCACATGAGCCCATTCTTCAGCATCATATCGGCGCAACAAACGAGTCAATATGACACCGAATTTNCCTCCTGCTTCGATCATATCGAAGTGCTCAGGTTGCGAATCTTGAGACCAATAATCAAACAACCATGCACTGAGGTGACCGATNCCCGAACCCACTTCACAAACGCGTTTAGGTTGAACACGAGAAATGACGTCACGAATTCTACGTCGCAACCCCGTGGGCATGGATGTCAATTCCATATGTTCCAGTTGAGCCCCAATCGATGCGGCAACCTCCGGCTCATCCCTAGGCATGTCCGGATTTTTAGCCAACAATGCAGCGAGCGCATCTTCGATACTTAGTCCCACACTTTCGCGGGCGCGCAATCGGTTTTCAAATCTAGTCGCGACGGGATGTCTGAAATACCCCCTGTTGACCGATTGAACTGAGGGGAAGCATGGACGCTGTCGACGAGGAATTGGACAACGTCACACGATGTCCAGGATGCAACACTCGTCAAGGGCATGAAATCCTGAAAGAAAANTTGCTGAAAAATGGCCANGGTGTCGACTATTTGCTNCGCTGTGNGGGNTGTGGTCACGTCCACAAGGTCATTTTCCGAGATGCGAAACCTGTCACGGTGCGATTCACACTTTCAGATGGCCCAGANTCNATGCCATTTGAAATGGANGTNGATGACGACGAAACCTTCGCACTGAACGATGAGTTTGAGGCNCTCGACGGNNTTTGGATNATCACCNAACTTGANGTCGGAAGCGATGAGAAACGAAGGACTGCTGNTGCNCGAGATGTCAAGCGTGTATGGGCCAGTCGCATTGATTTGGCACGTATCAAGCGTACNTTCAGTGATGGCGACATATCATTCTCCGATACGATCGAAGTTGAGCCTGAAAAAGTATTCTCATGCGGCACCATCGTCAAGCATCGTGGTCAGACCTGGAGGATCAGAGCACTCCATTCCGGAACAGGTCGAACCCTGTCGGGAAAAATGATTGCTAAGAATATCCGGCGCATCTTCTTGCACAGGCCACCATCGCCAGAGGAAATCGCAGAAAAGCGAATCATTGAACGTGGAAATTGGAAGGGTCAAAACTTCCCCGGTCGAGAAGAGCACCAACAGAAATGGCGTGGTGGAAGAAATGACTGAGCGTCACGATCCGAGTGCCTGCCGGCGCATATTGCGGAGTGCAAAAGAGAATGGACTTTCGAGAGAGTTGCTGGATGCCGCGCAAGAATTGAGAGATGGTATCTACCGAGCAGAAGCGCTCTGTGGATTGTGTGGCTCTTCCGAAATGATCGATGAGGACAGAAACGATTGGATTCCAATTATCGTTGACTCAATGCTCGAAGAAGAACGAAGTTGGCGATTGGCGGAAAGCATTGGAATCGTTGCGAAATCCGCTTCGAAATGGCCCAAAGGCAGTGCCCGGAGCACAATCATTGAGCATTTAATTTCCTTAACCGGTGGATTGCCAACTGGAAAAGACCGGGTTGATGCATTGAAATCCATTTCCAGTCGAGTTCCAGAACGTCATCTACCAGAACTAATGTTATTGGCCATCGAAAATCATGGCCTCGAAGCGAAGGCAGCCCGACCTGTAATCAAAGCCATGGTTCAATCAAGAAACCATGACATGATCGCACAAATCATGCCATTGATGACCGAAGCATCTCCCGATTTGGCCGTCCGCATGTTAGACAGCTTGCATCGAATCAGTGGCCAAGAAAAATTCTCCATTCAGCCCAGTGCATTGGAAATCGCTCTNCCACTACTGGGCGAGGCTGAATTTGAAACCGTCCGAACCCTCTGTAGCAACGCACGTGTTATTGGCGATGTCATGTTGCTGGCAGATGCATTGCAAGGCGTGGATGAACGAGCCATCCGTTTTGCCGTGACATTGGCAGGACGAGCCGACAAGGCAGGAGATGCAAATCTTGCAGAATCGATGTTGGAAAAAGCGGCTTCAGATTTGCTTGGTATAGAAGGGCATTCACAGGGAAGCATTGCAAAAAACATTGCAAAGGGATTCGAAAAGTTGGGAATGTTGGACCGAGCCGCAGAGATCAAGCCAGTGCGAACACCCGTCGTGATTTCAACCAAAGTTGTGAACAACGATTCTCCTCGAAAAGGGCACACGTTGGCTTTGGTCGGTACCTATGAAGGCAACATTGGAACTCCACATCTCCGGGCATTGGCCCGTGCGTCTGGAATCGCATGGGGTTTCGGTTTGGATATCGCCCTGATTGATTGGCCTACCAAGGACTTGGAAGGACTGTGTGTCCGGGCAATCAAGGATTCAGGTACGGCTGGCGTAAACCATCTGTCCGAGTTACTTGAGGCNGAACGGGTGATACTTGCCACTTCTGAGGCCGCTCTAGGTGGCTCACTTGGACACCCAATCGTCACAACGCACCAGCCACGNGGGGGCTCTGTCGAATTGAATTCGTTTGAGGGAAGTTTGTGCGTGATGATCGGATTGGGAAGAAATGGACTGCCTGCGAAAATTTTGGACAATTGTGACAATCAATTTGAGCTCACTGGAATCGGCGCTAGTTTGGAAACAGCCGTAGCCATGGGAGCCATCGCCCAATGCTTGGCAAATCTCGATTAACGGCGATTTGTCCAAGGCAAAAACATTGACTTGACAATGTGCATTGCGACATCGGGATTTTCATCTAACCGACGCATACTGTACTCATACCAGCGATTGCCGTATGGAATGTATATCCGAGTTCGATGCCCTTCTTGNGCCAACTTTCGACGCACATTTCCACGAACACCNAGTAGCATCTGAAATTCATACCCGGGGCCCTTTCCGGTTCGAACNGCCCCGGCATTTTTGCGAGGATCTGCAATCGATGGNCCCATTTCCCTCTGCTTGAGTGCATCGAGGGTATGTTCGATAACNGGNAGATCATGGGATGCGATTCCAACATATGCACCGCCATCGAGCATCTGCGAAATGTGGGATTTGAGTGCATCCACAATTTCCTGATATCCGGTTAATGCGATCTCTTCAGGTTCCAAATAGACGCCTTTGCAAATTCTGAAGTCCGCGGCACCACCGAGTACATTGCAAATTGACTCAATGTCTTCATGGGTTCGAAGCAATCGAGATTGAAGCACAGTTCCCACATTCGTGAGGCCTTTTTGATGCATAGCCAAGACGATGTCAATGGTCGATTGAGTTACACGATGGTCTTCCATATCAAGACGAACAAAAACGTCGTGTTCTGCGGCATTTTTCAAGAGNCTCTCGATGTTTTGATAAGCAATTTTTTCATCAATCAACAAGCCAAATGCAGTTGGCTTGATACTCAGATTCGCATCCAATTTGTGCTCGACAATCGCATCCAAAACTCGGTCATATTCATCGATGAAAAATTTTGCTTCATCTAAGGTGGAGATTTCTTCACCGAGTACATCAACAGTGAAACAAGCACCTTCGGAACTCAACTTCTGCATCACCGAGATGGCGTTTGCGAGGTCTTTGCCTGCGACGTATCGCCGTGCCACCGCCGCGACCATGAATCGTGGCATGCATTTGGTAAGGGTGACCATGAACCTGCCCAACACACCCATCTGTACCCCTCCGGCACCTCTCAACACTGAGGACGCACCTTGACAATTGCTAGGAGGAATTCCCCCGAATCACGAAGTCCGACCATTGGCCACGATTGTCCAATACCCAAAATCCGTCTTCGTTTCGATTGACGATCTTGTTGCCAATTTCGGCACGAACACCAACATCAGGTTCAGAGTGGAACTGAGAGACGGGCCATTGCAAATCCTGTCGCCATCCTGTGATGAACCAAGTTTCTTCAGCCATGCAGGCATCTTGAATCGGGCCACTGATATTGACCATAGAGATGTTTTCAGCTTCTGAATTCCACCATGCCATTCGATTTTCACTCAAACTGAACAACCAATTTCCATCCTCGCCATACCAAACGTCATGGGTACTCGACTTGAATTGATGAATGCCTTTCCGAGTAACCTGTCCTGTCGAGCCTTCGAGTTCGGCCCATCCACCACCGAGAGAAAATGCCCAAATTGAATCGCCCACTGAAATCAATTTGACAAGCACATCACCATCTGGTAAATCCGCCAACCAATCCCAACCCAGAGGTTTACGCCTCCAGACCTCATGTGAATTGATTCCAATGCGATAGAGACCTCGATGATGGGTACAGAAAACAATGTCTCCATCATGCTCGCAAATGGCCAATGGCTCAGCATCAAGAATGTGGGACCAGACCGCACCAGCCACATGATGGTGATTGGATTTTCCAGCATCAACTGCGACTCTTAAGTCTGACATTTCGATTCCAGATTCAATGGGTTCGCGTAAATCTAGCATGGCNAATCGGGCGAGAGACAAATCTCGTTCAACCCATGTCGCCACCAAAAAATGCTCACCTACAATCGCCGAATTGGTGATGCTACCAGGAAATGGATGGCGAATAGGATCAATGGCATTGAAGCGCTCTGGGTGGAGTCGACACACGCCCCCTTCAGTATCGATGAGGACAACGTAATCACGGTCAATCAACAGATGCCGAGGCGGGGTCGGCGTGTCCGGCAGTGACATCGTTGTTTGGTAGAGGCCATGATTCAAGAATGAATGGGCAGAGAATGCTGAATACAAATGACCCTCTGGCCTCAACGATGGTGACGCTACTCATCGTTTCCGCCCCGGATATTGCATCAGTAATCCAAGGAGATGCCTTGCTTGCGCGAGGAGGTTGGACGCCTTGCAACCCCATCGAAGGTGGAGATGTTTGGCAGCACGAGCGGGCAGATGTCTGCCTGTGGTGGTTTGGTGAACGGGTTCTGATGGAAGACAACTTGGATCTGCGTTTTTCACAGGGTTCAAATCAAGTCGTTGAAGAGGTTATTTTTCTGTCTCGGCATTACGCTGCGAGTGGACGACCAAGTCTTACACTCCATGTGATTGGCGTCCCAGGAGAAACTCCACTCGGCGAAATTGCAGAGTTTGGAGGAGTCAAAGGCGAAGTGGTGCTACCTAACCCAAGGTTCGCGTCCTGGTACAGACTAATGTGTGAAGCCGCCGAGCGGCACCAATTGATACCCGAGTTTGAATTGACGATTGAAACCACCCATCATGGCCCGTGTCTAGGAGTCCCGACCATGTTCATCGAAATCGGTTCCTCAGAAAGTCACTGGAATCGGACTGATGCTGCCGACGCGTGGGCCGACGTGATGGAGAAAGGATTGGGGTTGGATGGTGGCGAAGGTGAGGGTAATTGGGACGCACTCTCCCTCGATGAGCGGAAAAATGCCAAGGTGATGATTGGAATCGGTGGTGGTCATTACGCGCCGCGACACACAGATGTCTTGCGAAAGACAAACTGTTGGGCAGGACATCAATTGGCCAATTACGCACTTGAAATGAACAAGCCTGAGGACGAGTCTTGGGATCCAGATGAAGGGATGTATCCCACGGGGGCTTGGCAGCATTCCATCCGTGTCTGTGTCGAAAGTACACGGGCAGCGTTTCCAGATGGACAAGTCATGGCACACCTAGATCGAAAATCGTTCAAAGGTTGGCAACGTAGAGTCATCAAACGATGGCTCAATGAGTTGAGTGTCCCCGTGGGAAGAACGGTTGAGTTCGAGTAATCACTCGTTCTTTACAGAGTAGCCACAGCGGCCACAGTGCTTCCGATCACCGTGAACAGCCAAGAACACACCCGGTCCACATTGGGGACAGAATTCTTGCTTACGCGTCAGTTTACCATCCTCAACACTATACTTTGACCACTTGGCCGTAGCACTTGGACTGTCTCCCATCACTCCTCACCTCCAGCAATCTCTGCAGCCTCAGCGTCATCCGCTTCAGCAGGAGGTTCTGCGGGGGCATCTTCTTCGGCAACAGTATCGGTGCTTTCAGACAGTTGTGCATGTCGCTCTAGGATGTACTTGGGCTCCTTCTCCAAATCTTCGCGGTTTGCGTAAATGAACGCAGCACCCGTGGTCAATGGTTGACCAAAGCGTGTGTTTACGGATTTGACCAAAACACGATCTTTCGTTGCACCAGGTTCGAGTTTGATGACTGCCGCAACTATCTCATTTCGAGTTGGAGTTGGTGCCCCAACATGTCGCCACTGCCACGAAATTTCAACGCGATTTAGAACAGAATTTTCTTTTCGATCGATTACTTCCATTTGCTTCCCTTCCTGTTTATTGGTGTCTTACCTTTAGAGCGTAGTTCCCTGGGGCTTCAATGCCCAGTTTTTGTGCCACTTGACTGCGACTAGGGTCAAGCAAAATCGTCAACCCCTGCCAATCCGCACTCAGATTAGCATCGGGGCAGCGCGGGCATCGAGGAGCGGCCACTTTGACCTTCTCGATATCATCCTTGTTTTCCTTCTCCCAAGCCTTGCGTTCTGCTTCTTCAGGTGCGCGACCGTTTGCGGTTGTGAATGCCAAAATAGCGAGTGCTTTCTTGTTCTTAGCCTTGAGATCATTGTTTGACTTGAGCCACCATCCGGGGTTGCCCTCTTGGACGTCGATAATCATGTGACACTCAGTGCATGCAAGTTGTTTGATAGGCATTCAATTCAGTCCTCCTCATTGAGCCAATCGTGTGCTCCAAGAGCAGTTTGTTTGCAGGTCAAACCGATTTTGCTGGAGCGGGGATCGTGTGGATTTAGAGACAGAGACACAATGCGTGCCCGAACCGCGGTTCCTTCAGCCAGATACTTGCCGGACTGACGGCCTTCAATTCGTCGCAAACCAACGTTGATGTCGATTTGTTCATCCAAAATTTGGCTCTTNTGAAGGAGGGCTTCCATGGGTCCAATGCGAACGAATGCGCCAAACTCGTGAACTTCACTCACAGCACCATCAACGATTTCATTGCCATCCATCATGAAAAGCAGTGCCTTAAAGCGCACTTTTTGATAAATCGCACCGTCACCATGGATGATGCGACCTCGACCTTGCAACTCATGATCGAGAGTCAGTAGGATGTAATTTCCGTCTTCGTCGAATTTTCCTTCAAACGCATCGTGAGCCAAACGATCAACGTGCTCTGAAAGAGACTTGCCCTTTTCGATGTACTCAGCTGGAATTCGAATGGTATCTTCAATCATTTCTAGACTGTACATTTCTGTTGCCTCCTCTCGAATTCGCTCTTTTCGAAGGAGGTTGCCAAGACGGAAGACCCGCAAGCCTCCCGTCCCTCACCGGCTTCCGCCTCCAGAGAAGAGGTCGTCCAAGACGATTCGGCGACCGAAGACCCCTCTATGAACGCTTCGCAAAATCACAAATCCGGAAAATCCTGTTCTGGGTTACTATGTAACCCATGAATGCCCCTAGCGTACGAACGTTCAAGAGGTGTTCTGCGACCATGAATACCAATGGCGAGCGGAGGGGCTGGATTCCTACGCAATCAAATCCCAATGCTGGGGTTGGTTGTAATCCTCATCGCTCAGAGCTTGTCCCCCTTTGCATTGGTTGATGATCACCTCACACAGCCATCGACAGGGCGGGATGGCGAGATTTGGATCGATGATGGCATCCACTGGCCACAGTTTGGCCGAACTCCCGGACATGAAGCTGTAACTCCTGCGCACGACCCCGCGGACCCCCAGCAAGGTGAGTTGCTCAGTATCACCGACCCCGTTGTCAATTGGATTCATTATCCCAATGAAGACATTGGAGTTGAAACCCTCGGCGTTCCCGTCGGAAACTTTTCGGCAAACATAGACACGGGGGGCCTCATTCTAGATTCATGTGCGAGAGATAGTCTCTCACCCGTGTTTGTCCATCAACAAACGATTGGTGGAAACCCGCATGCCATCATGCGAATTGTGGATGGAGATACCAGCCAAACGATGTGGCAGGTCGATATCGGCGCCATTGATTTGGAAGTTAAATCCACACCAATCATCTTTGATGTTGAAGGAGATGGGACGCTTGAAATCATCGTTGTTTACGATGCCAATGGGCAAGCGACCGTCGAATTGTGGTCGCCGATTATTGAATGCGATGTGACAGGGTGGAAACCCGGCGGCAGTCACGAATCCGAGCGCCTGTGGAGATGGAGTCACGATACCTTCGAAATGGCCGCAGATCGAACCTGCCAAACATGCCATCGGCCTGTAGCACAGCCCTTGCTTGCAGATTTGTTCCTTGACGGTAGTCCAGAGTTGGTCCTTGCCATGATGGATGATATCAATGATGAACCAAATGTGGTTGCCCTTCCACTCCCAACATCAGGGACACCAAGTCCCATTTGGGAGGTGACCATGGACAAAGGCACTCACCCTTCGGATCCCGCCTGGGTACAAATTGACGCAGTGTCATCCGCAATTTTGTTGACGACCATTGATGAAAACAATGGCAACATGTGGATTTGGCGACTTAATGCTGCTAACGGGCAGGTGCAATACGATGACACACTGAACAACCTCGACGGAGATACGGCATCACCGCATGTACGATTACCTGGTCCCATCATCACACAGCTTGATTCCGATCCGGCTCCAGAAATGGTCGTGACCATTCCTTCTGACATGGATGGTGCAGGAACAAGCGATGGTGCTGAATTTGTCGGCTTAGATGTCATTGATGCATCTGAGATTTTCTCCTTTACATCATCGAATGGGTATGCGGATGCACCCCCTGTATTGTTGGATACTNACGACAATGGAATCACCGACCGGATTTGTTGGAATACTTGGTATCGTGATGGATTCTCATGGCACGGGATGGTTGGTTGTCACGATTACAATGAAGGGAACCAAAACACGTTCCTCGATTGGAATCAAATCATTGAAGGAACATCTGGAAACCCAAATGACGAGATTGCGGTCTCGGCCCCAACCGCCATGGACATCGATGGTACCGGGATGGACGAGATCATCGTGACCTTTGGCCGAACCTTGTATGCCCACGATGGTGAAACCGGTTCACGCTCCTCAATTAATCCCGAGTGGGTTTCAGGAATTGAGTTGCCCCATCGAACTTGGGCCAGCCATTCATTGGCGGATTTCGACAATGATGGTGCACTCGATTTATTGGTCGGAGACATGCTCATTTCTCAGGCAGGTGCAGACATCCGCCCCTTTGAGGATGGATTGGCAATTACCTTCAACCCGAGTACCCCCGACCCAGGGGAAAATGTCACCGTCACGGCCTACTTTGAGAATGCAGGTACCGATTCGACCGATACAGATACGTTCGCTAGAATGTACGTCGATGGAGAACTAATGTTCACGCATCGAGAAGGGATTCTTCAACCGGTCGCACCAACAGGGGATGGAAATTTTGCCTCATTCTCATTTGGGTGGGATGGTGGATTGGGCGAACACACCTTTGTTCTCCATCTGGATGAACATCAGAATGTGACTCAGACGCGTACAGACAATGACTTGACAAGTACTGTTCTGAACATTATCGCACCTTACAACGTCAGTATTGGAGTTCCATCGGACCCCGTACGCGTGTTGCCTGGTGGACAGCAGGATGTCACGCCACTCATCACCTCTACCGGGCGACTTGCAGGAACATGGAGCATGACAATCGATACATCTGGATTGCCAACGAATTGGAGCTTAGTCGATTTGGACCCCAGTGCTTCATCAGGAGTCCAGATTGGAGTAGGCAATACGTGGAGCCCTACTCTGAGAATCTCTGCTCCAGAAGAAGCATTGGGTACTGACAGTGGGTTCGTCACCATCACGATGACCTTAGACGCCGATCAAAATGTGACACAAACGGCAATTCTTCCAATCGAGGCGGAGCGTACCCGTGGCCTTTCACTTCGCGGCGCAGATGGAACTGCCATTTCCAACGGAGTCGGCCTACCCGGAGAACCCGCAGCCGCATGGATTCTTGTTGAAAACCTCGGAAATGCACCCGAAACCGTATCTCTACAATGGAACTCGACCGCTTGGGGTAATGACATCACATTGCATGATTCAACAGGACAAGAAGTCATCCCTCTGACCTTGGCTCCAAGTGAAATTCGTGAACTAACCGCACGCCTTGATGTGCCGAGTACTGCAGCGCTCGGCGACAATGTCTCCACTCAATTGACCATGTGTATCGGAGCTGGAGTCAACGAAGAATGCAGACCGATTGAACTCACATTTACAGCCAATTTAGTTCAGGTCATGCCACCACACATCCGCTCCGTACCAGCAGATGATCGAACATGGAATATCGAAGTCCAATTCCCACCAGGGGTGGATGAAATGGAATGGGACATGGCTAGCGCTGGGATGGTGATGGCAGGTTGGAATTGGGAAACAACTGGCGCATTGTCAATCGATGGAACCACCTTGCGTGCCTCAGGTAACGCGGGAGCACGCGTCAGTGGAAATTTGATTGTAGACATGCCTTTCGCAACACCACCGATGCTCCACACTTGGACGGCTCAAGAAGAAAATAACGGGGGAGCCGTGCTTTCTCTGTCCATGCAGGTCCTGCAGATTCATCGCGCTGAACTCGATGTGACATCTCCGGTAGTTCAGCCACACAAGATGGATGTGGGTGTCCAAGAAACACTCATGCTCAGATTGTCAAACCCTGGAAATGGGCCCGATGCTTACGACCTCTCATGGATTATTGTAGATAATGCAAATTTCTCAGAGGACCCAGGTTTGCAAATTCAATTCCCTTCAACTCAGTATGCNTTAGGGGCGGGCGAGTTGCGAAGCGTACCGGTATCNATCACATTGCCGACTGAAATGTCCGCTGCAGTCACGATGCATTTGCAATTCCAAATGGCATCACAAGGGGACGTCGGAATTGTCGCCACAACGGATATGTTCATTGAAGCCCGCCAAGATCATCGCTGGGAAATGACACTGATTTCAAACGGTCTTGCGATTGCAAACGGAGGTACAATCAATGCGGATCCGAATACTCAACTTTACTTTGAATTGAATGTCAGTAACGTGGGCAACTTGGTCGACCAGATTTCAATCAACCCCACAATGGTGATTCAAGGTGCAGGCTCCGATGATGGCACAGGATGGAGCGCATGGGGTGATGCAAGTGAGAGCATTGCAGTGAATGGTTCCGAGGTTCTCCAGATTGGCGTGAATGTCTCTTCAACCGCATGGAAGGATACCGAGGCCACACTATCATTTGAGGGATTAAGTGATGACACTGCAATCCCTGCATTTGTTGTCCATGTCCGAGTCAATCACGTCCCGGGTTGGTGGATTTTGGCAGGAGGGGCCAATTTAGACATAGATCGAAATGGTGCAAATGTTTCACTCATTGTTGAACAGCGAGGAAATTCTCCTGCTGTACCTTACATCAATGGGTGGGTGGACGTGGGGGGCTGGACCCTGAACATTAGCGAAAATTTACCCCTGTTGGATCCCGGAGAGAGTACTCAGTTCAACTGTGAAATTATTCCACCTGAAGGTGCAATTTCCGGATACACAGTAGAATTGACACTCAGAGCACGTAACGCAGATGGCTCGGGCATGGGTCAAACTACGCTACCGCTACGTGTTGCTGCATGGCATGATTATGCGTTGGTACATGATGATGAATGGCTCATCTCAACAGCGGGTGGATTGCCATTGGCGATGCTTTCCAATTTGGGCAACGCACCCACGACCATCGAAGTTGAGATTTTGGGGTTGCCCGATGGCTGGGGCTTGGAAGGCCCATCACAAGTCAGTTTGGGTGTTGGAGAAAGTGCGGGAGTACCCCTATCAGCTACACCTTCACCAGACGGAACAGGATACGGCAATAGTGTAACACTCAGAACCACCGATGAGTTTGACACTCAGAAAGAAGTGACTCTGACACTGACAGAAAGTGGCAGGTCTTGGGCTACCAGCCCGGTCCTGTTCGGTACATCTGGTGATGTACTGGAACTTGATTTCAACCCTGGATTCGATGTGAATTCTGTACAACAAGATGGAACCTTGTTGGTGGAAACCGATGATGGAAGTTGGTTGTGGAATGTACCTCCCGTAGACACTGATGACTCTCTTACTGTAGACGGTATCTCTCTTGATTATTGGGCCCGTGTTCGTGACCCCCCTACTCGGACTGGAACCTGTTTTGTCAACACACTTGATTCCACACCAGTGGCCTCCTGTGCAATACAAAATGGAACCACTGATATTGATTGGACCGTTATCTTGCGAGATGAAACTGGATTTGTGATTGATCATATCGCTGGGAACATTGCGAGCAATACGAGTCTAAGTGCAATCAATTTGAGTGTGGATGCATGGGCGCCGGCTCCCGGAGAACACACACTTGAAGCCATCTTGGTCGACGAAAATGGTGCCCTGATTGCCAAAGGCAGCCGAGTCGTGATGATTCGGGATTCCGATTGGAATCTGGGCATTACAGACGTCGAAGTTCGCGATGATGGAGTCGCGCAACAAATCGTCGTTTCAACTTCTCGACAGAACCACTCCAAACTATCGCAGGCGAATTGTTACTTAGAACTCAGTGCCAGTGGTTGGGAAGGCTCCAAGCATCTCGTGGATGTGGCTGGTGATTTGGCACCGCAAGTTGCTGTCGATCGGCCAAACCTACCCGTGGGCACAACCGTCAACTTGGATCTCTCTTGTGATGCACCATGGGACCAAGACTCCAATGAGGCAGATGACCAAAGCCTGATTGTTTTACCCGCCGGTATTGCTGAACCGGGTGAAGAACGTGACTATGCGTTGCTGCTTGGGAGCCTCGTAATCGTCTTCGGCGCGATGGGTTTGTTCGGACTGATCCGTCCGGATGTCGGGCCCCGAAAGGTCGAACGAAGACAACGCGTTCGAAAGCGAAAGAAGCAACCCATTGCCAAATTGCCCAAACCAATTGAGGATGACGATGGCGACATTCTATTCGATGATGAGGAAGATGACCTTGAAGAGGAATTGGTTGACTTTGATGACGAAGTCGAA
This sequence comes from Methanobacteriota archaeon, assembly GCA_002724815.1. Classification (GTDB taxonomy): domain Archaea; phylum Thermoplasmatota; class Poseidoniia; order Poseidoniales; family Thalassarchaeaceae; genus MGIIb-P. The sequence goes on along the minus strand of PBPV01000001.1, from coordinate 2,445 downwards.
GAAGAGGTTGTTGAAGAGGTCGAGGAAAAACCAATCCCGTTAGATGATTTTGAAGCTCGTCTCGAGAGATTGCGTGAGCGTCGTGATCGACTTGGGGGCGAGTGAATGGAGTTGATTGACAGCACTTCTGTTAGTCCGTTTTACACCTTTGACCCCCTAAAGGGTAACGAAGTCTCAGAATTCATCGAACTACTGAACGATTGCTATAATGGAGTAGATCAGTTAGATCAAATCGATGATGTGTGCCCAAGTATTTCGGCAAAGTTAAGCGACCAAGGGGCCGTTTTCTCCAAAGGTCGTCAGGATGTTCCTTGGGATGATGCGACACTTGTATTCGTCGCACTACGTGGGACTGAACCTGATGGTTCACCTTCTGAACCGCTCGAACGAGGAATCTCAATCGAGCGATTGGGGAGGTTTCCAACCCATGAGGGGAACTCTATTGGTTATCTACGAANCCATATGATTCCGGAAGCACCAAACGATGATGGGATCAAGTTGCTCACTCAGCTTGATGCTGGACTGCGAGAGGAATCACTTGGTCACTCCCACCTCAGTATCGGATTCGGAGGCATGACCTTGCATGGATGGTTGACAGCACAGGACGTCAGCAATTTGCGATCGTATCTGGAAAAATCAATTTGGAAAGTCGACAAAAACGAGCCCCTAGATGGAGGTGTTCTTGAAATCGTCAGGCACTTACTGATTGTACTCAAATCCGCAGAGAAGCGGGGACTCGGCATTATGATGCGACGGCACTGATCAGAAGTCTTCGCCTGTCAATCTTTCATACATGCTCGCATAAAGTGCAGAGGTCTGATCGATGACATCTTGTGGTAGAGCAGGGATGGGAGGCTCTTCAGTGCCCGCCTCTCTGGCAGCATACAACTCATCGTGGTGGCCGGTCCCAAGATAATGCTCACGAACGAACTCTTTCGACAAGGAGACAATTTCACCGTTCTCATAATCGGCTGCAGCCCACCATCGGTCCTCATCTAGAGTCCCAAAAGAATCCACTAGAACGGGTACACGACCTGGACCTAANGCAAATTCCTTCTTTCCATCAACGTGAATCAGACCACGCTTTGCGGCTTCCCGATGGATGATTTCATCNACCTGAACAACAATCGCCAGGATGGANTCGAACTCCTCATCGGTCAGATTGGAGATCTCCAACGCTTCTTTGCGGTCGAGTAGGCGATCGAATTTTTCGAATTTGGTCGAGACTTCCAAGTATGGTTTTGGTAGCTTAATGCCTTCATGAAGTTCCACNCCGGGTTCAAATCCAAATTCTTCTGANCCGACATCTCCACGCTTGTATCGGCGCCAGCCACCTCCAGCCAAGTAGTGTCGACAAATCACTTCCAATGGAACGAATACGTTCTCCATGTCACGAGGGATCGCACCCGGTTCACGGATGACTTCGAATCGACGTGCAAGTACACGGTCAGGTGCGTTCATCTCGATGATGTGTGTATCACAAATGCCAGCCTCTTCGACCAACTTGAACCAGTGACATGAAGTTCGATTGAGACTCTCACCCTTACGAGGAATCAATGAGGGGATGATTTGATCAAACACAGAAATCTGATTTGTGTATCTAAATTCAATCACATCAGGATCGTCGGTACTCCATACTTGCTTGACTTTGCCTGAATATAGCAACTCGCCCATGCGCAAATCGCTGCCGAATCCGTCTTTGAACATTGGGTGCTGGCAAAATGCTCAGATGAGGCCCAATGCGTCCTCAATTCGGTTCAATTCAGGACCCGTGGTTTGCGAACCTGCCCACGCACCTTGGTCGGTTGCAATGCATCCAGAACCAACGTAGGGTGAGCCGAAATTGACGGTACCCACCATGGCAGGAACATCCAAAATAGACTCGATGGTTTCGACTTCCATTTCGGAGACATCAGGGTGGACCAATACGCCACGATTATTGCATACAGAGACGCTCCCCGGGGTATCATTACCCGCAATTCCAATGGCAACACAGTCAACCTTGAGGGTTTCAGACAGGACTTCAATCCCATCCTCAGGTAGCACGGGACTGGCCACTGCGCCGTTCTCGTTGACAACCAAGAGGTTGCCCGCAGCATTGACACCGCTTTCCATGACAACGACATCTCCGAATGACGTCAATCGATCAATGTCTTCTTCCGTNGCGATNTCNGCNACNGCNATTCCNTTNGAATTNCCNGCAATCAGNGCCCCGACAAGNGCACTGCCNCCAATCGACATCTGNGCGACTTCAAGNCCNANTGTGTCCTCAAGGCTTGCNACGTCTTTCTTTGTNAGTTGCATNGGAGCNAATANNACTCGNCCNACCATGGCCAAATGGACACCAACTTGGCTCGTTCCAAGGATGTCTGATGCTTTCAGGCTCATACGGACACCTCGTTAAACTGTCGCGGTTGGCGAGGTCTATTAGCGGTACCGATTGAA
>PBPV01000097.1 GCA_002724815.1 Methanobacteriota archaeon | reverse complement strand
CCCAGTGAATCAATGGGTGAATATTTGGAAGATTCTTGGGAAGATGAAGTTGAGGAATCCTTTGGGATGACCATCAATAACATCCGACTTGACTACGAGGATGACACCCTTTGGAATACCGTTTCAAGATATGGAATCTATGACAAGAACGCTTTCCTTGCTCACGCTCAACAATACGACCGTGACCGAGACGGTTTCCTCGATGCGGATGAATTGAACCGTGCCGCGCAAGATTTCACATCAATGATGATGCAGGCCACAGCCTCAGCTGAGCCAGAATACCCGTTCGATTACAATGATGAAACGGTCGGCCACATCATCGATTCGCACCAAATTCATGACAAGGAAGCGTTTTTGCACTTCGCAAATGCGTATGATGAAGATCGGAATGGATATCTGAAGCATAGTGAATTAAGTCGTGCAGCATCCGATTATGTTGAGTCCGGGCGCAATACTCCACCACCCGAAGTTACTGCACCCAACCCTCGATTGTTGGCGGTTGCTGAAGTCGTGGCTGCCTTGCCTGGATGGACCGAAGAACATGTCAATGTCTGGATGGACAAAGGTTGGACAGCTCAGCAGATTATCGAACACCACACGCAACCGGTTGCACCTCAGGCCCCAGAAGGATTCGGCAATGATTTTGTGANAACCGAACCCATGGTTGAAGCTCAAACAGGATCCGTGAATTTGGATTCCCTCGATACGGAACCGGTAAGTGAACCTGAGCCGGTGTCTGAAGCCCAACTTAAGCGATTNAAGAAANCNGAACTNNTCGAATTGGCNGAATTGCAAGGCCTCGATGCGTCTGGAACAAAGNCGGACATCATTGCNCGTTTGGTTGGTTGAAACGGTTTTGGNNTTCCCACAAAATGTTTCGAAACGGTTTCCGAAACTGAACAAAATCGTTTCCTTTATAGACCTGTTTCGCAAGATGTGCTTTCCGAGGAAGAGATTCCTCAAGATGGGATGGGAACCATGACAACGAGTGAAGAACGTAGAATGACAATAGCAAAAGAAATGGCGAGTTTACAAGGTGAGGTTGATGATCTTCGAAAACTCGTCAACACATTGTTGACAATCATCATGGAAGAGGCCGATGGTGTGCAGTCAGGTGCTGCNCCCATGCCACCTGGTGCGCCTCGAGCCGGCATCTCAATGTGAATCAACCTTTGATTACACAGAACGGTCTCATCCTTGCAACAGGTCGAGCCAGATTGGCTTCCGACGTCAAACGAATCACTTCATCCACATCCTTGTAGGCATCAGGGGCTTCTTCCGCTAAGACGTTTGGAGTGTTGGCATAAATCGCGATTCCATCCGCAGCCAACTTTTCCTTCAGCGATTTACTGTCGATTTGCCTCCGTGCTTCACTGCGAGACATCTTTCTTCCTGCTCCATGGCAAGAGGAAGCAAATGCATCATTCGATCCTGAAGTGGGTCCGGCCAACACATAGGACGCAGTCCCCATGTCACCGGGGACCAGTACAGGTTGCCCGATTCCACTGAACTTGGAGGCCAATTCACCATGGTCACCTCCTAGTGCTCGAGTGGCACCTTTTCGATGTACACAGCAATTGCAATTGGTCCCATGAATGACATGTTGTTCGACCTTTGCGATGTTGTGGGACACATCATAGATGACTTCCAAATCTCCATCTGTCCCCAGGTGTGCCCGTAATGCGTCCCTCAACCGCTGTGTCAATGCACCACGATTTGCAAATGCATAATTTCCAGCCGCCTGCATCGCTTCGAAGTAGGCTCCCCCCTCCTTGGAATGGAAGGGGGCCGAGGCCAGCTGCCGATCGGGCAATGTGATGTTCCACTTTTCTGCATGCCAACCGGCTGAACTTTTCTTGTAATGCCGCTCTAGAGCATCGACGTGATCTGAGCACACTTGATGCCCCAAACCACGAGACCCCGTGTGAATCATGGCTGTAACTTGTCCCTTTCTCAACCCAAACGCTTTGGCCGCTTCCGGATCTAGAATTTGATCCACGACCTGCAACTCAAGGAAATGGTTGCCTGAGCCGAGTGTGCCGAGAGCCAATTCGCCACGTTTCAGGGCACGTTCCGACAATGTTCGTTGTTGTCCTTCCAGCAAACCATTGGATTCCATCGAAGACAAATCACCCTCATGTCCTAAACCAAGTTCAACTGCGGCCTTGGCACCTTCACTGAGAATCGATTCCATCTGTGTCGATGTCAATTCTACTCCTCCCTTTCCAGAAGGGCCTGCAGGAATCCGTCCTTTCAATCGGCGTCCAAGTTTTTTCATGTCCTTCAGGTCATTCAATTCCAAATTGAGTGCGCACAGTCGGACACCACAGTTGATGTCGAAGCCCACTCCTCCAGGCGAAATGACGCCGCCATTGTCGATGTCAGTTGCCACTACACCACCAATCGGGAAACCGTATCCGAAGTGGAAGTCAGCCATGGCCCACGCATTGCCGACAATTCCGGGTAATGATGCAGTGTTGGCCAATTGACCGGGAGACTGATCTGTGTGTTCTGCGAGGTGTTTCGCATCGGAAACCAACATTGCATCGACTCGCATTGCACCGTGTTTCTTAATGCGGTGCAAACCTGAGCCAATCGACTCGATGTGTTCCTGCCAATCCTCGCTCACACCCTCGGCTGTGGGCCCTGTTTGAAGTCGCTTTCGGCGACGGCACCCTATGGGTGCCGGCCGACTCCTTCATGAACGACCATCAATTCGGCAGGTTGAGGATGCCCATGGCTTTCGGAGACATTGACATCCCATATTTCCACGAACAAGGGTTCGTACGCAAGGTCTGTCAGGTCACCAATCTATGGTTTTGGACTCGAGATCCTTCTCGTGAAACCTCTGGGGATACCACGGAAGATGAGTACACTTTCATCGGAGCCCCCATCATTTCGGGTTACAACCAGCGTGGAAAGGCGCTGAAGGATGCAATGCGAGAAACCTTCCTGTCCTACTTTGAGGAGCATTCGCACAGCCGAATCGACCCCTACCCCGTCATTGCCCGCTGGAGAGATGATATCCACCTGACCATTGCCTCGATTGCGGATTTCCAACCTCACGTGACGGGAGGGATTGCACCCCCTCCTGCCAATCCATTGACAATCTCTCAGCCCTGTATTCGTCTAACCGATGTTGCTGCAGTGGGCCGTTCAGGCCGCCATTTGACAACGTTTGAGATGATGGCACATCATTGCTTCAATCGCCCTGACGATGGCGATGTCAAATATTGGGTCGAGGAGTGCATTCGATTCTGTGATGATCTGTTTACACAGCGCCTTGGGATTGACCCCATGCAAATCACCTATGTGGAGAATCCATGGTCAGGTGGGGGCAATGCAGGTCCTGCTGTTGAGGTCATCGTTGGGGGTTTGGAATTGGCCACTCTGGTGTTCATGAATCTTGAAGAGCGTGAAGATGGTGATGTTGAAATCAAGGGGATACGCTACGGTGAAATGCCTCTGCAAATCATCGATACGGGATATGGGTTGGAGCGATTCTGCTGGGCAGCTGCAGGCACGCCGACCATCTACGAAGCCATTTATCCAGAATCNGTTNAGTGGTTACAGAATGAATCCGACTTCCAATCCAGGCTNGCNCAGTTGGGTGATGTCGACATTGATGCATTGCTCTCAGAGTTGTCCCGTTTGGCCGGCATCCTCAACATCGATGTTGGGACGGATGTGGAGTCGCTTTACAACCGCCTCTCAGAGCGTCTGAAAGATCGTGGAATCGAAGTCTCGGTCGATCAGTTGAAACTCGTTACAGAACCCTTGTCATCGATTTATGCCATTCCTGATCACATGCATGCTTTGTGCAACATGCTCGGCGATGCATTGGTGCCGTCAAATGCAAAGGCGGGCTATCTTGCTCGAATGCTGGCACGCCGTGTTTGTCGAATGAAGGATGATTTAGGGCTCAACATTTCTCTTGCTGAACTTGGTTCGCATCATATGGATGTGAATCTGGATATTCGTGGATTTAGCCAAACTCGGGAGGGAATCCTGACCATTCTTGATCTGGAAGAACAGCGCTATCATGAAATGTTGAGGAAAGGTGAAGCTGCGGTCAATACTGCACTGGCAAAGTTGCCGAAGGATGCCAAAGAAGCGCCAGATGAAACCTTGTTCCGGTTGGCAGAAGAGCGCGGCCTCCAACCAGATATGGTGGCGAGTATCGCTCAGCGCCTGGGCTGGGAGAACCTCACCATCCGTGTAGGATTCGCGGCGGATATGGCAGAGCGAAACGCACAACAAACCAAGGCTGCAGCCAAATCCAAAGTGAAGTCGAAGTTGGTGAGCGGCGATTGGCCCGCTACGATTCGCAGTTACTATGTAGATACGGCTCAAACTCAATTTGAAGCTACAGTATTGCACTGTGAGCCGATTGACGCCTCCTCACTGAACTTGTCGAGCGAAGTGATCGGTGTCCCCACACATGCGGTCATTCTCGATCATACCCTGTTCTATCCAGAGGGTGGCGGTCAACTGGGTGACTTTGGAACACTCGGTGAGGCCCAAGTCTTGGATACCCATGTTGAAGGTGATTGGATCCTGCACCTCACAGACTGTGAAGTTTCAGGTACTGTTCAGGGACATATCAGTTGGGAGCGACGAAAGCAATTGATGGATCACCACACATCCGTTCACATTGTGGGTGGTAGCGCACGAGCGCTATTGGGACCACACATCTGGCAGGCCGGTTCATCCAAGGGTGAACGATATGCTCGACTCGACGTCACCCATTTCCAGCGGTTGACACGCGACGATTTAGACGCGATTGAGGATCATGCGAACAACATCATTGCTCAAAACCCGAAGGTCGAAAAAATGGTGTTGGACCGTGCCGAAGCAGACGCCCACTTTGGATTTGAGTTGTATCAGGGTGGTGCGCCCAAACACAAGCAGATTCGTGTAATCAAAATCGGTGATCACGATGTCCAAGCTTGCGGCGGTACGCATCACGATCAAACCGCAGAAATTGGCGAGGTTCGCATCATCCGCAGCAGTCAAGTCCAAGACGGGGTGGAGCGACTGCAAATCGTGGCCGGAGAAACTGCACGCGAGCACGCCCGTCGCCAAGAGCGACTGTTGACAGAATCTGCCGAGACCCTCGGAGTGTCCGTGGATGATCTTCCCAAGACCGTTAATCGGTTCTTTGAGGAATGGAAATCTCAGCAGAAGAAGATTGAGGCACTCGAGGCCGAAATCGTTCGATTGCGAACCAGTGGCGGAGGCGACGAAGCTGTGGAAAAGGACGGCATTCGATATGTGGTCATGGAAGCCACAGGGGAATTAAAGCAGATGCAGAACATGGTTGGTGAATTGACCCGAGATGCTTCCAAACCTACCGTCGCAGTCGTCGGAAGTCGAGAAGGCGGTGGCAAACTCATTGTCGCCCTGACCGAAGGCACCATTGCCGCGGACAACCACAACGCAGTTGAGATCCTGAACAGTATTGCCAGCCATATTGGTGGCGGTGGCGGTGGACGTCCGACATTTGCTCAAGGTGGTGGCTCAAACGCTGAGGGACTTGGTCCGGCTTTGGATGCCGCTCGTAGTTTGCTTGGATTGTGATTTTGATTTCACAGAAATCGAGATGATGAATGCGAAGAATACGAGGCTTTGTGCAAGTTCCATCAACGTGGGTGCTGAAAATTCCACCCCTCCATTTGGTGGTGCCCAATCGAT
>PBPV01000096.1 GCA_002724815.1 Methanobacteriota archaeon | reverse complement strand
GGCCGAAGCTGATTTACAGGCCTGGTGTGAAGCATTGAAGCATTGTTATGCAAATCGAGAGGAGTTGGGTCTTCGCGCAAAGGAGCATGCCAAGGTGATAGATCATCGTCGCTCGATTGCCATGTTCAGAAGCGTCATCCGAGATGCCTTGGGGTTGTGACCATGCACGAGATTCGCAAGGCAACCATGGCGTTGTTTGGAGTGACTTTGTTGTGGGGTGGAACGTTCATTTGGATGCAGCAATCCCTCGATGCAGCGGCTCATTCAGCGCCCGGGCTGGATGAAAATGATGTGGCCGTTTTCTTTGTGATGATGCGATTTGTCATCGCCGGTTTACTGCTGCTTATTTTTGTCCCGAAGACGTGGCGGGGATTGAAAGATCGAGAGGTATGGAAGGGTGGTTTGATCCTCGGAGTCATCGTCTGGGGTGGCTTCATTCTACAGATGTTGGGGCTTACCGATGTAACGCCGGCCGTCTCGGCCTTCTTGACCAGTTTGTATGTGGTCTTCACCGCACTGATTGGGGTTGCACTTGGGATGCAGAAGATGACTCGTTTTGCGATTCTAGGGGTGCTTCTGGCAACCTTCGGGGCCGGGTGGATTAGTGGCCCGCCTCAACTCAACTTTGGCTTGGGTGAATGGTTGACGGTGGGTTGTGCCTTCCTATTTGGGGCGCACATCATTGCCACAGATCGAGTGACAAAAGTGGTAGACCCGATTCAAGTAACTGCGACCATGTTGATTACAGTCGCTACATTATCCGTTGCGGTATATTTGGCGGTCTCAAGAGAGTTCACTGGTGAATTTGTTGCCTTGCTGAAAGAGTTTGATTTTACGTTCCCATTGATGCTGTGTGCCGTGTTGGGGAGTTTGGTTGCATTGCTTGTCCTGAATATTTTCCAAAAACAAGTCACACCTGTCCGGGCGGCAATCCTGTATGCATTGGAGCCTGTGTGGGCGATGCTGGGGTCGCTGGTGCTGGGTCTTGAGGGGGATGTGACCTTCTGGTTGCCCGTGGGAGCGGTTGCCTTACTCATTGGAAACCTCGTTGTAGAGTACGAACAAATCAGTCGAAGTAACGATGAAAGTGAGTAAATCAACAATGTTGCCGGCATCGTTAGTCTGATGTGGGGGCGCCTTTACGGCCGAGCAAGGGTGATGACGTGGTCGATGAAATCCTGGAAGCGGTGATCGTCTCCGAGGCGGTCGATTTTTTCACGCCTGGGAAGAGATTCCGTAAGGCCGGAAAATGGGCATTGAGTGGATTGGTGGCCATTGGAATTGTGGCCTTGCTCGTCAGTCAAATCCTGACCTCTTCTCTTATCAACCAAATTTCCAAAGATCAAATTGGAGACTACCCTCCGATCTGGGAGCGGCATCTCGTCGATTTCGTAACCGATGATTCCCACTCCTATGTCTTGAACAACGGATCACTAACCGGTCCGAATGGGGAGAGTTTGTGGAGTGGGACGCACCACTTTGTCGAATTTGACCTACCCCTTGAGGAAGGGGGTGCAGCACCCAATGGAAAGGTCAGTCTCGCTGTGTGGATTCCGTTGGTTGAGGAGGGGGTGACGGTTCCTGTCATCGCTGAATTCGGGCCTTATTTCGATGAAGCTTCTGTCAGCACTCCTGGGATTGAAGAACCTGGAACTTGGCTTGGTGAGATGATTATCGAACAAATTGTACCTCATGGATATGCATTCGCGCAGGTTGCTGTCATGGGCACCGGTCGTTCGAATCATTGCATGGACTTGATGGGGAATGCGGAGCAACTTGGGGTGGATGCGGCCGTGACTTGGTTGGGCACGCAAGACTGGAGCAACGGTAAGGTCGCGATGATTGGGAAATCATACGATGGTAGCACACCTTGGCAAGCGGCGATGTTTGGCAATGAGCACCTCGCCACCATTGTCCCCATCTCAGGACTCATTGGAGTCATGGAATTGATGTGGAGAAATGGAAGTAGTGAAGCTCGAGCGCCCATCATGCACAATGGTGTGTATGGAAGTTATGGAATCGATGGGGATGAGGAGGATTTGCAAAATGCATGTCCTGACTACATCATCGGTCCTGGAACGGGTGTGTCTGCGTGGATGTGGGGTAGTGAAGCAGCAGGGACCTATTGGGCTGAGCGATATTTCCTAGACCGCGTTTTGGAGAACTACGAAGGAAGTGTATACTTGATTCAAGGAATGCATGATTGGAACGTAGACCCGCACATGGCAGTTCCCACAATCAATCTACTATACGATCGAGGTATCGAAGCCAAGGGGTTGTTTGGACAATGGGACCACGATTATCCGGATCGGCCTGACATCATGTTTGATCGAAGTGGGGTGGGCCGAGGCATCGAAGCTTATCCCGAAATGGTCAGAATGGATTGGATGCAAGATTTGTTGGAATGGTTTTCCTATTACCTGAAAGATGAGGGTGAAAAACCGTGGTTAGGTGTAGAGATTCAATCGAACCAAGGTTCGTGGCGATTGGAAGATCGGTACCCAATGTCTGAGACCACTGAGATATTGTGGGAATTGGGCAGTACTGAACTCGCTGCAGCAGGGGGCTCAAACACCATCTTGCCGGATGCAAATTCGGGGCCTGTTTACGAGACTCCACCGCTTGAAGACGACTTGTATTTCGGTGGACTTCCTCGCCTCCATGTCAATGTGAATACCATGACAGTGGGTGGGCAGATCTACGCACTGTTGGAAGATTGTGATGGTTCAACTTGCATCCATATTGGCCACGCAATTATGGATCTTAGATATCATGCTGGAGGGTCGGATGAACAGTCTTGGGGNGCACCGTTTGAGGAAATCACTGCTCTAATGGAATTCTTCCCAATGGATGTCGAAGTGGCTGCGGGGCACACCATTCGTTTGAGTCTGATGAGTACAGGAGAGGATTACCTGCCGTCTGCAGCGTCGTCAATTGTGACGGTAAACAATGCAGGTTCAACCTTGCAACTCGACGTCTTTGACCCTGAGACTCGACAGTATTACCAAGTGCCCGAATGTACCCATCCAGTCTGTCTTGAAAACGCTTGATTTACATCTGACTCATGATGTATAGAATGGGCATTCCATATACGATTAGAAGAGTGAACACACAGACTAGCAACAAGCTGGTGATGGTGTTCTCAATCGCCTTTTTCCTCTCTTCTGAAGCGTTGTAAATACCGTGTTCTTTCTCCCACTCTTGCTTCATTTTTTTGTATGAATAAGTGTAGATGCAACCGATTGGTAACACAATCAAATGCCAAAAGCATATCGCAAATCCCTCAGCACCATCGAAGGACCAAATCATCAATGTAACAGCCGTCCCGATGATGAAAACGAAGGTTGCGGTCGTTCTAGGATCGTTTTCGGGCTCAAAAGAGAGCGATGATACAACTGGATGTCTTGTATTGACGATTTCATTTTCGGATTTTTTTTGTGTAAGATGTTGTTTTGAAGGGGCGTGGACGGGTTCAGGGATGGTTAGCCGATTGGATACGATGACCGGCTCGGGTGGAGAGTATTGCTCTCTAACTTCATCAGACACAATTTCATTTGACATCTGAGGAGTTATAACGGTGCGCCCGGCCATGCTATTCGACAAAATCTTTCCAATTGCGCATGTATTCAATGAATTTCTCACCGAGACCTTCGGAATGGAGATGTTCAGCGGTATAGGGTGGTCGCTGCGGGTCATAATCGGGGTTGTCCAAATGGCTCGCCCAATCTGAATGTCCGATGGCGGCGCGAGCAACTCCGACCAAATCGGCACCTTGTCCCATGATTTGTTGGGCGTGTTTGGTCGACCATGCGGCTCCACAACTGATCAACGGCAGGCGATTGGCCAATCGCTCTGCCAATATTTCCGTCACCATTCGGGGGTCGTCGCTGTGTGTCGGNGGANTGAAGCAATCCCAACATGAAATATGCAGGAAATCGATTTCAGATTCGGCCAATAGATCCACTAAATCTAGCGAGTCTTCCATTACGACTCCAATCTGATTGTATTCTGGAGAGATGCGGACACCAACCAGAAATGATTCGCTTGTCAGTTGTCGAATTCTGTCGATGATGTTCAGCAGAAATCGGGCCCGGTTTTCCAGCGACCCTCCCCATCGATCGTCCCTTCGATTGGTCTCCGTTCCAAGGAATTGACAAATCAGGTACCCGTGAGCTCCGTGGATTTCAACGCCATCAAATCCGGCTTTTTCACAGCGGGCGGCCGCCATGGCAAAGGCGTCGATTAAGTCCTCGATTTCTGATTCCTCCAAGGCTCTGGTCTCACCATTCTCTGAATCATTTGTAGGGTTCACGCTTGCGGAGACGGGTTGGACAGATGTGAGGCGCTGGGGACTACGCATTCCACCGTGGAAAATCTGTGCCAACGAGATCGCTCCATGGCCTCGGATTTCGTCTGCCATGCGCGTAAGGCCGGGCAATTGGTGGTCGCCCCATACTCCCATTTCACCATCCCATCCTTGCCCCTCNGGAACCACATGTGTTGCGGCGGTGGTGATGATTCCAAAACCACCCTCTGCACGCTTGACAAGCCAATTGATTTCCTCGTCGGAAAGGGTTCCGTCGGTGTGGCTCTGTTTGTTGGTCATCGCTGCAAGAACGCTTCGATTGCGTACGACCTGTCGAGTTCGAGGAAACGTGAACGGGTCGCTAGGTTTACTCATTGAAATCTCCCCTCTTTCGTTTGATTAAGCGGAACAAAAGTCGTGAAAATATCATCGAGAACAGAAGGAAGAGCCACCAAGGAATGGATGTTTCACGGTCGATGAAATAGGTTGCAACCAAGATGCCTGCGCCATAGAAGGCTCGAAAAATCGAGAATAGAATGAATGACTTCATCAACGGATGTTCAGCGATCTTGGCCAGCCTGGACATGGGGACACCTACGACATGCGACGTGCGGGGTTGCCTGCATAGGTTCCGGGTTCAGTGATGTCCTTGGTCACCACACTCCCGGCGCCAATGACCACATCATCACAGATGTTCACAGGCATGATGGTGGCGTTGGTTCCAATGCTGACGCGATTGCCGATGTGGGTTTCTTTCCACTGTGTCTGATCTCCACGTGCCGGCCCTCCAATCTTGAAAGGGTCGTTGATGAACATCGCGCCATGGCTGATGAAACAGTCCTCTCCAATGGTCACGAGTTCGCAGATGAAAGCATGGGATTGAACTCGAGTTCTCGCTCCAATGCTGACTCTTCGCTGAATTTCTACAAACGGTCCCACGAACACACCGTCTGCCAGTGTGCACCCATACAGGTTCACCGGGTCGACAAGAGTGACGCCTTCACCGAAATCAACGTCTACGATTCCGCTGGAATGAATTTTCGGCTCTCCCATGGTTTTGCGAGGTGTGGTCTTCGCTTCAAGGGGTGGGTTGCATCAGGCTCAAAGTCCCTCTACTGTAACCACACCATATGGGCAGCAACTCGGTGGAAATCGAGTATCGCTATTTCATTCCAGATGCGGCTTCACTCCCAGCATTGGGTCGACCTTCGAAAATCATCCAATGCTATTTGCCAAAATGGAAAATCGAGCTGGTCGATGGAAATCTCTGTTTTGATGATCGCGTATTGGTCAAACAATTGCCAGCGGATGCGGTTGCAGGTCTGACTAATCTGATTGAAGAAAGTAAGGTGACGCCTCGAATCCGTCTTCGGGATCACCAAGCATTCGTGACGGTGAAAGGGGAGATGATGAATTACCGTCGCGCCGAGTGGGAATTTGAGGTACTGAAAGAGGATGTTGAGGATTTGGTGACCTCTTTTCGATTCCCATTCGTGATGAAAAATCGATACAACATTCCTGCTGATGATGGTTTGGTTTGGGAGATTGATGTCTTCGAGGGAGACAACCATGGATTGGTACTGGCTGAACTTGAAGTTCCCAGTGTCGAGCATGTATTCACCAAGCCCAATTGGATTGGTGAAGATGTGACCAATGACGAGCGGTTTGGCAATGGTTCACTGGCTCGGGATCCTTGGTGTGATTGGCAAGAAGATTGGAACTAAGGTTGCCAAGCTTGTACCGCTTCAATCACTCGGTCAACTTCCTCGTCGGTCAATAGGGGCATCACGGGGATGCTGACAATGTCACTGCAAATCGCTTCGGTCAAGGGAAGTGAGCCCTCTGTTCCTTGAGGGTGGTCTGCATAGACGGGTTGCAAGTGGCAAGGAATCGGATAATGAATACCGGTGGAGATGTTCATCTCATTCATGTGTGCCTGGAACGCTTCGCGGTCCCCCACACGCAGAACGTATTGGTGCCAAGCATGGACAGCCCCCGGCCGAACTTGTGGGTGCTTGATGTGCGACAAGTCGGAAAATGCGGCGTTGTAGCGAGCGGCGATTTCATTCCGACGTGCAACCCAGTTGTCCAAGTGTTTGAGTTGTACTCGACCAACCCCGCACTGGATTTCTGAAAGCCGGAAATTGGTACCTAAAACGTCATTTCGATATTTATCCGAACGCCCGTGATCAATGAAGGTCGATACTCGTTGGATGAGGTCCTCACGCGTGGTGATGATCGCCCCCCCGTCTCCACCCACAGCCATGTTTTTGCTTGGGAAGAAAGAGAAGGTGGCGATGTCCCCGAATGAGCCGATTCGTTGGCCGTTTAGTGAACCACCATGGCCCTGAGCTGAATCTTCAATGACGGGGATTCCGTGCTTAGATGCGATTTCGAAAATGGTTGTATCCATCGGTTGTCCATACAGGTGCACGCCGATGATGGCTTTGGTAGAGGGTGTAATCGCGGCTTCAAGGGCGGTGGGGTCGAGGGTGTAGTACTCTTCTTCCACTTCGACAAATTTGGGGGTCGCGCCCACCAAATTGATGCAGGTCGCACTGGCAATGTAGGTGTGACTCGGGACGATGACTTCGTCGCCGTGTCCAACATCCAATGCGTGTA
>PBPV01000095.1 GCA_002724815.1 Methanobacteriota archaeon | reverse complement strand
GATTGACAGTGTATTGCCTCCACCGAAGAAATCAGCGTTCAGAATATCTGCAGGTTCAACAGAGACGATCGCCAATGATAGCGATGAGACGCTGGTGGGATTTCCACTGCTGTCTGAATCCGTCAGGTATTGGCCGAGACTTAATTGAGTTGAGCCGCCTTCATCGTAGGATTGAGATGGGATACTCAGCCATCGGGGCTGGCCGTTCTCAATCACACTGAACATTAGTGTACCTGTATTGGAATCTTCACCGTCATTGATGGTGATTCCAATGCCTTGTGGTGCAGGATTGCCCATTCCATCACGCTGAATGGTAGGGAAATTGACTTCAATCTCACCGGCTGATGCATGCCAAGCGACGAACGAAGGATCGTTGCTTGTGATGACCAGTGAAGTCAAATCTGTTTCTGCATCACAAACCAATCCAGACAATGGAACTCGCTCGTTGGTCTCAACCTTCACGGTTGGGAGACCGGGGAATGCTGGACAGTCACCTGGTGCGGTATCTGGATTGTTGGGGTCAACAACCACAGGGAGGCCGTTCATCAAACTGAAAGCATCCTGGGCCATCGACCAGTCGCTGACCTGGCCACGTGAGTCGACCAATCTTGCACGGACATCGTAGTCTCCACTCGAAGCGGTTTGTGCGGGGTCGATTGTGAAAACATAGCGTGCTGATGGAGTTCCCGGTGCAGTGATTGAGGTCGGTGCAATGACCCAGTCAGAGGACCATACGTTGGAGCCTGAGAGTGAGGTCTCAAATTCGGGAGTCATGGTCGCAAGGGTATCAACTGCGTCGCGCGCGTTACCTGTGACATCGAAGTCTAGGGTGCCACCGCGAGCAATGTTGGTCTGACCATCCGCAACGGGTGTGTCTGTGGATGGAGAGTAATCATGACTCATCCAGACATTCATCATGTTGTTGCCAATGGGATCATTTTCACCTGTAGTTCCAGTCATCTTGAATCTGAACGACTCAAGCCCGTTTGGACTCATGGCAATCGACGAGGTGTCAAATTGTGCACTGATGGATTGTGATTGTCCAACATTCAGGTTGTTCAATGATACGGACTGGCCGATTGGGTTCTCAGTGGCCCCGTCAACATGGTAGAATTGAAGGGATCCGCCTGATGAATAATCTTCAGTTCCTGTGTTTCGCACAGTTGCATCTAGGCTGAGTGTGTCACCGGATAGGAATCCATCATATGATGCATCATCGTTGGTGATTGTCATCGAAGTTACGGACAAATCCATCGGATTCATGTTTGAATCTGCTGCAGCGAATACGTTGTTCCAAGTGGTGTGTGAACCATCCATCAAGGCAGCGACTGTGAGGAAGTTGTCCTGAGCGGTGTTGCCGCCACCAGCACGGACTGTACTGATCGGAACGGACCATGACTTGCTCACAGAGTTACCTGAGGAAATAGTGAATGTCTCAAAGCCACTACTGCCAGAGTTCAGCAACCACTTCTTCCAAACGTGATGAGGATGCTTGGTGGAATCCGCACTGTATGATTCCGGAGAGACCTCTTCAGTCACTGCAGCGTANAGGTACACTGTCTGTGAAGTTGAACTGGTGGTGGAGGCTGTGATGGTNATATCCATGTTGGCTCCATTGGGGGCCTGAGCAACGGATAGTTCGTAATCAGCAGCATTGGAATCCATGCCNCCACCGTTGGTGAAAAAGCTGTCATAATTCTGACCGCCCACGGTGTAGTAGGTTCCATCAAACGCATCACCNAAGGTTACAACTGGAATTCCACCGGTGTAACCATCTGCGCTTGAGATGTGATTGCGTCGGTTNATCGGATTGTCACTAGGCCAGCCTGAACTGGATGATTCCCAGAACGAGACGTAAGTGAATTCATCACCATTGCTACCGCTTAGCGAGTGAAGGTTCGATGAGGCNGTAATGCAGGGTCCACACCAATATGCACCCATGTATTCGGCGAATACTGAATGACCGGGGCTTGTGGCGTATTGGGGTTCAACTAGAGTCAGAGTCTCTGGTGATTCATTCTGATTTTCTTGGTTATCGACTAGACCACTCAGTGACATCAAAATCATGATGGTTGTCAAAAACAGTGCGTTAACAAAGCGCGTGCTCATACCTCCTCCTAAAGGAGGAGCGTTATTAATTGACTGGTGAGGTGATTTTTCTCACTCCATGGCNAAATCGAGGACCANCGTTTCCCCTGCAACCATAGCGATTGGTTCAATACCGACCGATATACCGAACAACTGAGGCGATAGTGTGGAAGATGGCGACTATCGAAGTGCGCTTCCGGACCCCGACGAGGGCGAAACACAGGAATGGCGAGATTCAATCATTTCTGTCGAGGAAAATTTTGGCTCCGAGCGCGCCCGCCAATTGCTGCAAGAAACGGTCATTGCTGCAAATGAAATTGGTGTTCCTGTCGGTGAGTTAACACAAACTGCTTACGTCAATAGTATTCATCCAGATGATCAACCACAGTATCCCGGGAACTTGCAAATGGAGCAGCGAATCCAAGATGTGATTCGATGGAATGCAATGATGATGGTCACGCGTGGGAACAAATATTTCGAGGGCATTGGNGGACACATTTCGACCTATGCGAGTACATCCCACCTATGGGAAGTNGGTCTGAATCATTTCTTCCGAGGAAAGGATGGNNTGGGCAATGGAGACCATGTCTACTGGCAAGGTCATGCAAGTCCTGGCCTTTATGCACGGGCTTGGATGGAAGGGCGAATGGATGAGCAACGGATGGAGCATTTCAGACAAGAAGCGTTCAGCGTGGGCCTGTCCTCATATCCTCATCCCCGTTTGATGCCCGATTACTGGGAATATCCCTCGGTGAGTATGGGCTTGGGTGCAATGACTGCCATTCGACAAGCCAGATTCAATCGCTATCTTCACAATCGTGGATTGGCAGATTCCTCTGAGAGTACCACTTGGTACTTTATGGGTGATGGAGAATCGGATGAGCCTGAATCTCTCTCCGAATTGACCCTCGCATCGCGTGAAAATTTAGACAACATCGTCATGGTTGTCAACTGCAATTTGCAGCGATTGGATGGACCCGTACGTGGGAATAGCAAAATTGTCCAAGAATTGGCTGCAAGATTTACCGGTGCTGGATGGAATGTAATCAAGTGTTTGTGGGGCTCAAAGTGGGATGCATTGTTTGCCAAAGATCGTCATGGACTTTTGGCCGCACGCCTTGAAGCATTGGCTGACGGCGATGAACAACGCATCATGACGGATGAAGGATCAGTAATTCGTTCTGAATTGTTCAATTCGCCAGAATTGGCCGAATTGGTCGCTGATCTCTCAGATGAGGACTTGGAAGATTTAGCAAGCAATGTTGGTGGACATGATCCTGTCAAAATATTCGCCGCATATACCGCTGCTCGTGCACACAAGGGTAGACCCACTGTCATCCTTGCTCGAACCATCAAGGGTTGGGGACTTGGACCCTCGTTTGCCGGTCGAAATTCAACGCATGGCAAAAAGAAAGCTGACCAACCAGTCTTGCAGTACATGCGAGATGAATTGGGGCTAACGTTTACCGACACACAATTGGAGAAACTCCCTTATTTGCAACCCGCAAACTATCCTGAAGAAGTTGAATATCTTCTTGAAAGACGTGAGAAATTAGGTGGATTTGTCCCCGAACGCAGAACCCCGCCTGTGGATTTGGAACTTCCTAAGGCAGAGGCCTATGCTGAGTTTGATGATGGCACCAAAGGCAATCTCGAAGTGAGTACGACAATGGTATTTGTTCGCCTGATGCGGAGTCTCATGAAAGCAGATGGATTTGGGGAGCGAGTCGTCCCAATTGTACCGGATGAGGCTCGAACTTTCGGTATGGATCCATTGTTCAGTGAGTTTGGAATTTACGCTCCCGAGGGGCAACTGTACAAGCCTGTGGACCATGCGGTATTGATGAAGTACAAAGAAAGTCAATCCGGACAAATCCTTGAAGAAGGAATCAATGAAGCTGGAGCCATGTCCACATTCATCGCAAGTGGTACATCGTATTCGACCCAACTTTCTCCAACCATTCCCTTCTACATCTATTACTCAATGTTCGGATTCCAAAGGGTTGCCGATCTCATCTGGTCAGCAGCCGACAGTCGAGCGAGAGGGTTCCTGATTGGAGCAACTGCTGGACGAACCACACTCAATGGTGAAGGGCTTCAACATCAAGATGGTCACTCTCATTTGATGGCGATGACAAACCCTGCAGTTCGTGCATGGGATCCTGCATATGCTTACGAATTGGCGACCATCATCAAGCATGGAATTGAGGAAATGTGCGGTGAAGAGAAAGACGTCATCCATTACATCACTGTATACAATGAAAATCATCCAATGCCCCCCAAGCCCGAGGGAGTTGACGAAGGTATTCTTCGAGGGCTCTATCAAATTGAATCGAACAAGGACGCAAAGGTTCGCTTGTTGGGTTCGGGGCCAATCATGCTCCAAGTTCATCGAGCAGTTGAACTACTTGCGAACTGGAATGTGAATTGTGAAATTTGGTCGGTAACATCCTATGGGGAACTCCGTCGAGAGGCCGCAGATGCGACAAGATGGAATCGATTGCACCCTGGTGAGGAACGGAAGTCGTCATGGGTGGCGGACCATTTGGACGACAGTGTGGGGACCACGGTTGCGGTGAGTGATAACATGATGGCCGTACCTGAAATGATTCGGCAATGGGTTGGAGGCGATTACGTGGTCTTGGGCACGGATGGATTTGGTCGGTCTGATACCCGAGAAGCATTGAGACGCTTCTTCGAAATTGATGCTGAGCATGTCGCTCTTGCCGCACTGTCTTCTCTGGTCGAACGTGGGGAAATTTCAGCAGAAATTTACAACCAAGCAGTCGAAACTTTCGGTATCTCATTTGAGCGAGATGACATTACTTCGATTTAGAGAGAGGGGGCTTCCACTTCCCTGAGTTGCGCCTGTGATCCAAGATGTGCCAGTACAAAGCGGTCACATTGGTTGACTCAGGGTCGTTTGAAATCTGTGTTGAATGGCGCTTCCAAGCACGACTTGCAAGAAGTGCAAATGGGTATATTCGAAGCGCTGGACCGCAGGCTGGACCCAAGATTGTCGTCAACCAAGGTCGCTCGATGATCCCAGATTGCTCCATGGATTGGATGACGCGATTCCAATGCCCACGCATTTTGCGAATCACCCACCTTGAGGGGTTGACCGATGAATCCAGACGGAAACCTGCTGCGGCCAACGGTGCAGCCATCCAAGGGGCGACATAGCCCCCAGGTGCCCTAAACCATGGCCGCCATGAGTCCCCTGCAAACGCTGAAATTCGATCTCGAGCCGCGACAAGCATTTCGGAAAAATCTTCGATATTCTCTGGCCATGCTGACCAACATCGATGCCCCCAACCATGGCATGCAAACAAGACGTTGGGCTTCTGCAACAATACTTGCAATCGCTTTGTGAATTCTGGGCAATCAAGTTGTTCGGCAATCAAAAATATCGTGACAGAGGGGCCGCCATCAACCCACTGGATGAAAGAATCCGTAGCTTCGAGTAACTGCTGACTGGCCTGGTATCCCTCGGTTTTCCAAGTGGGCATTGGAATCGATGAACGGTTTGGATGTCCGCGATTTGATGGCAAATGA
>PBPV01000094.1 GCA_002724815.1 Methanobacteriota archaeon | reverse complement strand
TGACTCCAATTCAGTTGGCAGATGTCGATACTTTCCCGCTCAATCCCGAACAATGGAACGATACCGATGGAGATTGGTATGGTGATGAACCGTTCAGCCAAAATTCTGCTTGGGATGGTTGCCCGCTTGCATGGGGCAATTCAGTATGGGACCGAACAGGTTGTCCCGATACCGATGGAGACGGTTGGTCGGATCCCGGCAATGCCGGTGAAGGCGAAGGTCTGGCAAGTCCTGCAGGTGATGCGGATGCATTCATCAACGANCCAACCCAATGGCANGATTCNGANGGAGATGGATTTGGTNACAACAANTCNGGCAACATGGGAGACGAGTGTCCCGGTGAAGCAGGCTCCAGTATGAAGGCCATCGAATGGAATGAATCCTCGCAGACTTACGATGACAAACCATGGTTTGGTTGTGCAGATAACGATGGAGATGGATACGCAAATGCGGGAGAAGCCTTCCCGAACGACCCGACTCAATGGTCAGACTCGGATGGAGACGGATTTGACCGAAATAACGCTGAGTCCTCGTGTGGAGACAATCCGAACGGCAANAATCCCGACTTATTCCCATCAGACAGCGCCCAATGTGGCGATCGAGATGGGGATGGTTATGGAGACAATCCCAGCGGCGAAAACGGAGATTGGTTCCCNGACGACCCGACACAATGGTGGGATGAAGATGGAGATGGATTTGGTGACAATCCAGATGGCAACAACTACGATATCTGCCCAATGATGTATGGNACNACGAATACCGACGAAGCNCGTGGATGCCCTGACAGTGACCAAGATGGGACNCCCGATCCTCAAGATGCCTTCCCTGACGACCCCTTCCAAGACACCGACACCGATGGCGATGGATNTGGCGATAGTCAACTGACCGTCGATGGTGATGATTGTCCCGAATGGCCCGGCACCTCAACAGAAGGAAATGTGTACGGATGCACCGATACGGACGGAGATGGTTGGGCGGATTCAATCGATATCTTNCCCAATGATGGAACCCAATGGGCNGATTCGGATGGAGACGGTTACGGTGACAATTACACCTACACGAATGTGACNGGAGANNNCCTTTCTGATGAGACCTATCGGTGGGCTTGCGATATTGATCCAGGTTTGATTCAAACCCGTGTTCAAAATGGTGATGCGTTCCCAGATGANCCGACACAATGGAGTGATGTAGACGGNGACGGTTACGGTGACAATTACAAGGACAATTCAACCGTCAGACTCGATTGCTGGCCAGGAGAANTGGTCGAAAATGCGAGAAACACNGATGCATTCCCNNTGAGATTTACTCAGAACAAAGATGCCGATCGGGATGGTTATGGTGACAACAGTACNGGTTTGGCGTTCCAACCAGATCTTTGCAAGAGTGTTCAAGGATTCTCATATGAAGACAAGTTTGGATGCTTGGACAGCGATTCAGACGGTTGGTCAGATACGGCTGATGCCTGTCCATACGATCCCGATGTTCACTTGATTGGAGAACGTTGCACGGTCACCGAACCTGAATCTGAAGGAACGCAGGCCGAAGAGGAAGACAGTTCGTCGTTGATTCTGTACATTATGGTTGGAGCGATTGCTCTAATGTTGGCACTCATTTTCGTTGCCTTGGTCGCCAAACAGATGGGGGCACGCAAACGTTTGTCTGAAATCAAAAATTTGCAAGCACAAGAGATGGCATTCAATAACGAAGAACAAGAACGAAGGCAAAAGTGGATTGAGCATTATTTGGCNACAGGNNANATNGAGAANGCGAAAGAACTCGGNTATGTNGAGAAAGCCGAATGGCAAGTTCACATGGAGCANCAAGAGGCGGAGAAGAATGCGCTCCCAGAATTNGGAGACTTGCTGGGTTAAGCTGCCAAGTCNTCNTCAAANCGATTGAANNNAAGTGCATCGAACGACTCAATGTTCGGAGCGTTNAGCGACAAATTGTGNGTGAGTGCCTGTTCAATGGTGACCCAATCGGGCGTACTTCCATCNATCCAATCGTATCGNTGNCCNGGGATNAGACGCCAATCACNGGGTAGAGTTTGCAAGATCGATTTTGCAAAGGCAAGACTTCGCCACTGNGCCGCAGGGTCGGANCCGGGTAAATCGACTCGTCCCGAGCGCATCGTAAACAAAAGATCTCCAGCGACATAGACNCCATGACCGTGGAAGGTCACATGGCCAGGNGCATGGCCAGGTGAATGAATGACNGAAAGTTCGATTGAACCACATCTCCAAGTTTCAATGATATTGGGGGCATGATTCCANACATGTGTAAANTCNGTTCTTCGNAAAATGATNCTTCCNAANAGGCTCNGNGAGACNGATTCCTCATGACCCCANACCTCNACATTTGGGAANGCATCACGAATCGCTTTGACGCCCGGTGTGTGGTCTCGATGTGTATGAGTTAGCAGGATNTGAGTTGGANNCAAATTTTCGTCANTCAAGGCCGNAATCCAACCTTTACCATCAAACGGATCGACAATGGCAACAACTTGATTTTCTCGATCGATNAAGGCGGTGTTCATGTTGGCCCANGAACCCATTTGAGTGACCCAAATTTCGACTTGNGGGTCGATTGTTGATTTATGGAATTCACCTTCCTTCAGGCCCATGAACTCCGATTGGGGCGAGGTGAATCAATCGTTCGGCTGCTCATTGGCCCCCCTTAGGGGGTGCCAATGGTTTCAAACGGGAGGAGTATGCTGCAGTATTGAGGCGGAGTCGATGTCAGGCGAGGTGAGTTTCAAGTCGGCCCCATTGGTTGGGCTTCTACTTGTGATGATTCTCGCTCCTTTGGCCAGTGCAGATCCATACGAAGCTGATCTTGAGTTGCGCATCGATATCACAGAGTCGGTCAATGGCTTGTATTATTCCGATTCATCAGAATTGGAGGTGACCATTCGNGTCAAAAATCATGCCAATCAGGCTCGGGAATTGGTCTACAACCCTGCCTGNCCNTTNGATTTGGTCATCTCAGGCGATGCTTGGAGAATGGACCTTGATGACGAAAGAGTATGCCCTGAGCAGAGTAGAGCGATGACCATTCAACCCGGCCAAGAGCGAATCTTATCAACATGGAATTGGGATTGGGGCAATGCACCCAGCGGAGACTTGCAATTCGCATTCAGTCAGGGCGAGGCCGAACTTCAGGCNCTAGAACACCTAACCTTGCAGCGCAGCGTTGCAATGCCTGAAAATCTCCNATTGAATGCCATTCTCGCAGAAACTCTGNGTGNCGAAGTGGGTCANACCGCTTCAATGCCAGCAATGATTTACCTTTCATTGAACAATGTTGGGAATGATTTGATTACNCTACCGTTTGATGCGCAATGTCGTGTTCAAACCGTTTTGCTGACCGATTTGTCTTGCGGAACCGGAGAGATCGGTGCAGGCGAGCACATGGCGCTCGGGTGGATTTCTTGGGACTTTGACGGTGCTGAAGATGGTGATGTAACCGTTCCAATTTCGCTTGCAGGTGTAACGGGTTCGGATACAAGCATACAGACCACATACATGCACACCCCTACCGATCATTTCCCTCAACTGATTCCAAGTGTTACCATCGACATCAACGATGCACTCGAATGGTACTTTACTCTCGACAACATGGCTGATGTACCCGCGAAATTGGTATTTGAAGACGCTTGCATTGCAGAAGCACATGTTCTCGCACCAAACGGAGAAATCGTCTATGATTCAAGAGGAACCNGACTTTGTCCGGATACTGGATTTGAACAAAAAATTGGTCCGCAAACAACCTATAACGTCGTCTCTGAGCAATGGGACTTCATTGGTTCCAATGGATGTGAAATTGNCGATGGNATGCACCTATTGGTCGTCACTCAACCGGATCACGATATCGTCGCCACACAGTCCTTTGAATACNAAAACAGTGGAGAAAATCCCGCTTGTGGACTTGACCNGCAAGATGACTCATCACTCCAATTGAGAGTTGACAACTTGGCGGTTTTCGATGCGGACGGNGCGAATGAAAGGATTGCCTTCCAAGTGACGATTGCAAACACTGGCATGGATGGATTTGACTTCTACTGGCCCACTGATTGTGCNTTGAAACTTGAACTGTCCTTGNTCGGAGAAGCGNCCGAAAGAACCTGGTACGANGGTTGTGACGCCTTGGGTGGTCAACGCTCGACCATCGATTCGCTGCAGAGTTATACTTGGCCGACCATGACGGTTCCATTCGCAGAGAATGGTCAAGAANTGNCACATGGAAATTGGCAGATTTCAATCGAAACCACTTCTCTNCCAACCTTCAGGGCCCAATTNGCTCACAGTTACGATGGTGTGTACTTGCAAGAAGTTGTCAGTGAAGACGCTGTGGAGGAAACTGCTCAAGAGGTTGAACAGCCAACTGAAGATGTTGTCGAACCCCTCATCCTTGATGGTGACTGGAATTATGTCACTACCTCTGTACAGGGTTGCTGGCTACTCACAGATTCAAGTGGTTCTGAACACAGCTTTGTCGCGCACATGCAGGATGGGGGATGGGTGCCACAACCTGGCCTCAGTGGCAGTTATGTTGTAGAATCAAGTAAATCTTCAGGCTCTTGTTCAATCTGGTCTGGCATCATCATCCTGCAAACACTAGATGAAACTGAAACTGCACCTCAAATCAATACCCCTGTTGAACCACTAGGACCGAAAACGACACCCGTTGATGAAATTGTAGAATTGGCACCAGCAACTGTCACGGTTGTTGCAACGACATCACTTTCGATCATGGGACTGCTATACTTGGGCAATACCGAATGGATTCGNATCCCTGCATTGCAAGTCGGCATTGGATTGGTTGGCATGGTACGAAGAAATGGTGAACACGATGGTGAGTATCAGCGTGGTCGAATCATGGGTTACCTAACAGCCAATCCTGGCGTTCACTTCCGAGCTTTACTCGGTGCACTTAGCATGAGCAATGGACAGCTTACTCATCATCTCAAACATCTCGAAGGTGAAGAGAGAATTTGGCGAAGAAAAGACGGTCGTTTAGTTCGATTCTATCCGGCAACCATTCAATCAAATCTTAATGAAGANGATTTGCCGATTCCATTGTTGACGCCTGATCCAAACAGCCTTCAGGGCAAGATCCTGCGACTCTTAGACGCGACCGAGAACGACATCGTGAACCTAAGCCAGAAGGAGCTTGCGATTCGTTTGGATGCCAGCCAGCAATTGATTAGCCATCACCTGCGTACATTGGAAAAGTTTGGGTTGGTCGAAAGAGAAAAGGTCGGCATGCGATATCGATACCAACTCACTCGAGAAGCAATCTTTTTGCTGAACAGCAATGAATACGACATATCCACCGAATGAGGTGAACTGTTGCGGTTCATTCAAGAATACCCCTGAATTGGCGAAGCGTGCACCGTAGGTGCACGTACACGCATGAGGGACGCTGTGATGGAATATAACCCCGCTGCAATCGAAGCCAAGTGGCAAGATGCATGGAATGATGCTGCGGTGTTCAACAGCGATGTTGATCTCAGTAAACCGAAGTTCTACTGNTTGGAGATGTTCCCATATCCAAGCGGAAAAATGCACATGGGTCACGTTCGAAATTACAGTATTGGNGACAGTATGGCTAGATTTCGNCGGTTGGCNGGATTTAATGTCCTGTATCCAATGGGTTACGATTCGTTTGGTATGCCAGCAGAAAATGCAGCCAAGAAAATNGGNGGNCACCCTCATGATGTCACNTGGTCGAATATCGAAAGTATNCGAAGNGATCTACAGAGGATGGGTTTCTCCTATGATTGGCGACGTGAATTGGCGACTAGTGACTCCACCTATTACAAATGGAATCAGTGGATTTTCCTGAAGTTTCACGAAATGGGTCTTGTCGANAGACGAACCGCNCCTGTCAACTGGTGCGATTCTTGTGATACGGTTTTGGCAAATGAACAGGTCAAGAACAATCGATGCTGGCGTTGTGCCGAAGAGGTTCGACAGAAGGACATGGCTCAGTGGTTCCTCAAGATGACAACCTATGCTGATGAATTACTCGATGCATTGGACGATATTGAGTTCCCAGAGAACGTCAAGGCCATGCAGAGAAATTGGATTGGGCGCTCTCATGGTGTCGATATCGATTTCCCAATCGTTGGTAGTGAGGATGTGATTCGGGCGTTTACGACACGNCCAGATACCATCTTTGGTGTGACCTTCGTTACGCTTGCTCCCGAACATCCACTGTGTGAATCATTGGTTTCTGGGACCGAATATGAGGTCAGTTACCGCGAATTGGCGGACGAATGCGCTCGGATGTCTGAGTTTGATCGAATCAATATGTTGCGTGACAAAAAGGGTGTCTTCCTTGGCCGCTATGCGACAAATCCACTGACCGGGGAAGAAGTGCCGATTTATGCTGGGAATTTTGTTGTTGCATCCTACGGAACCGGGGCTGTAATGGCCGTCCCGGGTCATGATCAAAGAGACTTTGATTTTGCCAAGAAGTACGAGATCCCCATACGGCAAGTCCTGTCTGAAGATGAGGGTAAAGAGCCGAAGGTAACAGGGAGGGCGTTTGAAGGACTCGGCTGGATGGTCAACTCTGGACGGGATGGCTTTGATGGACTGTATGGTGACGACGCTAAACAGGCTGTCATACTAGCACTTGAGAGAGAGGGAATGGGGCAGGGGACCGTCCAATATCGCCTCAAGGATTGGTTGCTCAGTCGCCAGCGATTTTGGGGCACACCAATTCCATTCATCCACTGTGATGAATGTGGTGTGGTCCCCGTACCAACTGAAGATCTACCTGTTGAACTCCCACTGGATGTGGTTTTCACCGAAGGGCAATCAGGGAATCCATTGGCCTCTCANGATGGTTTTGTCAATACCAAATGTCCCCTTTGCGATGGAGTTGCAACACGTGAGACCGATACCATGGATACATTCTACGATTCTTCATGGTATTTCTTGCGGTTCACTGATGCGATGAATGCCGATGCACCTTTTGATAAAATCAATGCAGATTATTGGATGAAGGATGGAGTNGATTTGTACATCGGTGGAATCGAGCATGCAGTGATGCATTTATTGTATGCAAGATTCTTCACCAAGGCATTGAGAGATGCAGGACTAAATGACGTGTCCGAACCCTTCTCTAGATTGGTTTGTCAAGGGATGGTCAACGCACCTACACCATACTGTGCATCCTGTAACGTCGAGCTACATGTCGATCTCAAAGACACCTCATGTCCAACTTGTGGAGATGCATTGACATNCAGATCGGCGAAGATGAGTAAAAGTCTAGGCAACACAGTCAGTCCTGAATTGATGATCGAAAAGTTNGGTGCCGATACTGTTCGCTTGTTCATCCTCTTTGGCGCCAACCCTGAGGCGGGAATGGATTGGTCTGATTCTGCAATCGAATCGAATTTCCGGCAAATGAGAGCCATTCATACAGCCTTGGTGCAAGGAATCGAGAATGACTCTGCGAGTGGTTTGATGGATGATTGGTTGCTGGCGCGGTCACGAAAGTCGCATCGTGACTGGAATAGCCAAATGTCGAACNTCGGGCTTCGAGATGGTGTAATGATTAGTCATTTTGAGATGGTTTCGGATTGGCAATGGGCACAACGAAGAGGTGGAGTGAGCCATGAGGCTGCGCAAGCATATCTGCGAACGTGGATTCCAATGTTGTATCCAGCAACACCACATATTGCTGAAGAGATGTGGGAGATATTGGGTGAATCCACGATGCTTGCAAACACAGTCATCGACATGGAATTCACATCAAACGAAAATGATACAATCATCTTGGCTCAAGAGGAATACCTACGACGCGTTATCGATCGTGCGAGGGGTGTTCGTGAACTTGCTCAACGTCACACCGACGGTGAGCTCTCGTCAGTGATTATCCAAACCGCACAAGTTTGGAAGGATGAACTTGCAAACAAGGCGATTCAAATGCATCAAGAATCGTTTGACTTCAAGCAAGGAGGAAACAAATTCTTGCAAACCCAACCCTACTTCCGTGATGAAGAAACAAAAGGAGAAGTCATGCAGTTTTGGAAAATGGTTGTGGTCGGTCAAAAGAAACGTCGCGGACGGATATACACTTGGGGCGAGCAAGAAAACAATCTGATTCAAAGTGGATTTGACGAAGTTGCATTCCTCACTNCAAATGCTGGATTTATGTCAGAAGCGCTTGAGATTGGTACTGTTGAGGTTTATCGTGCAGGTGATGGAGAAGATGTCGCAGGAAAGGCTCGCTCAAGTTTGCCGCTAGAACCAGGCATCGCTTGGCAATAGTCAGCAGTATGTGATTGATAGGCTCCACTTCTTCTTGAGGACTTTCTCTGATTCTAGACTGAGCTTGGTGTGNCTAGGTTATTGTTCAAGAATCAAAGCATAGCAAGTCGATATCTGAACCACTGATTGATGAACCTCCTCCTGTTGGAANACAACAGTGAGTACCAAGAAGAATCCAAACAAGGATTCCACGTCCCCAAAATCCAGTAAAAAGGGTGGAAAGGGTTCACGCCAAGGCAAAACGCGGCGANGTGGAAACAANCGAAGNGGGAAACCGCAAGGCCCAGATCCGTTTGTTGAGGCCGCCATTGATCGAGCAAATTCTCGATTTGAACAGAAACCTCCGGCCATGGGCCTACCCGCTGAATTGTCCCCTGAGCCGCAAAAAATCAAACTCAAATGGAAGCTGACACCTGTTCCGAAACAAGTGGAACGGGAAGTCCACGATATTGTATGCCGTCCAGGGGAATTCGGCTTCCTTGATGATGATCGAGTCAATGAAATTGCGGATTTGCTAGGTAAACGACCCATTTCATTGGAACAGGCTTTGAGTTTACGTGCTGCATTGAATCAGGAAAAAGCGGTCTTTAGTCATGGTCGATTGCAACGAAGGGCGCAAGAAATGCTGCGCAAATACGAGGGAGGGGAAAGTGTACTTTCACTATCCAAACGCTATGATTTTCCCCCGGTTAATTTGTTCAGAGCAATCCTATCCGCTCGCAATTGGTCGAAAAATCGTATCAAGGAAACACTTCGTGAACCGGAACGAAAGTTGAATGAAAGGGATTTGAAAGAATTCAGAAAGGCTGAAGCCGAAGATCGTGTGACTCATGTTAATCAATCAGAGACCCATCATGCTGCAGATTTGTTTGAGAAGGTCCTCTGTGACCATTTTGACGCGAATGGTGTTCGTTTNCGAACGCAAACGGATTTGCTAAAGGAACAAGTTGAAGCCGAAGGTCGACCGNTTCGTACACCTGACCTGTTGATGCTCGATCACGTCGAAATCAATGGAGTCCCTGTCGCTTGGATTGATGCAAAGCACTTCTATGGAGCNAACCTTTCGTTCCAGCGGAAAAAGACCCAGAAACAAGTCAACCGCTACGTCGAGGAATGGGGNCATGGTGCCATCATTTACCGNCATGGGTTTTGTGATGGATTGAAACTAAAAGGTGCAATCTTGTTGGATGCCAGTCCGATTGATTTGACTGAACTAATCGAACATAATCAGCGTCTGAACGATGAAAGAATNAGTGAAGATTGAGTGCATCTGATGCAACAAATGCAGCAGTTGCCCCTAAATTACGCATTTGTAAATTCTCAACCACTTGTTGCTGCCAATCTGATGTCCAAGGAATCTCCTTCGGAATAATAACTGCACTTTCACCCAACATACACAGACGNGACAGCAAGGAACCATCCGCATGTCCAGANCCTGCCAAAGCACTTCCAATCAAATGGAGTAAGTCAACTCGACCTGAATCAGCCAATAGACCAGAACGTTCGGCAAATTCGGCACTCTTGGTTAGCAATTCACTCCAACGGGTTCGATCCCATCGACCCTCGCGTAGTCCGAAAAGGCAGTGTTCTCCAGCGGCGCGAATGGCAAGTTTCCATTCGCCATCGTCAATGTAATTTGATGTATGTTGACTTGAGGTGGTTCGCCAAACAATGACAATTGGAATGGNTTCATACCACGACAGAACGGCCCCGGGTCCACCCANGTCATCAGACAATTGTGGGCACCCCGGTTCGAGACGTAATTCGACACCNCCCGCATGTATGGCGGCGACATCACCGAGTCCTCCAGACAAACGCCGCTCAACTCGGTGAGCGATGTGAATGGCCCGATTTCGTGCCAGTTCCTCTTCGATCTGTAGTGTTCTCTGAATCGCCAAACCGCAGGCAATGGCACCTGCGGCTGAAAGTCCAAAACCCTGTGATGGCGGAAGTTCGCAAGAATGACGGATTATCCAGTCAAATTCGTTGACACTAGAATCAAACTCAGTCAATTCTTCAAACACCAATCGATGCAAATGATNGCTCGGTGCGTCGCCTTCAATTTGCAACTGTCCTGAGCCGGGCTTGGCACTGGCTTCAACAATGACGCCTNGATCGAGGGACATTCCTGCTCCACGACTGCCCTGATGCAGTAAATTGTCAGCTTCATCTTGGACACTGAATATCAGTGTCACGTGTCCGCCCACATGGGCTCTACCTTGCATCACAAACCCTCAACGGGGGGGCGATGAACTTCAGAGGTCCTCAGAGAGTTGCTCTAGGAGGTCANCAAANCGACTAGAAAGCGACTTGCAAGCCATTTCGAAGGCGGTACGGGGCGTCATTGAACCATCGGTATCAAAACTGAACAGGTATTCTCCTGGAACATCTTCTAGTGTGATTGCACCCGCAAAATCATCGATTCGTGCAGTACCATCACCGACGTGATGCATTTCTCGAATGAGGGTCTCGACCTTGTGGACATCTTCGAGTTTCTTATTCTTGAAATCTGACTTGCCGATTGACAGGTTCAGGTCCCACAATTCCTTGGCCTTGGTTGGCTTCTCAAGGGTTGCAGTCTTTCGAGACTTGAAACTGACGCCGGACACCGGGCTCCACTTGGTGTGGTCTGAACCCACACCGAGTACAGCATATGCATAGAACTCAAGGTATTGTCCNGCAAACAATTTGGTAATTGGGATGTNGCGGTACAATTCTGGAATTTGCAACTTATCTTCACCTAGAACATTGAGATCTCCGGCAGTGACAAGATGTCCCTCAGGTGTACCACGTGCGCTGCAGTGATAGATAATCTGGCTCGCTGGGGTTCCCCATTCTTCGCGAGGTAGTCCCGCGTTNCCTGGGTCGTCCTCTAAGAAGCAAAACTCATCGTGGAAGGTTGGGATTGGAATCATGGCCAATCGGTGTGCAATCACTTCGTCAGGTAGAGCACCAATGGATTCGTAAGTTTCACCTGTTTGACTNTCAGTGATTGTTCCCAACTCAAATCGAACTCGATGAATTGCCATCTTTGGAACGTTGCTCATCAAGGTTCGACGCATGGCGTTTGCAAAGGCTCGATCGGTCTCCTTCAGGAGAAGTGANACATGGTTTTCGGTTTCTTCAAGAATTTCGATTTTGACCATTNAATCACCTCATACACGTCGCCCACGGCGACCNCCCTTNNTCTTTGTACCATCATGGGGAATCGGNGTTACATCTTCGATTCGTGTGATGGTCATTCCTGCACGNGTCAGAGCACGAATTGCAGCCTGAGCACCNGGCCCTGTGTTTGGAGATTTGTTACCACCAACACCACGATACTTGACAATCACTTGAGTGAATTCTTTCTCGCGTAGCATGTCAGCAATTCGCTCTGCTGCTCGTGTCGCTGCGAATTGGCCACCGGCATCGCTGCCTTTCTTGGTGACCTGTCCACCGCTGACCTTGGCAACAGTCTCTGCACCGGTCAAATCAGTGGCAGTGAGTAGTACATTGTTGTACGAACTGTAGATGTGTAGTACTGCCTTATGTGACATCAAGCATCGCCTCCTTCAACCTCAGTGTCTTCGGCAGCTGGGGCGGATTCGACCGCTTCAGCAATGCCTGCTACGAATTCTTCAGTTGGAGAATCNTCATGTTCGCCTTCACCGTATTCAGCAGCAGNTCGTGTCTCATCNATCTCTNNGCGNATCGGGTGTGCCGCATCCGTAAGAGGTGAGGTGTGGTGGTAGGTTAGGATGCTCTCATCATCTCGACTGATGATGTAACTGGGCACCGTCATTTTTTGATCGCCTAGACCAATGTGACCGTGAACNACCAACTGNCGTGCCTGACGCATCGAAGATGCGAGTCCACGGTAGTAAACTTGGCTCTGAAGACGGCGACTCAATACGTGCTCGACGGTGATCTGTAGAATGTCGTCAAGAGAGGCACCGTCTCCCAGTAGGCCTCTGCGATAGAGAGATTCGACCAAGTCATCTTTTTCTCGTGAAAAGTGTCCTTCGGATGTGTCGACTCTACCGATCAATTTCATCGCGTTTTGTCTCCATCGACGCAACTTCGACTTGGCCTTCCAAATCTCCTTCATTCCGCCGACCTTCTTTAGGCCGAATTGCTCTTTCAGAGCATGTTCTTCTTCGATTCGCCCCTTTTTCCAAGGGTGAGTCGGAGTGTCATACTTGGGTCTTGCAAACTTTGGATGTCCCATTCATTTCACCTCCAATCTCACTTCTTCCTCTGCACACCGAGTGTGAGTCCTGATCGTCCGTTTGAGCGCGTACGTTGACCACGTACGCGCTTTCGAGCAGCGTGGCGAAGACCACGGTATGCTTTCGTCGCACGCAAGCGAGCAATGTCATCATCTTGAGTCATGGATACATCCATCGAGAACAAATGCAACTCGTCTCCAGTCTCAATATCTCTTTGGCGGTTCAACATCCAAAGAGGAACTTCAGTTGGATACGATTCAATCGCATCACGGATTTGTTGTAGTTCTTCATCGTTCAAGTGTCCACCTAACTTTTCCTTGTCCACGCCTGCGATTTCGCAGATGGCCATGGCGGTTCGTGCACCAACTCCTTTCACGCTTGTCAATCCCATCCCAATTCGAGACAGGCCGTCTATGTCACTGTCAGCAAGTCGGATAATGTAGTTGAAATCATCTCCGAGTTCTGACTCATCAATTTTTGCCATTTTTGGGTCCTCCCCTATTCATCGGTCGCCCGATGGCCTCATGTGAAGCAACCTCGCGACTCGCCCCCCCTATATGAACGACTCGCAGAGGAACAAATGCCCCTACGGGGCACTCAATCCTACTCCTTGCAAATGAAATGGGCCCCGTTAATCTCTGCAATGAATCCTGATTTCGCAGGCGTTTTTGAACTCAAATTTTTCATCTCACGATCGATTTTTGATTGCAATTTTGGTTGTACGTCCGGATCCAATGTGCACCGAAGTTTGAGGGACGATATTCCGGCATCAGCCGCAACCTTTGCGAAGTCTGAGATGAATTCATCATTAAGATTCGGAATCGTCGCAATCACCTCTCCAGTGGCCTGAATCATCGATTCAATCATGGCAATAGTGGAGTCATTTGGTACGGGCTGACGCACTTTATTTTGGCCCCCTACATAGTTGATGCAAATCG
>PBPV01000093.1 GCA_002724815.1 Methanobacteriota archaeon | reverse complement strand
CGGATTTGATCACTTCGTCATCTGCGAGCAGATCGGGGCTGGGTTGAGTCCACTGAACCGGTAGAGGAGTACTCAATTCAAAGTCAATCTTTGGCGTTTGCAAACCAATTTCAACCACTCGATGGAAGATAGAGCCAATCACATTGGCAGGAGGTAGACCCAATTTTTCGGCTGCCGGTCTTCCTTTCGAATGGGTATTGACTTGATACTCCGTTGGGGAGAGGCCCAGTTTCAACAAGTGCATGTAACAACGCGGACAGGACAACGCCTTGTCCAGTTGATGAGGGGAAATCTTGCAACTTCGAGTGCGTGTTGGACTTGTCTCCGATTGTGTGATTTGCACTTCTTCATAGGCGATTTCAGCCGCCTCGTTTAGCCTTGCAATCTTGACCAATGGGCTGATTGCTAAATTCGATTCAGAAAGCTCGGAAACATGACTGTGTACTGCAAAGGGCATGGATTGAGTAAGAAACACATGTCGCCCCTCATCATTGGGCTGCCAACCCATTGCATCCAGCCACATGTGCCCAAATGTAGGCATGGGGACAGAACGTGGTTTAATCGAGATCTCATTTCCTGCTCGGACCGAATCATTGGGTGCACCGGCAAGGATGAGAATGTCTTTCACTCGGGTACAGGCGACATAGAATAATCGCCTGGCTTCAGCTTGAATCTGGGCTTCCTGCAATGTCCTAGCCAACGTCCAAATGCCGCTATCAAGATTGGAATGAGATTTCCAAGGGCGAGGATTGGAGGCGAATAAACTCGGGGTT
This sequence comes from Methanobacteriota archaeon, assembly GCA_002724815.1. Lineage (GTDB taxonomy): Archaea > Thermoplasmatota > Poseidoniia > Poseidoniales > Thalassarchaeaceae > MGIIb-P. The sequence continues at coordinate 13,722 of PBPV01000093.1, read as the reverse complement.
GCAATCACTCGTTGTCGCAAATCGTGGTTAATGTTACCCTGTCCTTCGCTAAACAGCCCTCCAAGGATCACACGCTTTCGTTGCAACCCCTTGGAACCATGAATGGTCATGATTTGCACGGAATCAGAGTTTGAATGGCCCGAAGATGTCAGGTCATTGCCCGCCACATCAGCGAGATGTGAGACACGATCTGCAAGAAGAATCGGATCGCCACCGACCTCGTTCGATTGTGACTCTACCAAGTGAAGGAACTGTTCGGCATCATTGCGCTCGGAGGGACGTGGATGAGCGACCAGTAAATCGCTGTGATTGAGGGTATCACTGAGTGATTCAATCACCGACGCAGATTGTGATGAGCGTAACCAATTCTGAACCAAAGCACGATGTGGACCTTCTGGAAGTAGTGTTGAAAGACGTTCGATTAAGTTCTCACCTTCTTTGGCTTCAAGCAAGAATGATTGCAATTGACCATCGTTCAATCCGACCAAGCATGAACGCGCCACGGTAGCCGCAGCATGCCGACTTGAGGGGCGTGCTATCCACTGAACGAGCCCGAGGAGAGGACGGACCACAGGACGCATCAGAAGTCCCCCTTCCTTGTCAGCACTCGCGGGAATTCCAGCAGCTTCCAGTCGTGCCATTAGGTCTCCAAGATGGGTTCGACTGGGCAACAAGACTAGAATGTCTCCCGGAGACAATGCTGGATGTTCTGGCTGAATCGTCTCACCGACTCTTGTCGATTGTCCATCGATCAATGCACGAATACGTGCAGCGATGAGGGCATTCTCCATTTCACTGGACGTCCCCGTGCTGAAGGGGTCAAGAGACTGAGTTAGGTCGTCATCAGGATGGCCAGAATGAGGTACACTAGCCGGGAGGAGCCACTCAAAACGACCTTCTGCTTCTTTTCTGGCTGGAATCAATGCCTGCGGGCGGGCATACCAATCACCAGGAAAACGATCATGNTCCGGTGAAAAGAGGTCTTCCCACCAGTCATTCATCTGATTGAGAAGNGNTCCTGCAGTACGGTAATTGACTACCAATTCAACATGCCCTTGCGAACGAGAAAGTGCATCAACAGGTTTCGTACTGCCTTTTTCGGGTTCATCAAAGCGCTGCCATGCTGCATCGGATTTGCTTCTAGATTCAGGCAAATCGGTTGCAGTTGCAAATCCGCCATCAGCGCTGTATCTTGGGTCTCTCGCAGCGTTCTGACGACGCAACTCAGGCTTACGGGTCAAGGCGGGTTCACTGTGGAATTCATGGGTGTTGATATCTCGGAGCGCATTTCCAAAATCAACAAAGCCCGATACCTGTGCTTGTCTAAATGCGTAGATGCTTTGTTTTCGATCACCGACACAACATACGGTGGGTTGCCACGGTGTATTCGGTACAGTGTGGCCTTCAGGAAGATTTCGTGGACCCCATAATCGACCGAGAAGTCGCCATTGTTGCGCAGAGTTGTCCTGTGCCTCATCAATGATAAATGCNCGATAACGCGCACGAATGTTGCACAATCGCGTGTAGCGGATTTGGAGATCATCGTAGAGACGTTTTGCTTCGGTGGCATTCAATCCTGCAGCTTCTGGATTTTTGACAAAACCCTCNAACAAAGCCAGGGCCTCAAGGATGTGATCATCTCGCCAAGATTCATCCGAGAGCCTGTCCAAAGTTTGTACAACTTCAANCGGATACTCAGGACGCATGATTCTCGGACAACGGGCCAACAAGAGATCCGCTGCCAATGAGGCAATATCGTCGAATTCATGTACGCTCTTTCGAACTTTGAGTTCATGAAGCAAATCGAGCAATGAACGGTGGCAAATCAGCATATCTTGGAAGTGACTGACTTCCTCTTGAATCCCAATCGCCAACTGTGAATCGGGAGGAGAATGTGGCATTGGGGATTGAATCTTGTTTGGAAACAATCCATCTACNGCGGGCATGTGTGGTACTTGGAAGCTGGAGTCGTCAAGCAAGAATAGAGCACGGGCCAAGGACCTCAAAGTTCGGCCTTCTGGACTGCTCCAAATATCGGCGANTGAGGNACCCAANTCTTTNGCCAGNTTTTTTGCGNCAGCATCNGAAACATTGCCCCAAGTGGCGATACCACGNGGCCAATCTGCTGAATCGGTNAAATTACCGCGNCTGAATGCGCTNACCTTCGAGCTTTGGTGCGTGGATTTCGTACAGGTCACCATGCACAGTCCATGCAACCAAAGCCATCGTTCCCATCGCGTAGCGGGAGGGCCNACATCGACCATCTCTACCAATGTCTGGAAACGTGTACCTCCAACCAATGCATTGGCTACATCAAGGTCATTGCCATGTGTTCTGGCATGATTTACCCAGTCTAAACAAGCCTGATGAATATTGGAAACAAAGGTGTCAAAATGATTGTCGGACGGGGCAATGATTGATTCAATCAAATGGCGAACATCGGATTCGCTCACAGCACCTTGAGACTCCAATCGTCTCGCAACACTATCCACGAAAATTCGATTCGAAAGCAGGGAAGAAAGAACGGTTCGAACATCATGACGACTCCCGAATCTTCGAGCCAACCGATCTCGAGATTCAATCAGCAATGGAGCGCGTTCACCGGAGACCCCAGCCGCTACTGCATCGGATGGTGAACGCAGGCGCCAAAGTCCCTCAAGGGCCTGTTCAAGCAATACATGGCGCTCCGCATCGTCGATGACTTCGTCTGTGGGTCGCTGGGACAAATCGGCACGCCAAGGTGCGACAAGACGGGAGAAGAAGGAATCAATGGTGCCGATGGGGGCATCTTCTAACATGGCCGTCAATTGGTCGATTAAACCCTCATGAGTGACCCTTGAGTCACGTCTCTTTCCACCTGTGTCGTGAGTCGGACCCGGCCTTAATCTGTTCAATTCCACCCACAATCTGTGACGCATTTCTTCTGCGGCCCGGGTGGTGAAAGTCAGAACAACGACTTCGCTGGGCAACAAACCGCGCCACTCTGTCAGGTCTTCACGTTCGGATAGACCGATTCGGAGCGAACCCGCTGAGAGGGGTAATGGACGGGGACCTGGAGGCAATAGTCGAGTTGCGCGCTGGTCCACTGAGAGATAATGCTCAATCGTACGTCCAACGATGCTCTGTGTTTTTCCCGTCCCTGCACCGGCATCCAGAATCAAATGCATGTCGATCGCGAGCGCCAAGCGCTGACCCACATTCAATTCCATGAGGTGTCACCTCCCACAATGGGTGCCAGACCACAAGCTTCCTTGACGCTGCACCATGTACACGTGGTCTCTTCCGGACTGGCGTGAACCAAACCAGATTCGGCTCCTTCGGCAACGTCAAATGCCGTGTTCAGACGCTCGGCCATCCAAGCCCTAAATGGGTCACTTTCTGCTTCTGCATCCTCGCTAGGGAATCGGTGAGTATCGTGGGTAAAGGTCGTCACCTTGCCAATGCCATTGTCTTCAAACAATTCTGCATATGCCGGACTCAACTCAATGCTATGACTGGTCTTCATTCCTACTTCTGAGATTCCGACACCCACGACAAGATCTCCTGGATGAGCAATTTCCCAACATCGGGCGTATAGGCCCAATTGCAATTCATCAAACAAGGCCTTTCGATGTCGATCACCAATCTTGCCTTTTGAGGGGCCATCGACAGATTTGATATCGCGAATAAGAATCAGACGTTTCGGTTTCCACTTTGATGAAGAATTCCAATCCAGAGGAGCTACAGATTCATCACCACCATCTTCCAACTCAGGATGGTGGATTACATCGACGCGGTCAATGTAGCCAGTCAAGGACATTTTTCGTCCATCCGAATGCACGACCTCCATCCGATCCAAAGACCACTCCAGCGAAATTGGAATGGAATTGTACAACCCCATTTCAGCTTGCAACATGTTCCCAAGGCGACCCGACGGAGTGAGAGTGTCTGAAGTCGAGGATGCGAGCCAATCGAGCCAGGCTTGCTTTGAGAGTCCAATCAAATCGTATCGTCGTTGAGCGGCGGTGGCATCATCTCTCTCAAGCCATGGTGCATGTTCTGCGACATATTCGAGAATATGACCAAACATGGATTGCAGCGATTGGCCACTGTTGGCCAACGATTTGGCACCGGTTGAATCGCGTACATCTCCTTCTGGCAAAGAGAATACCTGTTCGAACAACTTTCCTAACGAATTGTGTACCAAATCTCCACGGATTCGTGCATCCAAATCCTCCTCTTGTTGCTCCATTCGGCCCGCATTTAGTCGGCGTTCAAGCCATCCCTGCCGTGGGCATTTTTGCCACTTTTGAAGTCGACTAGCTGACCATGTTTTTCGAGAATGTTTGGCCTCGTTAGACCCCCCATTTCGTTGATCGTAAATGGGCAATGATGTTTGACGGGGACGTAGGGGGCGAGGGTCAATTGCGAGCATCTGATTGCGTCCCAACTTACCTCCCAAAACGGGCCAATTTTCCGCACATCTGGGCTTGACTTCACCAGGAATTCCACCTTTACCAGGAACTATGTTGATACCATCCATTCCAACGAATCGATCATGCATATCCATGCCGATGTAATCGTCTCCAGATTGCACATCACTGGGTTGCCTACGCAGACGATCGGACATCAATTCAGGATCCATTGGAATGCTAATTGAAATTGGATTCAATGGAGGTGATGAAGGCAATTTTGATTTCAGCAACTGTTGGCCTGCGCGTTGTCGATCTTCACGGTACCCTCGTCCTGCAATCTCCAATTCTGCCCGAGTCGAGTCGCCAGCCTTCACCATACTGACCGTGCTCGGGAACCACCCTAGATGATGGCCTCTNGTACGATCGCTCGAAGCGCTGGGCCAGTCTTGCAAAAATGTCGGTCTTTTTGCTTCTACAGGAGTGTCNGCGCCCGAATAGGTTGACAGCCATTCTGCGAGAGGAGCCGCGGGTTGGCAATTTTCATCGAGACCGGTTGGATCAACCAGAATCACCGTGGATGATGCATGAATGAGGTGATGAAGGACGTGTCTTGCATCTCGAAGTGGTGAGTCTGCACGAGACAAATCCAATGACTTACAATCGGCTTCAGTCAACCAAGGTAGATTCTCAGCACGCAATGACCAATTCGATGCAGTGAGATGTGTTAGTACGACAAGATCCGAAGATGATCCAAGGGCTTCAGTGGGTGTCAATATCCGAATATTGTCACCTGAATCGAACACCGGGGGTGAAGGTAAATCATCGATGAGGCACAACAAAGATTCGACCCATTGAGGTCCAAGAGAAGAACGAGGGTGGCTCAAAATTTTCTGTGAATTCTTGAATTTGTGGTGCTCTTCGACCAATAATTTCAGTGGACCAAGGTCTTGAATCATCGACAATTGATCAAGATGATTCAACAGGTGTTCAAGGCAAGCATCCCCATCGGATGGTGCTGGAGGCAGAGGAAGCAATTCACCGGTATAGCATCCAGTCAGGAGATCCGTTTCATCCAGCAGGGCTCGCTCTCCCGAGGTGAGTAAAGGCGACAAGCGAGTCAGAAGACATAGGAACCACCATTGTGTACATTCGGCTTTGATTCCAGCCTCTTCAGGTTCCTGCCAAGGTGCAGGATGAGGGGGTGAAGCCAATGCATGAAGCCAGCGTGACAACGCACCATAGCCCCCCAATATATGCCATGTACGAGCCAGCGATTCAATTCGATCTGAATCCATCTCTGGAACCCATTTCGGCTGACTCGGGTGCAAATCGGTGTGAAGCCAATCTTCGACAAAACGCAAGCTGCGCTGAGTTCCAATGGCCCGGATTCGAGCCATTGACCATGACTCTGAGCCGTGACCAATAGAGAGNAATTCTCCGAGCCAATGAATCGGCGAGGATGTTTTGAGCGCCGTAGGGCGAGCCGCAGGGCGCAAGCCAATCTCAGTTAATGCACGATTCCATCGATCAAGACGTTCTTCCTTGCCCGGATCAATAATCAATACACTGGAATGAGGCGATGATGTTGGAATCCAGTCTCTCAACAACTCAATGGTGGCAGCAATATCCAACCCACTGGTTGGAACCAACAATCGAGTCACGTTGTGTTCAACCGGAGTCGGCACCCATACCTGATGAGGTTTCAACCAGGTTGGGATCTGATCACCAGTACATGGGTGAACATCCTCGAGGATTGCCCCATGCAGACCCAGACGATAATTGCCAATCGGAGCCTCACCATGTTGACACAATTGGTGGAGATCTTTGAATCGGTTCAGATTCAGCAGCAACCGTCGATCGCTCTTCGACAATGTTGGTAATTGGTCCATCAGGACAATGCCTGCGATTCCAGTCAAGGTAAATGGAATAGATTCGATTTCTTCTAATCTGTCAATCAGGGTTCGNCTGTGAANNAGTGGATGNAGGCCATTCAGNTCTCGACCCATNCGCTTCAAACAGTTGCGNAAACCTGCCAACCCGGGNCCATCCCAATTTCGAATATCCTCAATGTCAAAGGCCTGTGTCAATCTTGTCAAAGCACGAGTTCTTCCTTCGCCCCATCGATGCTCGGAGTTCGGATGAAGGAGNGGGAATTCGCCTCGCTTNGCNGCCAATTCACACTCNACGTGTAGGAGTCTGTGACCATTTGCGTTCAATGGCAACAGACGAGGAAGACGTAAATCGGCATGCAGAGATTTTCGCAAGGAGGAAAGGGTGTGGTGGCGAGAGCGGTCGATGGGACCGATATTGGCAGACTCGAGCCGATGGAGAATTTCGGCTCTTGCTGCGTCGGAGGAGTGGATGACTAGGATGGGTTCGAGGCGGGGGTCGACCACCTGTTCACAGAGCTGTGAAAAAAGCCATTCGGGAAACTGACCGGGTGGAATGTGTTCCAATGTCAGTGTAGGTTCCATAGCGACGCCCCCGTGAGCGTTGCAGGTTCTCGCGGGGGTTCTTGAAGGATTGGACTGATTCAATCACGACGAGTCAATGCTGCTGCNCCCATGGCAATGATTCCAANGGGGGCCANGAATCCGGATAGGAGGCCTTTGTCCTCGTCTNCGCGATNTNCANCGNTTGAATCAGTNCTCNGGAAGAGTCCATTCATGCACCAANACCAANGANAGGTCATCACCGTCCCATGCGACGGGNAGATTNAGNGNCACTTCACCGCCCAATGCAGTTCCATTGTTTCCAGTNACTTCAAGNTCAATTACAGCTCTGACTANGTCATCATAGTACTCCAAACCATTCCCNCCTTCNGGGAAATATGCTGANTGCTCGACTACCATCAATCGATGTTTCCAACTCATACTAGATGGGGCGTCTGACCATGGAATATCGAATTGCCACTCTAGGATACCCGAATTATTGTCACCCGTCCATGTAAATTCTGATTCCACGCTATCGAATGATCGATACTCATGCTTGTCAGCGAACATCTCTGCATAATCGCTCTCAAGTGAGTCTCCATCCGCTGTACTCCCAATCTTCATTCGCGAACCGTCAAAGACCACCGAAGGTGGAGCGCGAGCCATTCGAGTGGATTCGTTGCTCGTTTCACCATAGAGTTCAATCCAACGTTCATCTCCCTCAAGTGTCCCAAATGGATCTTCAGTTTCACTGATGTTTCGATGATGAACGAGAACGGTTGCAGATTCGTTTTCCAATGCATCCATCAAGGCATGCTCCGAATCGACACAATTGATACACCAAGTGGCCGTATACACTTCAACCACTTGGATGCCTGTCATATCGCCCCCTGCAGAAAGTACGGTCGAATTGTTGGACACTCCCTCCAAATCAATCATGTATCCACCAAGAATTCCTTGATTCGAAATCGTCACAGGCGGTAGCGCTTGTACTGGAGCAGGCAGTAGCAAGATTGCAAAAACGAACAAGGTCAGGAACTTGCGCATGAACCGGCTACGCTCAACCCGTCTCTAAATCATACGGCTCAAAGGGCAGCAAATGCAGCAATGACTCGATCAATGTCTTCGTCGGTGATGTGGAGATGAACTACGGCTCGTACAGCTGTGGGTCCGACATCGAGGACGTCAACCCCATGTTCGGCAAGACCTGCCATAATCTGCTGCGCACCCAAGTCACCATCGACGTAAACCATGTTGGTCTGAACACTGTCAAGATCTACCGTGAAGCCGTCCATGGCGTTGATCGCTTCAGCCAATCGCCTGGCGCGAGCGTGGTCATCAGCCAAGCGCTCAATGTGGTTCTCAATCGCATACAATCCACCCGCCGCGATAATGCCAGCTTGTCGCATGCCTCCACCAAACATCTTCCGCCAGCGATGGGCTCGAGCGATGAAATCACTGGAACCCACCAATACGCTCCCCACTGGAGCACCAAGGCCTTTCGAAAGACAAATGGAAATCGAATCGTAATCACGGACCATTCGCGCAGCGTCTACACCGGTTGCAATCACTGCATTGAATAGGCGAGCACCATCGATGTGAGCCGCACAATCGTTGTCGTGCGCAATCTTGGCAATGGCATCCAAGGTTTCCTGCGGGTAACAGGTACCTCCACCGCGATTTGCCGTATTTTCGACACACACCAATGAGCCATCAGGATAGTGTGCCAAACTACCTTCAGCCTTGCGAATGGCACTGGCGACATCCTCAGGGTTCATGATTCCGCGTGTTGCGGGAACCAAGGCGATAGAGCACCCGGAAAGTGCGGCGTACCCTCCGCCCTCATACTGGTAGATGTGCGAAGTGGTTTCTGTGATGATTTCATCACCGGGTGAAGTGTGTGCACGAATGGCAACCGCGTTCGACATGGTCCCACTCGGAACGAACAAGGCGGCCTCTTTGCCCAACATATCGGCCAGACGATTTTGCAAGGCTTGGACCGTTGAATCATCACCCAGAACATCGTCACCGACTTCAGCAGCTTCCATGACTTTGCGCATGGCTGCAGTCGGCTGAGTTACTGTGTCACTGCGCATATCGACGCGGTCAGACGGGTACTCGCGCATGCACACGCGTGAGCACTCGGCTTCAAAGCAGTTTCAGGTAGACCCTGATGGTAAGAATGAGCAAGCGAGAACCTCAAGTGCGGTATGTTTGTGAGCAGTTCATGGCAGACCAAGTGGAGTCTTTTCTCTCCGACAATTGTCCCCCGATGGGAATCTACGAGACGCTCTACGCATTCCACGATACCTTTGGACAATTCATGGGAACTGAAGGAACACACCCTTGGTCCCAAGGATTCCCACTCACCACGCCCTTGGAGAAATTCGGTGGACCCAGTTTGCCCGACAGTGTCGAGGTGACTTGGGAAGATCGATTCTATCCCAAGGCTTGGGGCCACCCCGCCTTGCGTGAGGCGATTGTCGAGTACTACAANTCNCGATACGGGTCNAANATCACNCCNGAAAATGTGATGNTTTTTGCCGGTGGCCGNCCNGGAATNTANACNGTNATGGCNTTNCTNAANAANCACATNAANGTNNGAATTGGNAANATNGANTGGCCNGCCTATCTTGACATNTTGACNCAGACTGAAACCGAGTATGACATTGTTCCATTCACCAAAGAAAACAACTTCCATCCTAGCAATGCCGAGTANTTCGATCGNTCNGGATTGAACGANGGTGATGGNCTCATGCCCGTCATCTCCAATCCNCAGAACCCNTCGGGNCANACTCGTTCAGGNGAAGAACTTCGCGAGTTGATTGAGATGGCGGAACGAAGCGGCAACGGGATTCTTCTCGACGAGGCCTACGAAATGTTCCATTCNCCTTCGGTCAGTGGAATTGAATTCGTTCAAGATTTAGACAACAGCAACGTGTTTATCGCCGGCGCTTGCACAAAGGGATTGCAGGCTCCGGGCATTCGAATTGGTTGGATGATTGCCAGTAAGACCAACATTGAGACCATGGCCAATTACTCAAGCTTCGGCATGGGGGGTGTCAGCCACCCTTCACAACACTATGCGGTGAAACTGCTTGAGCCGAATCGTGTGAAGCAGGCCCGTCAGGCTGTCGAAGAACACTACAATTGGCAACGAGAGCGATATGGCAAGGCCTTCGAAGAAATGGGGCTTGGTGTATACACTGGAAATGGTGGATTCTATCACTGGTTGGAATTGCCTGAGGGGATGACCAGCGATGANCTCAACAAGCGCTTGTTCAAGCATGGGGCTGCCATCCTTTGCGCATCCGATTGTGACATGGCCCGCCCACACTCCAAGGATCCGAGTTACGTGACGCCGTATGAGCGATTCTTCCGATTTTCATTTGGACCGTTGCTTCCTGAAACATTTGACGACGATGTTCGGTTGTTCCGCGAAGTGTATGAAGAATACAAGCGCGATGTGGGCATTGCATCCTAATTCGATTCATCATCGCATACCGCTGATGAACAAAGGGATTTAGTGCCCGAAATTTCTCGGTGTGCTGTCGGAGGCCTCCAAATGCACATTTCTGGAAAAATTGGAATTCCTGTTGGAATTGTCATGTTGATAATTGGAGGAATGATTGCCGCTTCTTCGTTTGGCACCTGGGAAGAAGCTGGAAAAGTTGAGAATTTCATGAGTGAACCCAGCACAGAAATAATCCTAGAATACATCGATGAAGATGGAGAAGGTTCTGCCGGATGGTACTTGATGATTCAAGCAGAATACTCNGTCGATAACAACGATGATGACATCGTCGATGCTTGTGAAGGATTGAACCTCACGATTACGGATTCGAAGGGCAACAGCATCAACTCGACCAACATGAGCTCGACCTACGGAAACATCTACTGTGGACTCGATGATAACATGAAAATGGCTGGTCTNGATAAATCACATGTGGATTTCAATGATGGATGGATGGTTGTAGGAATCGTCTGCGATACTCTCGACAATGCTGAAATGAATGGATATTGGGAAACCAGCCGCAATGAAAACGGAGAAGAAGGAGAAGTTTGGNTTCAAACCGGTGAAAACGATCGCTGTCAAATCGGTGAAAAATATACCATTTCAAGCAATCAAGAGATGATTTTGTTTGATAGAGATGCACAAGCCGGATTGGAAGTCCGTGGTTTGCTTGAACTGTGTGGAGGGCTGTGCTGTGCCATTTGTTCACTCATCTTCCTCATCGGAGCTGTGATTTCTGGATTCGTCATGAAACCTGCACCACAAATGATGATGCCAATCGGTACCGGTGGTGGGGTTGTCGGTGGCGTGGCTCCAACTGTACCCGTTGATCCCACTGCAANGAGTAGTTCAGTACCTGGAACAGCAGTATTTGGAGCAGGACCTACCGCAAATGCTGATGCAATCGAATCTGAGACACCTTCTGCTGAAGAGTCCTTTTCAGCCGCTGATTCTCTAAAGCAACAATTCCTTGCTGGTGCTGCAGAACGAGTCGAGGAAAACAATGCGCCAGAGAAGGAATAGTCAAGCTGCTTCGTAAATCCCAAAACCCGAAAGTGGAGGGGTGTATACGTGGAGATTGATCAGGTCTTCATCGGTTTCATTTGAGATGCGATGGATGTCAGGTTCGTCTGCTGCGCAAACCTCTCCAGGAGCATAATGCCGAATATGTGAGGGGACTGCAAGATTGTCCTCATTCAATTCGTAAACTGTCTCGGTAGAGGTGCCTTCTACAATGAGGAACGCGCAATCAGAACCCTTGTGGTCGTGAATCGGAGTATCTTGGCCCGCACGCCAAGTGATGGCCACAATCTCATAGTGTTCGGTTTTCTTGATGATATTGCGCTGATATCCGTTGTCCTCAGTGTAACCGATGTGTTCCTTGAGCCCCTCTAGATTGATTTCCATTGAAGTCAACCTTGAATCCAATTCCTTCAACCCTGGGCGACAATCGATGGAGTCCAACCAATGGATCATCTCGCTGAGATTTTCACAACAATCCATGAGTGAATTACGGCGTTCCTCATCGAGGGTGACGACCGCAACCATGGACACCGGATGGGGCGGTAGAACATAGAGTTGACCAAATGAAAAACCGGCTCATAGAGTACAGATTTGTTGATTCAAACTAGACCTTATATGCAAACTGGGCTAGATGACTGCATAGCGGTATACAAATACCGATTGTTGGGGGGACCGGACATGGATGGGGAGACGACACCGGAGCAATTGCAAGATCGCACCTACTACAAAATTGGTGAATTTGTCTATGACAATGCCAAGGTCGTTCTGGTCGTCACCATGCTGGCCTGTGTTGGTTTTGCCAGTTTGATGTTTCTTGAGCCACAGTATGTGGAGGGCTTTGGTGAAGGTGATCTGGAATCTGTTCATGGTTGGAATGCCCTTGGAGAAGGTTTCTCAGATGGTGAATCTGGTAATGTCGAAATCTTCTATGTTCTATTTCACCATCCTGGACTAAATGTGTCAAATCTTGATGTTCAGAATGCAATGATACAGACGGTTCAATCATTTGCTAAACATGACGGCGTAGATGTGAATTATCCATGGAATACCAATGAAGAAAATCAATCGTATCTGATTAGTGAGGTTGACGATTCTTGGTCAAGAGTCGAGGTTCGAGTGAATTTAGATCGTGATGATGCGAAAGCCCTGCTTGCTGACGAATATGACGAAATCCTACTCCCGAGTGATGCACCAGAAGGTATGCAAAAATGGGTGACTGGGAACTTGGCAATTGATGTAACCTTTGACATGACCCTAAAGAAAGAACTCATTGAGGCTGAACTGATTTCAGGTCCGATTACTTTGATTATCTTGTTACTCATATTTGGTAGCCTGATTGCAGCCGGACTACCGGTGATGACAGGAGTTTACACCGTGATTTCAGCAGTCGGAATCGTTACAGGACTCACTTACATCTTTGATGATATCACCATTTATGCCAACAATATTGTCTCCTTGCTGGGAATCGGTCTCAGTGTTGATTATTCACTCTTCATCGTTAATCGATTTAGGGAAGAGTTGCGCAGAGGACATGATCATCGCACCGCAATCGCGATGACCAGTGCAACAGCAGGTCGAGCGATTCTATTTTCGGGATTGACCGTGATTGCTGGATTATCTGGAATGTTGGTTTTCCAGAACACAAGCCTCCCCTCTTTGGGTTGGGGTGGGATTTGTGCAACTTTTGTGGCTCTAACATCATCAATCGTGCTCTTGCCTGCTTTGCTTTCTCTACTGGGTGATCGAGTCAACTCACTCAAGGTTCCCTTTTCCTTCAATGACAAATCGGGTGAAGATGGATTTTGGTCTTGGATTGCCAATCGAGTGATGAAAAGACCGTTGGTGGTCCTCATCCCCTCGATGATGGTGTTGTTGGTCGCAGGTTCACCCTTCTTGCAAGCCGAGTGGGGGTTGACCTCGTGGCGAGCATTGAGCCCAGATGATGAAGCTCGAAGAGGTTTGGAGTTAACCGATGAAAAATGGGTGCAGGATGTGTCCAATACTGCAACGCTGGTGTTTGAAGTCGATACAGATAGCGATATCTTCTCAGAACAAAATCTGAGAGATTTGTATGCCTTGTCAAAAGAAATTTTACTGATTGACAATACCATGTATGTGTATTCTTATGCACACTTTGACGCCGAAATGACCGCGGACCAAGTGGTCGATTTCTGGGACGATTCAGGTGATGAGAACCTTACTCAACAAGAACAGATCATGATTGAATTGCAGAGAAATGGCCTGATTGAATCAACCGTCGGCAACGATGTCGTCATCATGGTTGTTGGAATCAGTGGAGAACAATCAAGCGAAGAATCTCGTGAAGTCGTCAAAGAGATTCGCTCTATTGATTCAAGAC
>PBPV01000092.1 GCA_002724815.1 Methanobacteriota archaeon | reverse complement strand
GAGTGAAGATGTGGGGACGCAAGTAAGGGAGGTGAGATGATATGTGGACACGTAAAGCTGCACTGCTTTTGACCTCTGGAATCTCATTGGTCCTAATTGGTATGATGATTGCCAATTTCCAACTAATGATTCTCGGCTTGTTATTCATTGCATTCTTGGCGATTAACTCCTGGGTAGTGGGTCACGGACAGCTGGAAGTCGTACGTACATTATCTGCTGATAATTTGTACAAGGGCGATGACCTTTACGTGGAATTGGCGATTACCAACAGTTCATTTCGACGTACACAACAACTCGAGATTTTCGACAATGTCCCACACGAGATGAAATTACGCAGCGGTCTGAATTACATGCGAGTCAATTTGGGACCCGGCGAAACAACTCGTATCCGCTATGTCTTGCGATGTCCACTCCGCGGCCACTATTCGTTCGGTCCAGTATCGGTCCGCTATCGAAATACATTCAATCTATTCAGTCAAGAGATGTATATCGATCACCGTTCAGGGTTGATTGTATTCCCTCAAGTTCGCGAAATTGAAGAAGCGATGATTCGAAGTCGAACCCCAAAGATGTACACGGGTGCCATGACATTGCGAACACCTGGCCCTGGTTCTGAATTCTATTCACTGCGTGAATATGTCCCCGGTGACCCGTTTAAGATTATCAATTGGAAGGCTTTTGCCCGAACAGGAGTGATGATGGTCAACGAAAAGTGTCGTGATGCTGTTACAGATGTGTTCATTTTACTCGATTCTAGAGATATCAGTCGAATTGGAACTGTACTGAAAAATCCACTTGAGATGGGGACGGTTGCCGCTGCGAGTTTGGCATCGTACTTCATCAAAAGAAGAGATTCTGTGGCTTTGGCCGTGTATGATGACACGTTGTCTTACCTACCCGCTGATGGCGGTGACAAGCAGTATTTCAAGGTCCTATCCAGCCTTGCCGGTGTGGCACCAAAAGGGGACATGCCACTGCAGGCCGTGACCAATTCCCTCGCACCGAGATTTAGTCGTGGAAGTCCCGTGTTCGTCATTTCAAGCCTAGAGGGAGATGGTACTGTACCTCATGCGATTCGGGATTTGGCCGGACGTGGTCACGAAGTTGTCATTCTGAGTCCATCAAGTATCGATTATGAACGACTTGTCAGTCGGATTCCTCGGATGTCCTATGAAGTCATGAAACTCGAACGACAAAACCGACTTTCCGCTGTCGCAGGTTACGGTGCCCGCGTGATTGATTGGATGCCAGATGTTGAACTAAGCCAAGCATTGTTGCAGGTGAAGATGTAAGGAGGTGAGATGATGGCTGATGATGTTGCACAACAGGAAGAAGGGATCACCAGCCTTCACCTGCGCATTTTGCGAAAAGAGTGGCGAGTTGTTTGTCTGCAACTTGTAGCCTCTCTCGCTCTGATTTGGCTCTTCCTTACCATGACTCGAGTCTTTGGTTCCTGTCATCCAGATTATGTTGCAAGTGGCTCTTGGTGCCCCGCTCTGGACCATACCTTGACCTTAGGTGAAATTGAAGCGACTCTAACCGAAGGTGGAGGAATGGATGAACTGCCTCTTCCGAACTGGGTCACCGGACAGGGCAACCAAGGTGATGGGCGATACTACGTTCCGATTCTACTCAGTATCGCCATAGCAGGAGCCTGGGTCGCACTCAATTTCCAACCTCCGGCTCGTCGACGAAAGATCACATTGGGTTTGCTCGGAGCCATGATTCTATTCTTGGCAGGGATGTTCCTGTTGACTTGGACGTTCGGTATGATTGTCAACTTTGACTTGTATCTTCCATTCGGAAATGCAGACGATTCGATGAACCATGCGAACCATCTCGTATGGCCATTATCGGTTTACATACAGTTGCTGATCTTACTCTTGTTCCTCGCACCTGTTTTGTTTGGTTTAATGGGCATTTGGGGTCTTTCCAAGCGAATGATCAATTGGTCAATGGCTTACATGCTCATCTTTTTGGGAATATATGCCCTATTATCTTACGAGGGCGTGGTTAGCCAACTCTCCAGTGCTTCAAATCCGAATGCCCCTGGACTCAACCCCTTGCCTACACAAATCGGTGAAGCGGATACGCTTGGAGGTTTAATTTCAGGACAGGTATGGGAATTGTTGTTGGTTGCAATCCTACTGATGATCTTCTCCGAAACCGCACATGCGACCATTCGATTCCTGGAATATGCGTTTAGATTGCCCGAATCCTGCAAGAAGGACCCCGAATATGTCAGACAATTCCAAAGCATTCTGAACACCCACATGCAGCACACCGTTGTGGTCATATTCGCAGTCATGTTTGTCACCATGCTGGCCCTGAAGTTTGACGATTTGATTATTGATGTCGTGGGGTGGACTGGATCTGGACAATGGAGCGGGCAAGTGAAGGAATCACTCGAACTACGCTTGACATACGGGAAAGTTATCTCAGCTATGCTATTCCTGACATTCGTTGCAGGATTGCGTTATGTTGTGCCTTGGCAGAGAGTCTCGGGATTGATTGAATCCGCACTCAACAGAGGCAAAACAAACCCGTGATTACTTGGCCCCACGTTTGTGGAAGGCTTGAATCACTCGCGAGATGGATTCTGCACCAAACATTGCAACCAAGGGCAATCCACATACAGACATGGGCCAGAGTATGTACGGCTCCCAGCCTGAATCATTCCACATCCATTGACCTGCGAAAATTACAACGATGATGGAGAGAATGAAACTTAACTTTTCAAGGTACCATGGGAACTGTAGACCGTGAGTTTCAACTCGATTGAGTAAGGTTGAACTTGGACCAGGTTCATCCATGAATCCACCTACATGTCCAAATCAGATAGTTCGCGTTCAAGATCATCCAATGCATCTCTACGCACCGGATCAACCGGTGGCGCAACACCGTTTTCGGTCCCCTCTCGGGTATGGGCTGCAGAGTCTACTTCCGATAGAGCCACATCGATGCTTGCCATTAATGCAGCTTCATCTGCATCACCTGCCACGTCTGCAGGGGTTAATCCTGCAGAAATTCGTGCTGATATATCGACACCATCGGTTTCGGATGCTGGCTCAATGGGTTGCCATGTTGAATTAGAGGCGGGGGCTGAACTGGCTTCGGGTGTTGGTGCCGCTGCGGGCGCACTCGGTGCGATAACCTCTGTAGATACGGGAGTGGCCTCTTCGACTTCCGCAACTGGATTCATGTGTCGAATCGCCTCTGTGTTTACGTCAGGACGTTCGTGGCGAGCCAATCCATCGATTTCGAATGGGAGGCTTCCTGAACGCTGGAATGACCAAAGCGCTCCAGTTGGGTCTTCGCCTGTCAATCCAGCAACATCAAGACGACGTAGGAGAGATTCCAGAACTTCGACAGTCTCCGCCAATCCGACGGCATCTCCGGCAGTTCTCCGATCTGCATCAAGATAGATTTCGTCAAGAGATCGCTGAATCAGCCTGCGAGCCTCCACAGAAATGTACGGTAGGGCTTCAGGCATGTGACTAAATCGTTCGAGCGGCTTGATATCTTCTGATGGCAATCCCAAATCAACAAGACCTCGCAGCACCTCTTGCAGTTGTGCCAACATCGTGACCGAGCGCTCATACTCGTCAAGCAGTCCTTCCAAATCGAGGACTACATGTTGCACAGTTTCAGCGAGTTGGTGTTCCAATCGAGATTGAACCGACCAGCGAGTGAGTCCACGAACTGTAGACGCTGTTTCTGGAGCTTGTCGCTCGAGTAATTCCATGACTTCAAGTGAAAGCAGGTGACGTGGAGTCTTCGCAACCTCGTCCACGCTGTGTTGAATGATTGAAAGTGCGCGCTCAACCGCTCTGTCAAGCAAAACGATGCTGTATCCCCGACTTCGGGCATTGGCCATTCGATCGAGAACGGGTTCCAAACTCGATAGCCCACGTTCATCTCCGAGCAGGGCTTGAGCCAATGGTTCTTCAGCCAATCTTGCTCGGATACGATCTGCTTCCTGTAAGTCAAGTAAAGCCATTTCATGCGCTTCTTGGATATCCTCTGCCTGTTCCAATAGCATTCTCAACTCCGTCTCTGATTGGGCTTTTCTTGCATCCAAATCACCCAACTCACGCAATAACAGACGGCGCTCTTCCATCATTTCTCGCAATTCTGACTGCATGATGGTCGACTTGCGTTCCGAATCCAAGATACGTCCTCGCTCTTCTTCCATCAAGCGGCGATGTGCATGGCCTTCGGCATCCAAATCCGCCAATTCTGCTCGCTGGTTTTCGATTCTACGTTCAATTTCATCCAATTCACCCTGACCGGTACGATGCCGATCACGCTGTGCGTTGACTTGCTCAGTGAGTACTCGCTGGAGACGCTCATCATGATCGATTGCTTTGCGAACTTCGTCCAAACGGGTTTCTGCTGAACTTAGTTCGGACTTGACTGTCGCTTCCTGCGTTGAAAGCTCCCGCAAATCTTCCAAAAGTGCTTCACGTGAATCGAATTCACCCAATGCATTGGCCAGTTCCTCTGCTCGCTTTTCGACCATGTGCTCAAGTTCAGAAACCCTTTTTGTGAGGCGNTTGGAAAGTGATGCTGCTTCATCCATCGTTGATTCTGCAGTACGAACTTTGTTGGTCATATCATCGATTTCTCGGTGCAATTCGCTGCGCTCATCTCTTGCTTCACTGAGGGATGCTTCCAAGTCATGCATTTGCTCACGAGCATCGTCTCTCGCAGCTCGAGCATCTTCAAGTTCNCGTTCCAATCGGCCTTTCTCTCGTTCAAGAGAAATTTGTGTGTGCTCAAGTTGTTCGAGTCTCTTCTTCAGCTCACCACTTGCTGGAGTGAGGACTTTTGAATTGGATACAGGCATGAGTTTCGCGGTTGGGGAACCCGTTTCCAACATCTTCCATGCTGAACGACCAGATTCCATGGATTCAAGNCCCAAATCAAAGCCAAACAAAGCATCCAACCGACTCGCAATGAGTTTCTTTCGNTCGTCTGAACGAGTTCGACAGTTCGAAATCGCATCNGTCAAATGTGCCAATGAGAAATCTTCGACGGTAGAACCTGTCAGACCGAGTCGTGCACGTCGTTCCAAACGATTGGTGAGNAATCTGCGAGAGGATGTTGTCATCGCATGAATGGCATCGGCTAACGATGNACTTTCAGATTCGCGAACCCCACTCGGTANACCGTTGACGAGAATGATGTAAACAGGTTCATCGCTCTCAGATACAGACATTACGTAACCAGTCAGTTGGTTTTCATGAGCAGCCCGTAGATGAGAAATGAGTTGGTCGACACCTGATTTCGATTCTTTCGTCACAAAACCTTCGGGTANTTCATCGAATGCTGTGACTTGATCATCGATGGTGCCAACCAGACTTGCAGCATTTGCAAGAGCNGCGTGTGCATCTGAGCCATGTTTGCACCAAATGGCGACCGATGCTTGTCCCGCTTCGGTGAGCATGAGTTGACCTCCCTCCAAGCGAAGATTNGCAGAAAGTGATTCCACTTGCTCAAATTTTGAGGCGATACCCCGAAGATGTTCTTGACCCAACTTTGCCAAATCATCAGGTGTTGAAGGTAGTGAGCCACTTGAATGTATGACCACACCATCTTCAAACGCTAAAGCACCCATTACCTCATCCGATTCAGTAAGGCGGTCAACCAGCAATGCTAGATCAACCGTATCGATGGGAAGCGCAGCCGCACCTTGAGCGAGTAGTGCAGCCACATCTGAAGGATCTGAAAATGCTTCAGGGATTCTTCGGGCNATCTCGGTAAACTGGCTTACCGTCCAAGTTGCACCTCTTGCACTCAATTCGTGTGCGTCGGANAACTCCAATAGACGAGTGCGTCCCTCCTTCACCGGTCACGAAGGTTTGCTTTGCATCTGATTCTGCTANCCATCCGACTACACGTCCACCGTAGACCAAACGATGTGCGCATGCGGTTTTTGCTCGTGGCTTGTAGTGAGAAATGACACCGGTTTCAAACGGCATTTGGTCTTGCCCTACACTCAAATCGGCTTCAGTATCTACAGAATTTCCTGGCGGTAGATTGAACATAGTTACACCTCAATTAAATCTTCAATGATTGGTCTCAATGCNCGAGCCTCATGACTCAAGCGACCGACGGGGAGAACATCACTCGTCAGCCAAAGACTGGAGCCACCTCGAATCGTGGCTACTACTGTTGTCAAGTTACCCTCAAACCACATCTCTTCAACCGTACCGAATTTCAGATCGGAAGCCATCTTCATGGCCTGGTGGTAGAGGGTGATATTGCCCTCCCCGTCGCCACCTACAATTTCCCCNTCTCTAGACAAAAGGCAGGCTTTGACACCATCGATATTTGAGAGCAAACGTGTCAACATGGTCGTCCTCAAAAGTCACTCAGGTTCAATACGACTTCAAGAACTTGCCCCATGGCGGCCCCTNNGGGGGCCGTTTGGATNGTAAATTTGATTCGCCAACTGAAAAATCGGTATTTTGGGGATTTTTGTCGTCTTTGTGTACGAATATAGGCTNTAAAATNCAGTGAGAACTAAAGNAAAAATAAAGATTAAANTTCCAATTNNAAATTCAAAAAATCAATTGANNTTTTTTNTTTGCNGAAACGGTTGGATTGAAGAGAGGCACCCCTTGGGAGTAACGTGGCAGGCTCATTGGATGTACAGTCTTGCAGTCGGTGTAGCCACCCTGCTGTAATTCACCAGATATACAGTGGCCAACATCTGTGCCAATCTCATCTTGCAAAGTCCATCCGAAAACGTGTATCGAAGACGTTGAGAAATCAACTGGATTTACCCTCCGATGCTCGAGATGAAGATGGAAAACCTGCCGTCATCCTAGTCTGCATTTCTGGGGGCAAGGACTCAGCTGTATTGCTGGACATGCTGGTCAAAATTGTCGGCGCAAGACGTGATGTCGAATTGGTATGTGGTTGTGTCGACGAGGGTATTGACGGGTACCGCTCCCCCTCGATCGATTGTGCGAGGGAGTTGGCCGAATCACATCAATTGCGATTTGAGACCATCTCGTATCCCGAATTGGGATTCGAGCGTATGGATGCAGTAGTAAAGTCAATGCCCTTGATGGCTGAAAATCACAAAGCTGCAAGAGGAATGAAACCTTGTTCTTATTGTGGCGTTTTTCGGCGACAGGGCTTGAATGCATTGGCTGAGCGTGTCGGCGCCCGATGGATGGCACTGGGCCACAACCTCGATGACACTGCTCAATCAGTACTGATGAATCTAGGAAAAGGAGAAATGGAGAGAATCATCCGCTTAGCCCCACACACATCGGTGCCGATTGAGGGGTTACCGCCCCGAATTGTTCCTTTACGATGGATTCCGGAAAGGGAGATTCATGCTTATGCAATAGGCGCAAATTTACCAATACACCATGACGATTGTCCACATGCACCAGGTGCATTGCGCCAAAAACATCGAGCCTATCTCGCCGAGATGGAAGCTGCAAACCCAGGTACAATGCATGGGTTGGTTCACTCGATGGATGCCATTCGTGAGCTGTGGGCATCAAGCGAAAACCCACCGCCATCATGGAAGGCTGGGCAAGCAACTGAGTGTGAACAATGTGGGTCACCCTCAAGTCAACCCATCTGTCAAGCGTGTATCTTTCAGCAGTGGTTGGCTGAAGTCTGATCAAATCAAATTGTTGATCAATTCTTTCATATTTTGCGACCGGCCACAATATCTGCAGCGCAATTCCAGTGGATCGGTCTTAACGACGTTAAGTCGGTGATCTAATGGTTCACGAGAATTGTTGGTAATACAATTCGAATATGTGCATCTTGCCACATTAACCAATTCTTTTCCTATTGTTACTTCGCGCTTTTCAGCAACTGCGTAGGAGCGGATGATTGCAACACTTGCCTTGGGTGCGATTAGAGCCAATCGATCCAACTCATCTTGTGTCAATTCGCGATCTTCAACCTTGATGATGTCCTTTCTACCGTGTTTGGAGGAGGGTACATTCATCACCAAACTGATTGGTGATGCCCGATCATCAGAGATGCCAAGCATCCGCAATACTGAGAGAGCGGAACCTGCTGGAATATGGTCGATGACAGTACCGTTATTGATCGCAGTTACACGACGCATTTCACTAGTGGACATCAGGCAGCACCTCCTGGAACATCAATACCCAGTAATTTACACATGAGAGCCATTCGGGCTACGACCCCATTGAAAGCTTGTTCAAAGTATCGGGCATGTCGACTTGCATCTACGTCAGGAGAGATCTCATCGACTCGCGGTAAGGGGTGCATGACAATCATTTCCCCCTTGGCTGCAGTCAAATCAGCGGCAGTGAGCTTGTAGATTCCCGCTACCTTTTCGTATTCATCATCATCTGGGAATCGCTCCTTCTGAATTCGCGTCATGTAGATGACGTCTACCTCGGGGATGGCGCTGTACAAATCATCCGTTTCGGTGATTTTTGCCCCAGATTCCGTCAAATCCGACACAATATCAGTTGGCATTGAGAGTTGATTTGGCGAAATGAAAATCAATTCACAATCGAATCTTGCCAAAGCATGAGATAGACTGTGTACGGTTCGACCATAGCGCAAATCACCGACCAAAGCAACGGTTAGTCCATCCAATCGGCCATGAGCTTGTCGAATCGTGAACAAATCAAGTAAGGTCTGTGTGGGATGATGGCCGGCCCCATCGCCACCATTCATGATTGGGATGTCACAGGCATCTGCGGCATACTGAGCGGCTCCCTGACGCGGATGACGAAGGGCTGCAATATCGCAATATCCGTCGACCATTCGCATGGTATCATACAGAGTCTCGCCCTTCACTGCAGATGAGGATTTGACGTCTCCGAGGTTGACTACATCCCCTCCTAAACGCTTCATTGCAGTCTCAAACGACATGCGAGTACGTGTACTAGGTTCAAAGAACATATTCGCCAAAAGTTTGCCCTGAAGCAGTGGGAGAAACTCTTCGCCATGGGCTACTGGAAGCAGCCGTTCAGCATCGTCTAGAAGAGAAACAATCTCTTCATTTGTCATATCATCCATGGTAATGAGGTCGCCGTCCATCCTGTCCGCCGGCACCCCTTGACAGACCCACGAACTTATTCATTGGGGTCGTCAAACATGTCGATTCCATAGGAATCGGAAGCCGAGGGCTTGAAGGGGGAATGGTGTGTCCGCGGCTTGATGATTATCAGTCGGACTCCGGTTCGCGTCTCGTTTTGCGGAGGTGGGACGGATCTTCCTGCCTATTACACGGAGAGCGAAAAAGGGGGCCTGGTCACCTCTATGGCACTGGCCAGGCACATCCACGTCACAGTCAACAAGCGCTTTGACAACAGCGTTCGAGTCAGCTATTCAAAAACTGAAATTGTTGATGATTTTGAGATGTTGGAACATGAATTGGTTCGGGAAGCCATGCGAATGACCGGAGTAACGCACAGTGTCGAGATTACAACCATTGCAGACATCCCATCTCGCGGTACCGGTTTGGGCTCCTCCTCGGCATTGACGGTCGGATTGTTGAATGCGTTGCACACTTTCGCTGGACGGAACCCTGACGCCGCACAATTGGCCGATGAAGCTTGCCAGATTGAGATTGATTTGCTCGGACAGCCCATTGGTAGACAAGATCAGTATGCCGCGGCATTTGGAGGTTCCAATCAAATCGCATTCATGCCTGACGATACTGTTGTCGTCACGCCAATCGAAATTGATGCACAGGATCTGGCGTCAAATTATTTCTTGGTCTATACAGGAATTACACGAAAGGCCAGTGATATTCTGGCAAAGCAATCCGCTTCGTCCGACAAAAAACGCGCAGATCTAGATGTTCTTCGGCAACAGGCAGTTGAGGTTCGGACCGCATTGGAATCTGGAAACCACAACACTGTAGGGATATTGTTGGATGCATCATGGCAAATAAAGCGGACTCTTGTGGATGGAATTACCGGCGATGCATTGGATGATTTGTATTCGACAGTCATGGAGTTGGGCACCTCTGGTGGGAAATTACTGGGTGCTGGAGGAGGAGGATTTTTCTTGTTCCAAGGGACGCCTGAAATCCAATCAAAATTGGAGGGGGCATACAAGGTCATCGCGCTTGAAATGGATACGGACGGGTCAACCATCATTTTCGATGATGGTTCGCGTGTATGAGGTGGATACATGCGTCCGGCGATTACCATTGTCGCCTTGCTTCTGTTTGCATCCTTGCCAATCATTGATGCGGAGTCCGAAACCATTCATCTTTGGAGTGAAGAACCACCGGGAAACGTCCTGTTGTGGGACGATTCAGGCAACCTTACGAATCTCGACCCGGAATTACCAATTGACATTCATCTTCCCAGTGGGAATTGGACCTTGGTTCGACTAGTAGATGGAATTCCTCAGGACAATCCGTTGACGTTCAATCAGGATACCAACGCATCGAATTTCCTGAGTGAAGTGATTGAAGAGCCACGAAGCATTGCGGGAGATGCGCACCTTAATCTGCTGGGAACCATTGAACAAGCCGCGGAATTGAATGCAACTTGGTCATCAACAATTACCATTCCAAACACGCTCGGCCACCCCGATTTACCAGATTCACATTTGGGGATTGAACATCAAATTGCAAGTATGTTTTCAGGAGATGTTTCGCTGTTTGATGAGTGGATTACCAATCATACCGAAATTGGATGCTGTGCGTATGACAAAGTCGACTTGATTGGAACACCGACCATCGCATCCCAAGTTGGCAACGAAACTTGGGGCTGGAGTATCGAGGCAAACCTCTCTGGGCAAGCGGACAGTCGCTCAACTCGATTGCTCTGGGTTCCAATCACGGGCAATTTATCTGATCGTACCGATTTGCGCATTACACTACCTGCCCCAAATGAAATTCGATATTCGCCACAAAGTGAACATATCTCAGGGATGCCTGACGACTTTGTGATTCATCGTAGCACCATCGGTGTCACCGGCAATGTCACCATTGCTTTGGGAACAAACATGGCTCCGACCGCATCGTGGTTTGCCGAAGATCGAGAACTCCCATGGTTGCCATATGCTCAACCGACAACCATCGAATCGAGTTGTGCGGACACCTCAATTGTATCTCCACAAAGTCGGTTTATTCTTCAATCCGAGAATACGACACTCGTCGATCAAAATGCTTCCAACATTACCATCGATCCAATGTTTTTCAATCTCGAGTACAGCACTTGGATTGATCTGACACTGGAATGTACAGATCCACAGGGTTTGATGGCCAACTTCAGCCAAGAATTGTACATTGACGGAGTCCAGCCAACTCGAAATTTGCAAATGGAGTACATGCACAACGATGATTCCGAACCCGTAGTCGTCGATGTTGGCCAACAGACCATTTCGATTCCTTCGGGTGCTGTCCTGTCAGGGGCGACACAAGCGGGGGACGATTCTGCACCTCCAGTAGACATTCGATGGACATCCAACAAGANCAATGGTTGGATTCAATTGGGAATCGGCAATCATGCTTGGAGCGACATGTTTGTTCAAGGCCCACACATCAATGGACAGCACCTCACCATTGAAGACCGACATCAAGCGAAACCACTTACGGTGTACCACCTTCAACTGGAATTGTCCGATGCGGCGAGGAACTCAGCCACACAATCATGGGATGTCGTAGTCACCGATCGGACCAATCCAAACCCACGTCCTGCATTGTCCGTTGATGGAAATCACTACGGTGATTTGAATTTGCCAATCGAAGGTGGATCNCAGATTGACGTAAGCTTAGAGGANTCATGGGATGACATTGATGCCATTGAACAACTGACTTGGTCGGTTGAACTCAACAATGAGCCACTGAATGTCGGACAATCTTGGGATGATGTTGAATCTTTCACATTGCCAGCGCTCCCGGCTGGACGACATGCATTGGTGGTGAACGCAACCGATTCTTCGGGCAATACAGGTACGCATTCGATGCTGTTCGTTGTCGAGCCCCCCTTCGGTGGATTTTTCGAAATTACTGAGGTTGTAAAATTGGGTACTGGCGGCCCTGGTGAACCAGGAGCCTTGGACATCACCTTGGAAAATGCAGGTCAAGGAGAGACCATTTTCCGCCTTTGCTACCTTGAAGAATGTACATCCGAATTCATTGCTGTTCAGGCGACTCCAGATGGACCTGGCAACATGACACATCGATTGTCGGTCTCTGAATGGGCAGCCGGTGAGGTCATTGTTCGGATTGAGTTTACCGACAATACGAGTGAAGAATTTTTCACTGAATTGACGATTTCATCGGAGATGACACCGTTGATGTGGATTTTATTGATCCTCCCGATTGCAATCGGTTTCATCGCTCTTTTGCGACTCAAGAAAGAACGTGAGTATGGCGAAGCCTGAGGGGGCACCTATCATAGAGGGTGACTTCATCGCCGGAGGCGATGGACAACTTGGATTCCCCCTCCGCTAGAATCGATGCGGAGATTGCGTTGCAAAAGGGGAAGGTCTCGTCACTTGCATTGGTATGCGCGTTCGCATCCATCGCCAGTGCAGCTTGGTACATGTGGCCGGCACTCAACAATGAATCGATTGCAATCTTCAATCGATTGGGGCCTGTAGGGTTATTGCTGGCATCATCATTGTTGTTGCAAGATTTTGTTGAACCTGATGCACGTGCTCGCGGCAGATTGGGCGCTGCAGGGAGTCTTTCATGGCCAGCCATAGCCATCTTGGGAATTGACATATTCAATACCCAAGGTACCGAACAGATCGGACATCTACTGATGTTTGTTGTCTCCGCCGCATGCTTATTCACCTCTCGAGAGTACCTACGAGGAAGTTTGGATGCTCAGCGGTTTCGAGGCATCATGACCCTTGGAGGGCTGACCATTGGTGGAGCCATCTTGCTCTCATCGAACCCAGAACAAAACTCAATGATCGTCGGCGCTTTGATCCTCGGAAGCGCTGGATTGCTTGTGATGAAAGATTTGTTCGGAGGAGATTTTGATCGAGCGGAGCGGAAACGATTCGGTCGTACTCTGGATGCATTGGAGACACGAATTCTCAATTTGCAGGCCCAAGGTGCGAGTCTAGACCAAGCATCGAGTCTCTGTCGAAATGCATCCGATGTCGGATACAAAGATCCTGAACTTGGATTCAGTATTCTAGCCCAGGCCGAAGAGGACATCGAGAGAACTCTAGCACTGGCAGAGGACATCA
>PBPV01000091.1 GCA_002724815.1 Methanobacteriota archaeon | reverse complement strand
TTCTTCATTGCCAACATCGTTGAGAACGTTTGGATTCATCTTGTCGCTGAAAATTATGGTTTCCAAGCTACTATTGGATGGACAAGTATCATCCTTGAATTCGCTTGCGGTGCATTCTGTATCGCACTACCCCTTGTCGCGATTCTAATTCCAGAGGGTCGCGCAGCCCTCTATCGAGAGCACCTTATGATTGATTACCTGTATGAACCTTCAGAACCAGGTCATAATACCTTTAGTGAAGAGGAGTAATCAGTCCTCTTTGGGCCACTTCTTTTTGAGGACCTCTCGAAGATCATCGTTCAATTTCGCATCCCACCAATTGGCACGTCGCCAAATGGCATAGCGTCCACGAACACCACGCAAATCTGCATCATCCAATTTTGCACCTTGGAAATTTGACAAGTTCAATTTCGCCTTAGTCAATTTTGCACCGCGGAAATCCGCCCCATCCAATGCGCACTTCATCAAGTCCGCACCCACCAAGGATGCCTTTCGGAAATCGGCACCTGCAAGATTCGAACCTTGGAAGTTGCAGCGATCTAAAATCGCACGACGGAAGTTGACACCGGACAAATCCATGTCACGAAAATCATGGCCGATGAACGATTGGAATGAAAGGTCCGCATCGGGACCAATCTCAACCATGGCAACCCCTCAGGCACCCGAGCGTCGGTCCAAGTGCGCGCGTCCTTCAGGGGTGAGGACCGCGTATCGGTTCTTTCCAGAACTGCCCGGTGGGCATGAGATGAATCCACGCTCAACCAAGCGATTGAGATAGAGTGAGAGATTGTCGGGTGCTGCCAAACCACTGTCCTCGAACAATTGCTTGAGTACACGAGGCGGAGAGTCATCCAAGCCCTCGACTTCGCGCAGGTATTGAATGGCGGCCAAGACTTGATCTGGTTTCTTGGTCAATGTACTGTTTTCAATCAGTGAGCGGAAGGCAGAACCACGCTCTGGCATCCCGCTTTTCTTGGCGGCTTCGATGGCAGCTGATATGGCGGTTTCTCGTGCACTTCGAACCTTGGCGATTGCTGTAGACCACTCTTCTCCTTCACGGATATTCATCATCTCAGCATCCACCTCTTTTTGCGATCCTGTAATGTCGATTTCAACATCGCCTACTCGAATTAGCACGCGGCTGTTTCCTGCACCAGTTGAACCTGTCACGAAGTCGCCACCTGACCATTTCCAACCAGTCGACGGGTTATTTTAATCGTTCCGATGGTAACTTTATGATTTTGAAAAAATGACCATTGATAGAGCCATATTTAGAGGCCACGCAAAAGAGATGAAACAAATGGATTTGATATTTTTTCAGGGGTTTCGCCGAAGGCGACTTAACCTTCGGTTAACGTCCGCACCTCATGCACCACCCTCGGCACCCCAAGCGTTCGAGCGCTACGCGCTCGGTAATCCTCGCATTGTTGATGGTCTCCAGTTTGTTTGCCTACACCCCAATGGCATCGGCCAATCCAGCCTCCGGTGTCATCGATACCTTTGCAGATGGGAGTGCAAGTTTGACAGTTCAAACCGATTCCACTGCCCCCACCACGGTGAACCTAACCTTACAACGCAACTCGACAATTGGTGGGGCTTCGTTCCACATCACATACGACGTCAATGACCCCTCTCCGGGTTCGTTGACGGTGGATTTGGATAGTGATGGACAATACGAGTGGCACCTTGGAAGCACCGGCGACGGGCGTGTTGGCGAACAAATTGTATTCTCAAACGGTGCCACTTCAACGACTGTCTCTGCCAATGGGAACCAGACATGGTTGCCTGCAGGCAGTTGGAGATTGCCCACATCAGCGCAGATGTCCTCATCAGAAATCACCGTCGGTTTCTCTCCGGATTTAGGAGCTCAATTCAGTGGCATTGGTGCCGTTGCAGATTTGCAAGTTGGGGACATGGACGGCGATGGAATTGAAGATCCAATCTTTTTGGTTCAAGAGCACACGGCGGCAAATGGGACCACTTGGCCACACATTGGATGGATGAAGTGGAATGGGACCGGTTTGGTCAGCAGTTGGATTCCCACCTGTGCCGATGCAGATAAACTGATTTTGGGAGATTCTGATGGAGACGGGAGTACCGACGTATTGGCCGTTGCTACAGAGGAAGACGAATTGTGTCAGCACATGTCTGGCAACAGCTGGAGTTACACCACCAACGTCTCGATGAATGAGAAGTTCGAGGATGCCGTCTTGGCCGATTTGGATGGTGATTTACAAGACGACCTCATCTCAATTGATGCCGATGGTACCCTCGGCTTCCGGTCCTTCAGTGGTGGAAGTTTCTCGACCGCTGTCACTGTCACCGTACCTTCCGGAAATCAAATGACAGGGCTTGAGAACTTCGTTCACGTCGATATTGGCACCTTCTATGGGAACAATCTCTCGGTGGTGGTCGGTGAGAACGACATGATGACTTCGTACAACACCTTGTGGAATTTTTCAGCCAACAGTTGGGTTGTGTCTATGGACGAATTCGAATGCACAGCTGGGCCGTTTGAGGTGTTTGATTGGAATGCGGATGGCTTTGATGATCTCATGGGTCCAACCTCAACGGCGGCCTGTACAGCAACTTGGAATGGTACCGACTGGACAACCACGACCTCCGCCTTGGTTGGTCTACAGAATTATACTGTGGGTGATCACGATGGTGATGGTGATGTTGACTTCTTCCGNCCTCTTGAAGGTGCACCGGACGGTTCAGATAGCACACAGACCGGTTCGGTCNAAATGTATGCATTCAATTCCAATGGAGGCGTTAATACATCAAGTTCCACTTCGTTCAACCCACACACCTCTCCACGAGCGATGGTCTTTGCAGACATGGACGGAGACGGCCTTTCTGAGCAAATTATTGCCGCTGGAGAAGCCACTCCAGGTTTGTTCATCGGTGCATGGCATACCCTAGAGTGGGACTTGGANGGAGACAGTGTCATCGAAATGGAAATGTCTGGATTTGCAAGTTCCAGCAGTCCGTTGAGTGAATCGGATCAAGGTTTACTGATCACCAATATCAATACTGAATTGACGGGTGTGACCGTCAATTACGATGCATATGATATCCCGTGGGGGATCATGTCTCCAGTCGCTCGAAGCATGGGTGCGGGTTCCATCACACAGTCTGCACTCAATATGTCGTATACGGCCACCTTCGTGGTTGAAACCAATCCAACCAATGGCAATTTGTCGAACGTTCTGAACAGTTTCATGCTCATGGGTTCGGGTGATATTGACGTCCCCGTTAACATCACTTGCACACGTAACGGAACCGTAACTCTTGACTCGGTCTCAATATCTTGGACTGAAGGGGCTGAGAACATTCAGGTTCCNGAACCTCCGGTATTGCAAATTTTTGATTACAATTACAGCCAAGTCTCATTGATGTGGACCAATTCAACCAGTCAAGANGATTTGATTGGTTATCAATTATTTAGAGCGGTAACAGGTAGTCAAATCTCAATCGATCAACCCCTTGCAGAGACCCCCACCTTTGGTTATCAAGACACGGACGGTGTCACCAACCAAGAGTGGGATTATGCGGTTCGTTCTATGCACAGTAACGGGATATTCTCCAATCTCTCAAACATTGTCTCTGTTCAGGTCCCAGACGTTCCCCCTGTGTACGATACCACTCCTCCCGATGCTGCAATCGTCTCTTTGGCTGACGTCCCCAATGACAACGGTGGTGTGCTGAATCTCTCATTCACACCTTCTCCATCATCAGATTTGGCATACACTCTGATCTACTTTGAGAGTAGTGATTTTTCCAATGCATCTGGTTTGACACCTTATGCGAATATCAGTCATGATGACCCGACGANCTCGNTGCTNATTTCAGNTCTCACNGANGGTGAGCCACACTGGGCTGCAGCAGTNACCGTGGATGAAGATGACAATGCCTGGTGGAATGTCACGACGATTGGACCGGTCTATTCGACCAACGATACGATTCGACAGAGCCTGCTCACGATGGATGTCACTGGGAATGGAATGTACGACGACGGAGTTCGATCAGGCGTCCATGTCCATGCCGGAGCCCCCTTCTCCATCTCGGCTCAGTTGTCCAGTGAAGGCACACCTCTCGCGAATGAAGAACTCTCCGTGACCATTGATTTTGGTGATTCGACTTGGACCAATACACTGACTACTGGCCTGACCGGAATCGCATCACAGAGTTGGAGCGACTGGTCCGATTTCATCGGTTCATGGGAATCACATGGAGGAGTCGGACTTGTCTCAGTCTCATGGTCAGGTGGCACCTATGGAATGGCAGCTCAATCGGTCTCACCCGCTTCCACCAGTGTCGATCTTGTCTCGACAATGACAGCCACATTCTCCTCCAGCACACCAACCATACAGTTGGATTCAGCAGGTACCGGTTCAGCAGCTCTGGCCGCGATTGCAGATGATGTAGCGAACCAAATCCACATTGAAGGTCTACCTGCAAATTGGCAGTTGGGCAATGGTACTGAAGTCATTGGAGAGTCGGGTACAACTCTATTCGACGGATCCGGTACAGGCACTATCTCAATTGATTTCATCACCGGTGGTTGGTTGGATGTCATTCCGATGACACCGTGGTGGATGACTCTCTCCCCGGGAACCATTCGAATCGATTTGTATCCCCCACCCGTGGAAGGTTGTACAGATTCAACAGCGAACAACTACGATGCGAACGCACAAGTCAATGATGGCAGTTGCACCTATGACAATCCGCAACTGGTATTTGTAGAAGTCTCCTGCAATGCAGATTGGCAAATTCTAGACAACAGCACACAAACCATGGCCGATGTAAACGCACACTCCATGGAATGCAGCTTGCTGAATCCCAACAGTGTCACTGTGTTTGCCACGATTGATTTTGTCTACAGCCATGCCACTCCATCCTTCGTTGATGATTTGACGGCAAGTGAAGTTCCGATTGCCTCCAACGAGTCGTTGGTGGTGACAGTTTCTCCAACCGCATGGGCTGAGGGTGCCACCTTAGAGAACGGTACTGTTCGAGTCAATGTGGCTTTGACAGCGACCGGATGGGACGGCGTGGATGATCACTGGATTGTACCGTATGTATTCACATCGGCAATTGTGATTGATGAGCCGGACAACAATGGTGACAACACCCAAGGCACCAGTGACGAAGACGAAAGTGGAACCAACCTGACTCTCATCATTATCGCAGTGGCGATTGTCCTTGGCATCCTTGGATTCGTTGGCTTGCGAATGGCCATGCGTGATGAGGAAGACGAAGATGACGAAGTCATCGACGAAGATTGGGAGCCAAAGTCGAAGAAGAAAATCAAAACTCAACCCGATCTAGAGGATCTGCCCACCGGTCGAAGCCTCGATGAATTGACCACTCGAGGCAACAGTGTCTCCATGAAGAAATCCAAGCGAGTGGACCGCAGAGCTGGTGTCCGGCCGACGGACATCGCTCATGTCGAAGCGGAAGAAGAGGCATACGAAGCCGAAGAAGAAGCTGAATGGGATTACACTCAGGATGAGGATTATCACGTCGACGAAGAAGGCGTCGAATGGTGGAAGGATGAAGTCGGTCAATGGTGGTACAAGTACCCCGATGATGACGACTGGGAAGCCTTTGAGGAATAAGCGAGGATTCATCAATCAGTGAGTGGAGGCGAATTCAATGACAGGTGATGGTTACGCACTGGTTCTCCATGGAGATGCAGACGCAACCAAGCTTGGAGGCACAGCCATTTGTGGATTTTCCAGCACCGGAATGGTCGGCGTCATCGCCGCCAGTCACATCATTCGTGCACTCAATATGGAGCAAATGGGAACCGTGCTGGACGAGAATTTCCCNGCCATGGCCTTGGTCCAAGAATCGGTCCCCAAGCACCCAGTTCGCGTTTACCAAGGCGACGGCATTGGCGTGTTTACCTCTGAAATTCAATTCCCATCCGCTTACGACGTCAAGTTTGCAGAGACCGTTCTCAAGTGGTTCGTAGAGGGCGGATTTGATCGCCTCATCATCATTGATGGTGTGGTTCCCAACGAGATTGGTCAGAAAGAAGACGGCGATCTTTGGGGCGTTGCAAGTCATCCATTGGGCCGCAAGGCATTGGCGGCTGCAGGCGTCTCCCGCATGCAGCAAGGCATTGTCTCTGGCATCGCAGGTTACCTGCTTTCTGAGGGAGACCGCAGAGGCCTCGACATCACCGCTCTGCTCGCCGATTGCAACCCGTTGTATCCGGATGCCCGTGCAGCAGCATTTGCCACCGAAGCGGTCAGCGAACTCCTAGACCGCGAAATCCCACTCGACGAATTGCTTGAAGATGCTCGAAAGATCGAGGAAAACGTACGAGATATGTTTGAGCGCAGTCAATCGATGCTACCGGCTCCCGAAGGCTACGATGTCAGCCAGTCCAATGACGATCCAATGGTCAACTAGGTGTTTAGATGCGCTTCTTCAACGCCACTGGAATTGCTGAGACTTGCTCTACCGCCAGTCTGTACTTCATCGCGATGCCGCTCAAATACATCGGAGACAATGAAATTCTGGTCCAAGTGATTGGACCGATTCACGGTATCCTGTGGTCGCTTTACATCGGCTTGCTGGGGCTTGGATGGTTGAAGAAAGAGTGGAATATGCGTGCGGTGATCCTCGGTGGTTTCCTCTCTCTTTTCCCTGGTGGACCGATTTGGTTGGAACGTCGATTGGACAATCCGGAATATTTGCCTAGTCCGAAATCAGTCGACTCTGAATGAGCAGACCTTGGGTTGTTCGAAGATCTTGTGACGATACTTGGCGATGAATCGATAGGCCACATTTCGGATCGGCAATGGAACCAACCAGAGGACTGGGAACCACATCTTGTAGTACCATTTCATGTATAGAAGGCCCCGAATACCAGCGGCTGAACGAATGTACGGTTTGCCATTTCGAATCAGATAGACGGTGTCGGCCTTGCGCATCTTTTCCGGCAATGTGGCAATGACCCGTTGCGCATCTTCAGCCATGATCGGTCTGTAACCGAGTTCCTGACCATCAGCCAATCGCTTGTCGATGAAGGTCGCCAATCGGTGACAAAGGCCACAGTCTCCATCCAAGAACAAGAAGTCTCGTCGGTCTCCGGGCTTGATTCGTTCTGCAACTTCAATGGGCCACGTACGAACATGGACACCGCTAGAGACATGCACCATGTCCGGATTCAACACGTCTGCAATGCCAAGGTCATAGGCCTCGGTCAACGAGTTCTCCTCGACGATGACTTCACCCTCTTGAAACACCCACGGGTTGTGTTGAGTGTGAGCGATTCGCAGGGTTCCTTTGTGTACAGAGTACACCGAATATCGCTCAAAGAGGAATTCCTCAAGTGAGCCTGGCTTTGCTTTGACCCTCTCACCGGTTCCTCGTGCATAGCCGCGCAAAGCCGCTCCATCACGGGCGCGTTTGGAGGCCCAAGTATAGATGCCACCTTTGGTACTGAATTTGCACTTGGC
>PBPV01000090.1 GCA_002724815.1 Methanobacteriota archaeon | reverse complement strand
CATGCGACGTGCGGGGTTGCCTGCATAGGTTCCGGGTTCAGTGATGTCCTTGGTCACCACACTCCCGGCGCCAATGACCACATCATCACAGATGTTCACAGGCATGATGGTGGCGTTGGTTCCAATGCTGACACGATTGCCGATGTGGGTTTCTTTCCACTGTGTCTGGTCACCACGGGCGGGCCCTCCGATCTTGAAAGGGTCATTGATGAACATCGCGCCATGGCTGATGAAACAGTCCTCTCCAATGGTCACGAGTTCACAGATGAAGGCGTGGGATTGTACACGGGTTCGCGCACCGATACTGGTCCTTCGTTGGATTTCAACAAACGGTCCCACGAACACACCGTCTGCCAGTATACACCCATACAGGTTCACCGGGTCGACAAGAGTGACGCCTTCACCGAAATCAACGTCTACGATTCCGCTGGAGTGAATTTTCGGCTCTCCCATGGTTTTGCGAGGTGTGGTCTTCGCTTCAAGGGGTGGGTTGCATCAGGCTCAAAGTCCCTCTACTGTAACCACACCATATGGGCAGCAACTCGGTGGAAATCGAGTATCGCTATTTCATTCCAGATGCGGCTTCACTCCCAGCATTGGGTCGACCTTCGAAAATCATCCAATGCTATTTGCCAAAATGGAAAATCGAGCTGGTCGATGGTAATCTCTGCTTTGACAGTCGCGTATTGGTCAAAAAATTGCCAGCGGATGCGGTTGCAGGTCTGACTAATCTGATTGAAGAAAGTAAGGTGACGCCTCGAATTCGTCTTCGGGATCACCAAGCATTCGTGACTGTGAAAGGAGAGATGGTGAATTACAGTCGCGCTGAGTGGGAATTTGAGGTACTGAAAGAGGATGTTGAGGATTTGGTGACCTCTTTTCGATTTCCATTCGTGATGAAAAATCGATACAACATTCCTGCTGAAGATGGTTTGGTTTGGGAGATTGATGTCTTCGAGGGAGACAACCATGGATTGGTACTGGCTGAACTTGAAGTGCCCAGTGTCGAGCATGTATTCACCAAACCCAATTGGATTGGTGAAGATGTGACCAATGACGAGCGGTTTGGCAATGGTTCACTGGCTCGGGATCCTTGGTGTGATTGGCAAGAAGATTGGAACTAAGGTTGCCAAGCTTGTACCGCTTCAATCACTCGGTCAACTTCCTCGTCGGTCAATAGGGGCATCACGGGGATGCTGACAATGTCACTGCAAATCGCTTCGGTCAAGGGAAGTGAACCCTCTGTTCCTTGAGGGTGGTCTGCATAGACGGGTTGCAAGTGGCAAGGAATCGGATAGTGAATGCCGGTGGAGATGTTCATCTCATTCATGTGTGCCTGGAACGCTTCGCGGTCCCCCACACGCAGAACGTATTGGTGCCAAGCATGGACAGCCCCCGGCCGAACTTGTGGGTGCTTGATGTGCGGCAATTCGGAAAATGCGGCGTTGTAGCGAGCGGCGATTTCATTCCGACGTGCAACCCAGTTGTCCAAGTGTTTGAGTTGTACTCGACCAACCCCGCACTGGATTTCTGAAAGCCGGAAATTGGTACCTAAAACGTCATTTCGATATTTATCCGAACGCCCGTGATCAATGAAGGTCGATACTCGTTGGATGAGGTCCTCACGCGTGGTGATGATCGCCCCCCCGTCTCCACCCACAGCCATGTTTTTGCTTGGGAAGAAAGAGAAGGTGGCGATGTCCCCGAATGAGCCGATTCGTTGGCCGTTTAGTGAACCACCATGGCCCTGAGCTGAATCTTCAATGACGGGGATTCCGTGCTTAGATGCGATTTCGAAAATGGTTGTATCCATCGGTTGTCCATACAGGTGCACGCCGATGATGGCTTTGGTAGAGGGTGTAATCGCGGCTTCAAGGGCGGTGGGGTCGAGGGTGTAGTACTCTTCTTCCACTTCGACAAATTTTGGGGTCGCGCCCACCAAATTGATGCAGGTCGCACTGGCAATGTAGGTGTGACTCGGGACGATGACTTCGTCACCGTGTCCAACATCCAATGCGTGTAGGGCAGCGATCAGGGCGACTGAGCCGTTGCTGCAAGGCGTGCCACCGAGAGCTCCGCAATAAGCCGCCCATTCGGCGCCGAACGCTTTCGATTCGGGGCCTTTGATCCACTGACCAGATGCGAGAATGCGGTTCGCTGTTTCCAGCATTTCATCATCGATGAACATCCGACCCATAGGTATTCGGTCTGTACCCATTGATTGGCCGGGGGAGAATCCCCTACTTGAGGTACAAGGGTGCAATGATATTGCCCAAATTTACCCCGTCGCTTTGATAAGATTAGGGTCGGTCGCAAGGTTACACTTGCAGAGGTTGCCAAGCTTGGTCAACGGCGCTAGGATGAGGTCCTAGTCCTCAGTGGTTCGCAGGTTCAAATCCTGCCCTCTGCACCANTCGTTTTCCATAATNTTNTTCGATTTTNCATTAAATTNTTCCATATANNGGAAAAACNGTGGTATGTTTGACCAATACCAACGGTTATGTGACTACTTCGTTCGGCTCCAATTGATGGCTACGAGTTGGAGCCAACGAAAGCGTTCTCGGGCGTTGACGCGGGAGGTNTCCCCCAACTTCACCAAGGCTCTAGCCAACTACTTCGGAACCGGNCCAACCGATGTGGATGCGAGTCGGGCTGCACATGCAAATTATGTGNCNGCGNTGAGAGAAAATGGGGTNGAGGTAGAGGTCCTGCCTGGGCTCAGTGATTTCCCTGACTGTACCTTTGTTGAGGATGCGGGTGTAGTGATTGACGATGCGGTGGTTATTCCCTTCATGGGCCATCCAAGTCGACGAGGGGAACAGGTCGCTGTTCGTGAATACTTGGGACGATGTTTGGAAGTTTTCGAAATGCCTGAGGGAGCGAAAATGGATGGAGGAGATGTCATCTTCTTCGATGATCGTTTCTTGGTCGGACATTCAACACGGACAAATATGGCTGGTATAGAATTCTTCAGTGGGGTCGCCTTAACACGCGGCTATCCAACAATGGTGTTTGAAGTGCCTGAATCGACCTTGCATTTGACGACGATTTGTTCATCACCCAAACCCGGAATGTTGGTGACTGCAGAAGGGCACATGGTGCCGGATCAATTTGCCGAACTTGTGGCTGAAGGTGTGGAAGTGTTGTGGATTCCAAACGAGGAATCCTATGCAGCCAATGTGATTGGATTTGAATCGGGGAAGGTGCTGATTTCAGCCGATTATCCACTGGCAAAGAAAATCCTCGAAGAGGCTGGATTTACGACTCAGAGTGTGGACATGAAACACATTCGTGCAGCGGATGGAAGTTTGACTTGCTGCTCAATTTTCTACAAGTGAGTTGGTTGTGTAGGCTCGCGCGCACGAGCGGTGGTTTCAACAAGGCATCAAGAATGGGCGAGACGATGCGAAGGGGTCCTTTGCCACTGTTGCTGGTATTCCTAATGCTCAGTGCGAGTATTCAGGGGTGCTTTGGCAATGATGATGGTGGGGGGCTTAGCGCTGATGATTTGGACATCTCACCAGACCCATTAACCGCGGGTATTTTCCAGAGTGTATACTTTCAGGCTGACCGAGATATGAGGGTGCTCATCCCTTACCTCGTGGTACAGTCCGATACAGGGTATGTGCAGAATGGTACCATCTTGGATTTGGAAAAGGGTGCGGATGCTGAAATCGTCATACTAATCCCTCCTCGAGCAGATTATTTTGCGGTCCTGATTGGTGAATCTGGACGTGATTTCTTTCCAATTCGTGAAGGAAATGTATCGTGGCAGAGTTGGAGTGAGGGTGGCATGAAGGCTACCCGTGGTGTAGAAATCATCGAAGCCGAACGTGAAGGGGGACTTCCTCAACTGACGAACAGTTCTGAGGTGGGTGGCTCTGTATCGATCAAACTTGTTGATGTTGAGCGGCCGATTGCATCTGGTGTCTCGATTGAAGATGGAGGTGCGCACAGTACAGGAATCGTTTCCGGGCTCGAGACCTTCGATATGTTGTCAGTCATTTCTGATGAGACGTACGATCCTTTCGACACTTGTGATCAGGCCAAGGGTTACTTGAATCGGTGGGCAGGTACAGGAAGTCCGGGTTACGAATGTGGTGCTGATTTCCTCGTACAAGAATTCACTGAATATGGGTATGAAAACATCGAAAGGCATCGATTCCAATACATTGAGGCGAATCCAGAAGCATACAATATCTGCGCATACAAAGAGGGTTATGAGTACCCTGATGAGTGGATGGTGATTGGTGCTCACTTCGATATTGCACCCATTGTCGCACCTACTCCAGTTGACCAGGGTGCGCCTAGAGGTTACGGGACCTTTGTCGGCGCATATGACAACACCGTTGGTACCTCGGTTGTTTTGAATATGGCAGAAGCGATGTTCAGTATTCCAACAAGACGTGGGATTGTGTTCTGCTTGTGGAGTAGTGAAGAAGGGGGTAAGCGTGGCAGCATCGCATGGGTCGAAGATATTCCTGATGATATTACAATCTCCAATTACATCAACATCGACATGGGTGGCGTGAATTGGCCTGGCAATGGAACGCCATCAGATCGTGTGGGCCCGGACGGAGGGGGGTCTTACCCTGCCAGTCAAGAGAATTGGCCGTTCAGAGTTTACATCGGACCGGATACAGATGAAAATACAATTAATCAGCCCAAGATGGTTTATCTTGCCGAATGGTTGGCTGGTGATGCGTTAGGTGTTGAAGAACAGTTGGCGGTACTGAATGGTGAATTGAAGGGTGCTTGGGCTGATTCTGGTGAAGCGGGCGTCATCATCAATGAAGCGACAACTGCCAGAAGTGATCATGCCTCATTCCAAGCAATCGACACCGTGACGGTTGGATTTGGTGGGTTGGTTGACGGTTACGATTGCTACCACCAAACATGTGATACAATCGATGAGATGTTGTACTGGATGGAGAATGATTACGGGACTGGACAACAGAATTTGATTAATTCAATCGACTTGATGACGTGGTATGGAACCATGATTTTCCTGCACCTTGACCATCAGCCAATTCTAAACTCATACCTGTGATTAGATTAGCTCGGCCAATACGGCCGGTTGAAAGATCGAATAGTATGCCAAGGCAATGAAAATGGTGAGGAAGGTCCAGAACACCGGTTCAGACCAATTTTTGATTTTCCGTCCATCGAGTGGTCCGAATGGAAGCATGTTGAATGCGCCCAAAATGGCGTTTGCAGATAACCACAGCCCGGTTACGAGGCCGATGTATGGGTCTCCAGCGAATAGGGCGTAGAATGGGAGGCCGATCCCCCACAAGACAAGATTCGATAGTGGGCCAGCCAAAGCAATCATGCCATTCTGACGGCGATTGACGTTGCCTGCAACCATGACTGCTCCGGGAGCCATGAACAAGAATCCAATGAAGAAAGCAATGAGAACGCCTGTCCTCAAGCCCCCCGGATCGGCTCTGAATTCAGCCCAGCAGCCGTAGTACTTGGCAACGAATTTGTGGGCCAATTCGTGGATGATGAATGCGGGGCCGAAAGCGACCAGTCCGAGAATGAAAAAGATTGGAACGGTGATGAAAAGTGCAGACCCCAAAGAGAGCATACCGCCTAGAATGCCACCGTTGAATACGAAAGCGAGAC
The DNA here is from genome assembly GCA_002724815.1 of Methanobacteriota archaeon. Taxonomy (GTDB): domain Archaea; phylum Thermoplasmatota; class Poseidoniia; order Poseidoniales; family Thalassarchaeaceae; genus MGIIb-P. The sequence continues at coordinate 4,543 of PBPV01000090.1, read as the reverse complement.
CGAGTGAAAAGGCCACCAAGGAGATGCCGAGATCCTTCAATTCGGTTTGAGAGAAATGCCAGAAAGAGCCTGTGTGAAGAGTAGGGGCAGGACGGTAGGTTTGCGTGAAGCCTCTGTTGAATGGACTGAACTGGACCTGGACAACCCGGGGACCGCTTTGTGACCTCCAATTCCCATCGTCTCTGACGCCGGCATGTGATGCGGGGCGAACCGTTCGAGCGAAGGGGTCGTCCTCGACCAAGTCGGTCCGGGGCTTTCGACTCTCATCCATGGCGACAGGGGGGTCCACCCCATGCACCTCTTTGAGGGTTCTGAGAAGGGTATGTTTCATCATGGGGGTTTGATTCTCAAGGGCCGGTGCTCACGTGAACAATGCTCTACTCGTTCTGTTCGTGGTCACTGGGTTGATTCTGATTCTCTTCTGGAGAGAAGTGGTGGCTGCCTATCGTAATGCACAGCAAAAAGGTGGTGCAAAACAAAGGCGAGGATATGTGCGCCAAATCTCAGACCATGATGAGGTTGAGATTGTTCAAGCCACGACACAAGAAGGAGTTGAAGCTCGGTTTGAGGCGGATCGGAATCGAAGGAAGGGTTCACTCATCCAAGACATGGCCAATCGAAGTCAATGGAAAGATGGGGCACCGAGTCCTGAATTAGCCAAATCAATGTCCGATGAAATCGAAGAAGTTGAGGTTGAGCATGTTGGACAGCGAACCGTGCCTAGTCGAGAAATTGAGGAAGTTGATCGTTCAGATCGCCCCGGCGAAGATTTGTCCCTCACAGACAGGGTGATTGCCAATGCTGCTGTACAGGATGCTCCTGTAGAGTTACAAGAGCTCCTTGCGGATGAACATGTGGCCAAGAGGCAAGCGAAGCGTGACGAATTGAGTGATGCTGTTGAAAGCCTGGATGAAATCCTGGATGATTAGAGTCGGGTTTTGAATCCCATCGCACGAACAACGCACCAGCCCATTCGGGCCTCCCACATTGCGAAGGCACCGCCGCCAATAGCGCCAGCAGCCATCAGATAACCAATGTTAGATGGTAGAATCCCAGCAAGGGTGGAGAATCCAAGAAAGATGCCCCCTGCAACACCTAGCATGCCCATCCGCAATCTAGCAGCCTTGCCACGAGCGTCGATATTGCATTCAAATGCCATGATATGAGGTCTGCTACTTTGTATAAAAAGCAATGTTTTCGAAAAATCAACGTAATGTGGCTAGATTTTGTTTGAATCGTTCCAGGTTTTCCCTTCGTGTTTCTTTACGATCCACAATTGGATTGGGGTAGTCATTACCAATGATACAGCCCGCAGATTGTTGTACTGATAATGGGGCTAAATGTGGTTCGAAGATGTATTTGGATGGAAATTCACTGAGTTCAGGGACCCAGTGTCGAATGAAATTAGCTGTCTCGGTTTCAACATTCAAGCTTGACTTTTGATTTGGGCAGGGATTGTAGACTCGATAATAAGGCATAGAGAAAGGGGCGACGCCGGCGAGCCAGAGCCAGTTTCCATTGTTTAGGGCCCAATCGCTATCGATTAATTTACGACTGAAAATATCACGGCCATGGGTCCAACTTTGCCACAATTGACCGCGAGTTAGGAAGCAAGAAACTGCATGCCTGCCGAGGTGATGCATCCACCCAGTAGCGTCAAGTTGGCGCATCATTGCATCAATCAAAGGGAACCCAGTTTCACCTGATTCCCACGCAGCAAGCAACGACTGTTCAGTTGTGCCCCATTCAATTTCTTTGCAGTGGGTGTTTTCTTTATCCTGGTCCCAATTCATAACCGATCTAGAAAGAAGATAGAACATTTCTCTAAACATTAGTTGGCCATGGATTGAAACGGGGGGCTTTGTGTGTTCTCCCAATTGTTGAATTTCAGAACATGCATTCCATAAGCGACGAACTGAGAGGCAACCTGTGCTCAAATAGGGAGACAGTCCGGTGGTGGTGGGCTCGAAGGGGTTTCCTTCAGTATTCGTTGAAATTGAATTTGGTTTGCTGAAATTATTGACAAATTGTTTCTCTAAGAGTACTTTATTTTCCAGTCTCTGTAAGGCGATTGATTCGCCGCCGATGAAATAAGACGAAGTGTTCAATCTAGATTTGGATTCTTCGAGTCTGGTGCTAAATTCTGATTCGATGATTTGGCACCGTTTAGACTGATAGTCACTGAGGTTGATGTCTGTTACATCGAATACGATGTTTTGCCAATCGCCAAATTCTTCCGAAAAGATTTGAATCATGTCATTCATTGAATTGGGAGGTTTGTATTTGGATGAATTCACGATTGATTCAATGTCAAGGATTGTTTGGCCCGCAGGGAATGTTTTGGAGAACCAGTTTGGATTTTGATCAATGATTTTCGAATCTATTTTGGCCATTTTCTCCACATTTTCTCTATCTGAACAGTACTCGCTGATCAGACATACTCTTTGGTCTTCGAATTTGTTTAGAATTGACTGAATGACGGGTTGTGCTTGGCCCGAAAAAATATGAAGTTTCAAACCTAATTCGGTGTCTAGATTATGTTGTAAATCGAGGACACATTCATATTGAAATCGAAGTCTATTCTCATTCATTTTGTTTGTTGATCTTTGATGAATGTCCTCTTCAAAAATGTAGATTGGAAGTATCGATTTAATCTGATTTGATTCGAATGCCCATGAGAGTGCCTGATTGTCATGGATTCGTAGACATTTACGAAACCAAATAATGGCGACTGACATAATTCGTTGACTCTCGGTGATGATGTAAACGTGTGTCTACCTACACCTAGTCTCAATCGGTCGGGGGTGAGTTGGTTTGCTCTGAACGAATGAAGACCATGTAGAGGGCTACACCCACTGGCATCAACATAATTCCGAAAAAGACGATTGGTGCCATGATCTTCCGGGAAACTTTCTCTTCCATACATCGGTTCCACATCCACCTTGTCACGAAAATGTCTCCCGCAACCATGTGCGCCCAAGCTGCTGCTGCTCCAGCAGGAGTTCCAAGAAGTGAGGCCAAGCCGTCGAGGATTGTTGTGGGGTCAGTGGAATCTTTGGTGAGTTGGAACAGTCCTTGAGGGTCTGCGAGAGTAACCAACCACCACATGAGAATAGGGCCAAGGAAAAACCACGGCCCTTGCATGGCTTTCTGAGTCAGGTCATGTTCTGGATAAACAAGCATCCCAAACCAGAAGGGGCCGACCCACATTGTTGAGAAGAAGAAGGATAGTGTGTACAAGTCCATGGATTGGGCTGAGGGATTCGATATATTATCGATTGTTTTTATTGTACACGAGTCTAGGGTTTCATCTCTGAAATAAATGATTCAAGGGTGGTTTGTAGTTCGTGTGCGTCTGCAAACTCTTCACAGAGATTCCCAGTCACAACCCAATCGGCACCGGCTTCGATTGCGATCTTAGCCGTGGCCCCATCTCGAATGCCCCCTCCAACACAGAGGATTAGTTTGTCACTGGCGGCTCGAGCGGCGCGGATTAAATCAGGGTGAACGGGTGTTTGGGCGCCACTTCCCGCTTCAAGATAAAGAATTGAAAATCCATAGGATTCAGCGCACATTGCGTAGGCAGCAATGAGTTCGGTTTCATTGGCTTCAATCAATTTGGCTTGACCGACTTCGCCGGCCTTACCACCGGGTGCGCAGATGACGTAGCCCATTCCCATGGGTTCAACCCCTGCTTTGCGAATGTAGGGGGCACCCCGAACTTGCTCACCAACCAGGAATTCTGGATTGGTACTGTTCATGAGCATCATGAATGTGATGGCATCTGCAGATGGGGAAAGTGCTGATGCACCCTGGGGAAATAAGACCACAGGAACTTCCCAAAATGACTCATCTAAATCAGCATCTTGACTAGAGTTCCATTTGCATAGTTCGAGTGCTTCCTGAATGGCGACCACTGTGGGGTGAACGTTGTCTTCGTCTGTGCCTGATGATCCGCCAACAAAAATCATCCTCGTTCCCGCGGAAACTGCTGCAACGCATCGCTGTGCTGCAACGTCTGGACTGGCATCATCAGGATCGATTAGGATGATGTGGGAAGCTCCTGATTGAGACCGGACATAGGAAATGATGTCTGGTGTAGAGGAGGGTCGCATATCTAGGTCGAGGGGAACTACGCCTTTTGCTCTGACGCCAGTTGTATGCCAAGAAGTATTGATGCGTCGACACTTGCCATATCTTCACTAAAGATCCCGTCAAACCTTTCCAACCATCCACCTTCAACTTCCGGTAGAGGGTTTCGAGTCCAACATTCAACAGTCCCATCTGCTCTGTTGGCGATGATTTCTGTTTGGGGTTCTCGACCTTGTAAAGTAACACCTCCGAACCACTGATCCCCATCTGGTTTAGAACGGGTATCAATGGTTAAATCGAATTCTTCAGATAGATTCGCCAAATCAGCACGTAGGAGATAATTGATTGGAAGCTTTTGAGCCATGGATTTCTCCAACCATGGACGACGACATCCAGTCTCTGTGAGATGGATTTGGGGTGCGTATGTCGATAAGTCGACAACACCAGAATG
>PBPV01000089.1 GCA_002724815.1 Methanobacteriota archaeon | reverse complement strand
CGAACTGGATCGTGCGAATCAACAATTGCTACTGGATCCCGTACCGATTGACAGAATGCAAACTGGAATTGTGATTCTATTGGCAAGTGCCGGCCTTCTGTCGATTTATCTCCCACGCGCAAGAAATTTGGAAAAATTGCTACCACCGGCCGTAGCAGTGGTTTGTTTGCTGGCTGTACAAATTTGGGCGACATATGGTGAAGAAATGCATGTTGCAGAATTGCTGGTTGCCATCCTCATGTTTGTCGCTTCGGCGATTTATCTTGCTGCAACCGGTGAACTTCGTATGGAATTGAAGCAGGTGGGTAAGCGTGAGGCGAGATTGACTGAAATCAATCGCAGATTGGCCCTGGCTCAAGCTTTGGAGAAAGGAAACCTATCCTCTTCCGTTTCTCCGGGTCCCAAATTGCTGACCGATGCGTCATCCTCATCTGCCACATCAGCAATGACCGTAACTCAAGACGCCACTCCGGTTGCGCTCGATGTCCAACAAGGGGGTAAGATGTATCACTTTGCGGACGAAGATTTGGCTCGAACCGCAACCGGTGATCAGACGGGTAGACTGGCCAAATCGATGTCTCAAGCTATTTCTCGTGGTGGTATGAAAATGGCCNATGCAGAGCTCTATACTCTGATTGAAAAGCAACGCAAGCGCNGAAGAAAATCNGGAGCGCAATACAATTCTGAGGAACTGGATTTGCTGGTAGGTGATATCCAACATCGNCCCGTCATCGTTCTATCTTTNATTGCAGTCACCACCTTAGCAGCCTGTTTTGTCGCTTGGATGCAAAGTGATACCAATCCAGGCTTGATGCTAATGGTCAGTTTGTTCGCGCTGACACTGACTTGGGTTTCAAGACAACGAGCGAAGGTCCACAATCTGCGATTGCCCGATATCAATGGAATCGAAATGCCATTTTTCGTCACCATGGGGTCGCTAACTCTAATCTATCTGGTTGGCCATTTCAACGGATCAAAATACGAGCAATTNGATCTGTTTGTCCTTACCTTCGGTTTGCTTGGGTTATCGATGATCTCACTTTANGGTCGTGAAGACTTGCCATGGCGTATTCCCAGTGCCGTCGAAAGCGTTGTGACAATGTTGGTCATTTCTCGAGTAGTTGGTTCAATGTTTGTCGAATCCGTTCCATTTGTATTCACAGTCAATCCATTGGCCAGTGGTTGTACAGACACCTGTCCGACTTCAGAAATGATTGGATGGCAATTGCCTTGGTTGTTCCACGAATTTTCCCTTCTGATTCTTGTTTTGGTTTGGGAATGGATCGANGGCTTTCGCCGAACTCATGGGATGCCAGATCATCGTGGTGCAGCCGGTCGGGCTGGATTTGCCTTAATGGTGGTCCTGGTCTCCGCAGGACCTGCTGGAATTCTCGCTGGATTGTTGTGCATGAAACGCTCATTCAATTGGAAGCAACCGGCAGCGGTCGCCCTCTCGATCTACGCTGTTTTGGGTGGTATTTTGGCCCTGAATTCATGGGATTTGANTCCAATGTTTTCCGAGTTATTTGCAGGTACTATCCTAGTCGTCGGTTTGATTATGATCTTGAGCCAAGTTTACACCATCTTCGCAGGTCATCCAAAATGGACNTCGGCCTGGCTTTGGAACGCTCACATTCTACTTCCGGTCGGTGTCTTTGCTGTCGCGGGCTGGTCCCCNTGGNTGGTGGTCTGCATGCTAGCTTTATCGCTCACNACNTGGNTTGGAGGAATTCTTCAACTCCGTCGCGGAATGCGTGTGTTTGGTGCATTGGACTTGGTGCTGGCATTCTGTATTGCATTGCTAATTTTACAAGAGGGTCTACTCGACCCGATTATGCTACTATTGATGCTTGGAGCTCTCGCCATCGAATTGGGGATTGTGGCATGGTTGGGCACTCGATACGACTTGCAGTTGGCTCAAGATTGAAATTCGTCCCTCTTAGAGGGACGGGAGAATGTTCAAACAGGTCGCATTCTGTGCATAGGACGTGAGCGGATCTTGGATCTCTGATCGACCAGCGGCGGAGGAGCATCCGGTGATCCCTCTCGGCTTGAATGAAATGACNGTNCCCNGACTNTCAATCATTGCCAGTTTCNCGACNATATTCATGCTGTTGGTNGCNGGAATATGGATTGCCTTGGCAGCCAACACCTTCCTTTCCCAATTTGAGGACGCTTTCGCAGCAATTGANGAAAGAGAAATCCAGGTTGATGGACGATGGACATGGGAAGCCACCCTTCTATTTGGAGGCGGTGAAGATTCTTGTGATTCTCGAAATGGTGATTGGAATTGGCCATCGAATCTCGCCAGCCAGGATGAATTGTTCTGGTTTCCTGGCGAACTTGAATGCAGTTGGTTGCATCAAGGGGTCGGAGATTATGCACATCTAGCCATCCACAATGTCGATGAAGAAAATCCACTNCCTCTTTCGATTGAAATTAATTCAGATTTCATCTCAATCGATGGTGACGGTCAATCCCATTTGGTCGAGGTTGAGGCAGGGGATGCAATTGTGGTTCCTCTGCGTTTGGAATCTGAAGTGGACGCATTGTCATTCACGGTCGAAGTTTCCCATGCAGCACTCCCTACGGCTAGTGTTGGATTGGATGTTGAGCTTGAGCAGCACACGATTCAACGAGATCGTCATGCACGTAGCGAACACCTCGAAGTACACTACGTGGTCTGGGACGTAGATACCGGAGAGNAATTGGATGAAGGTGATTTAGGCGCCTATGCAGGTGAAGATCCACGATGTGATTCGCCCATTCCTTGGGTNTGTTACATCGAAGGTTTTGGTTGGGGTCTTGTTGGGTTGGATGTGAATGATTTTGACCCTCAATTTGAATCAGGAACAACACACAATCTCATTCTCCCACCGGACTTGGCTTANGGAGGCCAAGATGGGCATGAACTCGAACATTCGTGGCTGCACTTTGAATTGACACTGACCCGGTTGGCTCCAGTGTAATTTGTGGGGGATTACAGTGACTACAATCCAACCTGTGGTCATGTTGCCAGATGACAATGCTCGTGCCTACGCTGAATCATCAGCACCTGCTAGAACAGAAGGTGCGTCTCCGGCTTTGCATGCTACAGAAGAGATGCAAAGATTGGCCACCCCCTGGTCGGTTGCNGTTGCGAAAGCCAATTTGCTCCGCTCATGTGATCTNCCTCCTGGAATCATTCTCGACCCCGCTTGTGGTAGTGGAACTCAACTTGCGGCGTTGTGTAGCACATTGGGTCGCCCCGGATTGGGGGTGGAGTTATCCGGTGCAGTCGCTCCACTTGCCGCCGTAAATCTAGAGCGATGTGGAAAAACCAGTGAGGAAGATTGGTCAGCATCGAGTCGTATTCTCTGGGGCGATGGTACAGCGGCTCAATCGATATTGAAAGTCTATCATCAACACATTGAGCAAACCCCAAGCGTGGCACTTTTGCACGTTGATCCCGCGCGCCCCAATGATGCTCAGCAACATACGTTGGAGGAAATGCAACCACGTTTAGATGAGTTACTCAAGTCGTGGGCACCACACTTGGGTTCAAACCCCGCCGTCATTCTCGATGTGTCCCCTCGTTTATTGGATACGCAGAGACAAGAAATCGAAAGTATCGTCACATCGATATGGAGTGATGTAGCGATGACATGGCAATGGTTGACACAAGGACGTGGTCGTATCGATCGTTTGTCGCTCTGGCTTGGTGCCGCAGCCGGTTCGAGCCCCAGTCGATTGATTCGATTGACAAAGTCCGGCGAGATTCAACTAATTGAAGGAACACCTGCCATCTCAGTCGCACAACCATCCGGTGTCAATACTGGAGATGGTCTCGCAATCGTCGATCCTTGCGTCATCTCGAGTGGATTGGGTGAATCGTGGAAGAAAATGTGGGCTGGAGANGAGTCANGATGGGAAACAATATCTGGTCGTCGACCGATNTGTATCAATCCTAGTGGGGGTGAAAATNCAGTGCGTGAGNCCNCACCAATGGACTCTACTANTGCCATGATTGAATCGATGATTCAAGCCTCGGGAGAGGTTATTTCGATGATTCCGAATCTGAATGAAGAGACTATCTCCNACTTCGCTAAAGTTGCGGCTGATGCCGGAATATCCTCCCTCAAACTTCGGTGCACATTGGATCCGGATATACAACCAAAATTACAATCAAAAATCGATCGCGAAATGAAAAATTTAGATTCGAAAAATACGACAAAATCTGGATTCATTGCGGAGATTAACGGAAGCTATCTCATTTGCAAAGAGCAGGATTGAGTGCCCCGTAGGGGCATTGGTTCTTCTGCGAGTCGTTCATATAGGGGGGGCGAGTCGCGAGGTTGCTTCACATGAGGCCATCGGGCGACCGATGAATAGGGGAGGACCCAAAAATGGCAAAAATTGATGAGTCAGAACTCGGAGATGATTTCAACTACATTATCCGACTTGCTGACAGTGACATAGACGGCCTGTCTCGAATTGGGATGGGATTGACAAGCGTGAAAGGAGTTGGTGCACGAACCGCCATGGCCATCTGCGAAATCGCAGGCGTGGACAAGGAAAAGTTAGGTGGACACTTGAACGATGAAGAACTACAACAAATCCGTGATGCGATTGAATCGTATCCAACTGAAGTTCCTCTTTGGATGTTGAACCGCCAAAGAGATATTGAGACTGGAGACGAGTTGCATTTGTTCTCGATGGATGTATCCATGACTCAAGATGATGACATTGCTCGCTTGCGTGCGACGAAAGCATACCGTGGTCTTCGCCACGCTGCTCGAAAGCGCGTACGTGGTCAACGTACGCGCTCAAACGGACGATCAGGACTCACACTCGGTGTGCAGAGGAAGAAGTGAGATTGGAGGTGAAATGAATGGGACATCCAAAGTTTGCAAGACCCAAGTATGACACTCCGACTCACCCTTGGAAAAAGGGGCGAATCGAAGAAGAACATGCTCTGAAAGAGCAATTCGGCCTAAAGAAGGTCGGCGGAATGAAGGAGATTTGGAAGGCCAAGTCGAAGTTGCGTCGATGGAGACAAAACGCGATGAAATTGATCGGTAGAGTCGACACATCCGAAGGACACTTTTCACGAGAAAAAGATGACTTGGTCGAATCTCTCTATCGCAGAGGCCTACTGGGAGACGGTGCCTCTCTTGACGACATTCTACAGATCACCGTCGAGCACGTATTGAGTCGCCGTCTACAGAGTCAAGTCTACTACCGTGGGCTCGCATCTTCAATGCGTCAGGCTCGACAATTGGTGGTTCACGGACACATTGGTCTGGGTGATCAAAAAATGACCGTGCCCAGTTACATCATCAGTCGAGATGATGAGAGTATCCTAACCTACCACCACACCTCGCCTCTGACGGATGCAGCACACCCGATTCGCGTAGAGATTGACGAGACACGAGCGGCTGCTGAATACGGTGAAGGCGA
>PBPV01000088.1 GCA_002724815.1 Methanobacteriota archaeon | reverse complement strand
TGTGCCCCCCTACTCCTGTTTTCCATGGGATTGGCTCGGAGTGGTGATCTTGCAAATCAAATTGAACTTGGAGCATTGTTGTTGATTCCCATTGGAATTTTGACTTATGAGGTTGTCAATGAACTGCCCAACGATGACCGAACTCGGGCTACAGCCGCATGGTTACTATTCCTCATTGGCTTCCCACTCTCCTTGTATCTCCACCTAGAGCCATCTGGAACTGCAGGCAATGGAAACCTGTTGTTTGATTCCATTCTGCTCGGTGGTCCACTGATTGTTGAACTCGCGCTAAGGCGACGTGGTTTGGAAGGCGAGAAGGACATGGCCGCAGGCTCAATCACATTGATTGGTGTGCTAGCGATTGCATCCTTAGACACCACGGGTGGATTGCTTGCCATTCCGTTGTTTGCATTGGTACTACTTCGGGGATTCAATCATCGCCAAGGACCTGCAATCGGTTTATTGGGTTGCGTTTGGATTGTCTGGGTATGGATGCTTCAATTGGAAAATGGCGAATTGAAATTAATTTTTGATGCAGTGGCTTCGCTGCCGGATTATTTCGTTGAAATTTCCCTGTTCAACCTCCCACGATGGAGCGGTATCGGTCTTCTACTCATTGGCACTCCCTCCTTGGTGGGCTGGAGCATCGATCGTCGTTTGGCGGCCAAGGGCGAAGAAGTGGATGAACACTCTCACCCGTACTTGGCACCGATTGTGTATGTCCTGTTGGGTGCCTATCTGTTGATTCCAGAGCCTCATTGGTTCATTCTGGCGGGCATTCTGGCCATTTCAATTGGCGCATGGGCAACGGGAACCATGGTTTGGTTCTACATTTCTAGTATCATTCTGTTTTTGCAGTTGGTAAATATCGGAAACAGGGAATGGGACATGTCGGAATTGGAAATGTATCGATTTGCAGGCACATACACATTTGTCTACACTGCGATTTTGTACATCCTTCGACTCAAGAATCGATTGTTCAAGAATGCGGGTTCAGATTGGAGTGAAGAGAGCCGCCAAACCTTGGTCGATGTGATTGTTTGCACAGGAATCGTGACCGCAGTGATTGCGGATACTTACTACTACGGTGCAGCCTTGTTGTTGGGAACGATCTTGTTTACCCAACATGCACACAAGCGGCGATGGGCCAACATCCTGCTGATGATCCCCGTCGTCCATGCATGGGTCGTGGCCCGGGTGGTTGCTGATTTCACGGTTTACGATTTGGAAGTTGCAGGATTTGTGATGCTAATTGAATCTCTGGGATTGTCTTGGGCATCTTGGCAAATGTGGGACTTTGAATGGGATGAGTGGTCCGATCAACAAGTGCAGGAGTTCTCAAACAATTCTGGAATTGCCGGTGCTCTGATTTTCATTCCAGCGGCTTGGTTATTGGTACTCGGTGGTGATGATTCAGCACTGTGGTTGTTTGGCGGAATGCTGTGTGTGCATTCGGCAGGACAAGGCGCAATCGGTTTCCAAAGAGACATTGGATGGCGACGCCTCTATGCCATGATTGGAGTCTCCATTGGATTCCTGTGCATTTGGGGGGATATCGACAGTGGAATCATGAAAGGGCTCATGCTAATCTTGGCTGCACTAACCCTGTTCATGCTGGGCATTTTGTACATGACTCGAGCCGGTTTGGAAATGAGGGGTACGGGCGCTGAAGCAGATCTTCAACTCCCGACATTATTCACCCCTCAACAGGAAGTGGCTGTGCATGCTGATATTCCTGAACCTGTCACTGAGGATACTCCTGAATCCGTCACTGAGGACGTTCCAGAGGACGAAATACCAGACCCCGTCACAGAAGATGATTCTGAAGACGAATTGAAGAAAATGGTTGACGAAATTACGGAGAAACATCAGCAGATGTTTGGCGAAAATGAAGAGATTGAGCAAGAAGAGCCTGCCATTGCACCCGCCCCCACCTACTCGCCGATTATCAACGATCGATTTGATGTCGTTCTACCCATGGATGTTCGTCACAATATCGAAAACACACTGGATTCCACCGAACATGCTGGATTCAGGCCTGTGGTGCGTTGGGATCCTTGGGGCCAAGTCGTACTCGATTGGGTGCCATTGGAAGAAGAGTAGTTTCTAGATTAGAAGCCAATCCATCAAATCCAGAATGGTAATGAAGATGAAAAGTAGGGAGATAAGATTGAACGTGGCATTCAAAATGCGGATGACCCAATTGGCGTTTTTCCAATCTTCTTTGGTCACGAGTAAGAGTTTCATCTAATCTCTCCACGAAGGTGAAGCTGGATCTACTCCTTTGATTTCTGCAATGATTTGTGCGAGTACGGCAATCGCAATCTCTTGCGGAGATTCGGCTCCGATGGTGACTCCAATAGGGCAAATCACGGCATCCAGGGCTTTCTGTGAAATCCCTGCTTGAAGGGCACTCTTCTCAAATGCACGCCATTTTGCCTTTGACCCAATGCAACCAATTCGAGGCCGCCCCTCGTTGCGTTCAAGCAACCCAATCAACAATGCTTCATCGATTGCCCAATCGTGTCCGAGCAATAGGATATGAGAAAAACGCGCGAGAGATTCAGTGGTTTCACGCGACAAGAATATGCCTGGTTCAGCAGCAATGCATTCTTCAGCGTCCGGCCACAATTCCTCGGATGCGTATTCGGGCCGGGCATCAAGTACTGAAACCGACCATCCAAGGGGTGCACTTGCATCTGCAATCGCCTGGGCACAATGACCGCCACCTGCGAGAAGGATGTGGGGCATCGGTTCGATGACCTCCATGGCTACGGTCAAAATCCCACCACACAAGCTGTTCAATGGTATGCCTGCCTTGCCTGTGGCCTCTTTCTGCAATTGGTAAGTTTCGATTCTCCCTTGCTTGCTTTCCAAAATTTCCCGAAGATGGTTCATGACCTTCAGTTCCAAACCGGCTCCACCCACGGTTCCAAAGACCTCAGATTCAGTCACTGCCATGTGGGCTCCAGGTTTGCCCGGAACGCTACCCTGCGCTGTAATCACACTGGCCAAGGCCACCGGCTCACCTTCACGCAACCGGGCGGTCACCCATTCCAACACCCGCTGCGTCATGGGGTGCGTATCCCGGTCTAGGACTTGAGGAAATCGCTGACGGATTCCGAGCCAAGGCTATATTGAATCGGTTGTTGACAGGGTTCCATGGTCTCGGGTCAAGACGTGCTTGACATCGTGGTCACGAGTATGCGTGATGCCTTCCTTGCAGTGACTGTTTTCGTTGCAGTCATGGTACTCTTGTTCAGTTGGTTGCAATATGCCACCAGTGGTCGTTTTGTCGAATACATCCAAACTCACAAAAAATTGCAACCCTTGATTGGAGCATTGATGGGCCTAACTCCAGGTTGTGGAGGAGCCATCATCATGATGCCCATGTATGCACGTGGATACGTTACGTACGGAACCGTGGTCGCGACTCTAATCGCCACTTTGGGTGATTCTGCCTTCGTTCTGATTGGTGCTGCTGTGGCCGACTCGAGCTTCATTGCACCAATGATTGCTGTCCATGTGATTTCATTCATTGTGGGCGTAAGTTGGGGTTACATTGTCGATGCCTCAGGAACGACACCTAGCATGCCTTTGAGCAAGTTCGGACCTAAATTTGGGGAAGATTTGATCCCCGAATCTGATGAAGAAACATCGCCACTCGAAGATTTATCTCGCGAGGTGCCAGAGGGAATTGGATACAAAATTCTACACCAAGGATTCCTTTTCTGGTGGGCCGTCACTACAATTGGATTCATTTTCGCAGTCCTGCTCCTGGTTTGGTCGGGTCAGGATGCTGACTATGAGCTAAAATTGGTCTACAATCCACTCACATTGGATGGATTCATCACATGGGTGGGTCTCTTGGGCACCACCTTATCGGTCATCCTCTACTTTGCCCAGAAGAATTGGTTTGCAGATGATACCGAAGCCACCATTGGAGACAAGTTGCATTCAATGAGGGAAACCATGGTACATGCGGCCAGTGAAACAGCATTCGTCACGTTTTGGGTGATGATTGCCTATCTCGTGTTTGAGTTCACCATGCTGTTTTCTGGAGTCTCGGAACAAGACATGGCTCGGCATGGAGACGGTTTCATCGCGGTGGGGATTGCTGCAATGATCGGACTCATTCCGGGTTGTGGGCCACAAATTATTGCGATTACAGCTTACACCAAGGAGATGATTTCATTCCCAGCCTTGGCCGCCAATGCCATCAGCCAAGATGGAGACGCTTTGTTCCCACTCTTGGTTCGACACAAGGCCGCCAGCTTGTGGGCAACGGTGCACACCACCATTCCCGCATTGATTACGGGTATTTTCTTGTTGGTTGCAGGAATTAGTTTCTAATGTTCGGTGGATTCAATGGACGAATACACCAAACGACGTTCAGTCACAAAATCAATTGTTTTGGATGCTGATCAAAGTATTGTCTGGGAATTGATTTCAACTCCGGGTCACCTGAATCATGTTCATCCTTTTTGTCAAGTAAACAAGCCAGTTTTTTGGGAGGAAAATCACCATCAAGATGAATTGATTTACCTTAATGGAATGCATTACATTCGTTCATTTGTCAACTGGATTCCAATGGAAGGTTATGATTTACTCATTGGTGAAAAGGATGGCCCACAATCGTACGTGGTTTGGAAACTGGAGAGTATTTCAGAATCAAAAAGTCAACTGACGATTACAGTTTTTCCATTCATGATGGAGAAATGGCCACGAATCGCATCGTATATTCCGTTTTCATTTTGGGTCAAACCACGCTTGACCAACTATCTCGATTCAGTCCTGTCGGGCATTGATTTTTTTATTCAAAATGGGGAAGAGGTTCCTCGGAATTTTAAGGGAAGACATGCTTGGTTTTCCTAACCTAAGTTTCCCATTTGATCCACGCGTTTTCTCCTTGGTGGCGATACCACTTATCGTCACCCTGATCGATCCATTCGTAGCCTTTCTCGTCGACAATAATCTCTGCATCCTCGGGGGGTTGTAGCCCCAATTCCTCTTCGGTATAGTCGGTTTGATCAGGAGTGGTTACCACGGGCCCAAGATCGTCTTCTTCACCGGTCAATGCGACTTCTCCCAGCTCAATTTCATCATCCAATTCGGCTCGAACACGTTCCAATCGGATGCCTTGATGGGGCCCAATCAATCGAATCATCAGTGCCCGCTCATATTCGGTAGCGACCTCTTCCAATTCTTCACGTGATTTTGCATTCCTCATGCGTTCCTCATAGGCCTCGGTCCGGGCATTACGAGTCACCAATCCAAAGATGATCCAAACAGCTAGAGGGAAACCGGACGCTAATGCCAACAAATCCCACGCACTCAATGCGATATTATCTGTAATGGCCAATTCCCAACCTTCCACCGGCTTGTCATAGGGGTCGTAAGGGTCGGTATTGGCACGCATCTCATCCCAATCGTCCCACCCATCTCCGTCATCATCAACGTCGGCATTGTCTCCCGTTCCATCCCCATCGGTATCTTTCCATTCGTTGATGTCAAACGGGTCCCAATCTTCACCGTCAGGAATGCCATCGTTATCCCTGTCTCCGGGGGTCGGATACATCGGCAATGGGTCCTCAGTGTTGTTGTACCCGTCGTTGTCACTGTCGAAGAGGAAGGGGTCGGGATTCAGTCCACTTTGATTGTCTCCCAATCCATCACCATCTTGATCAATCCACTGTGTGATGTCCGACGGGAATGCATCTGGCATGTTTCCACTGGGATTGTCTCCATATCCGTCACCATCGGTGTCCAACCATTGTGTTGGGTCTAATGGGAACGCATCCGACATGTTTCCAGTAGGGTTGTCTCCATATCCATCGCCATCGACATCAGACCATTGTGTTTCATCGTTCGGGAATTTGTCTGAGTTCGCATCCATTGGGTTGTCACCAAAACCATCTCCATCGGAGTCGAGCCATTGCCCAGGATTGTAGGGGAAGGCATCGATATCATCCTCAATGCCATCTCTGTCTGAATCCTGCCATAAATCAGGATTGTCGGGGAATTGATCATTGAGATCGCTGACACCGTCACCATCCGAGTCAACACATCCGTAGACATCCAAGTATGATGTCCCATAATCATCTGGACACTCATCTGGGAAATTGCCAAAGGGATAATCGCCGAAGTCATCTCCATCTGTGTCTAGGATTTGTGTGGGATCATCGGGAAATGCATCCGAATTGTTGCCAACACCATCTCTGTCAGTGTCTTCCCACTCCGCAGCATTGTTTGGAAATGGGTCCTTTACATCGGCTCTACCGTCTCCATCGGTATCGGGACACCCTTCCTCAAATTCATACGTTGAATTTCCACTTAATCGTGGGCACAAGTCGATGTAATCCTCGTATCCATCGTTGTCATCATCATAATCTTCAATGGAATCCAAGCACCCATCTGAGTCAATGTCGGTTGTTGATGTTGGTGTCCAACCTGTCATGCCACGTGGGCATTCATCATTTTCATCCAACATNCCATCATCATCGTCATCAAGATCTTCGTCAGCATCCCTACATCCATCTCCATCGTGATCTGTCGATGCAAGCGATACAAATCCGAATGGCGAAGGGTTACACCGATCGACTGCATCAAGAACGTAATCTCCATCATCATCATCGTCCAAAGTATCCGGTAAGGAATCTTGGTCAAAATCACTAGACANTTTAGCGACAAATGAATCGAATCCACCNCTAGTTGCGACGTCTACACTTCCGAATGTAATTGTGTTCTGCAAAAACGAACCCGTCACATAGAGGTCCCCCTCAGACCCCATTTCGATTCCCAATCCTACGTCTTCGCTCCCACTGCCCGCAATTCGGGCCCAGGCCCAATTTCCATTTGCGAGGATTGATGCCACGTAAACATCCTGATTTCCACTACTTGTCAAAGCGGAATTGCCGAAAGATGCAGTTCCTCTGAATTCACCCGTGACGAACAAATCTTGATTTGCATCGAAAGCCAAATCTTGTGCAGAATTGCTATTGCTACTGCTCAACTGTAATGCCCATTCCCATGATGCGGAATTCCCTAGATCGTTTGCCCTTGCGATGAACGAATTCTCTGTACCACCTGCGCTGTAGGTGAGATTCCCAAAGGAAATCCCAGCGGAGAAACTACCTGCCACAAACACATTTCCTTGGGAGTCTACCTGAACTGAATTGGCTTGACTACTACTGCCTCCACCTGCATCAAGTGACCACATCCAATCACCTTGCTGAGAAATTTTCGCAATGAAAACATCCGAACCACCACTGGATGTCATGGAATGGGTGCCAAAAGTTGACGTAAATTGGAAGTAACCCGCAATGAACGCATTCCCTTGGGGTCCGACATCAATCGAATACGGAACGTCATATCCTTGTGTGCCNCCTGCCATTGTCGCCCATTGCCAGCTTCCCCATGTGTCGATTTTCGCTACGAAGATGTCCTCGACACCCGACCAAGTCAAGGTCGTGGTGCCGAAATCAATGTCTCGGGTGAAGGAACCAGTGACATAGGCATATCCTGCGGAATCGACTGCGACAGAGGTTCCGTAGCAGCGTCCACTGTTGTGACAATCTGCTCCTTCGACCCAAAGCCAATTGCCCCATGTATCAGCCTTCGCGATGAAGAAATCATCGTTTGACGTGGGGCCTGCAGTCAAACTATCAGAGCCAAATTGTACTGTACTCTGAAACTTCCCGGTTACGAANACATTGCCTGAGGTATCNATNGCAAGGTCCAACCCACGGTCATCATAATTCCCNCCNGCTTGNATGGCCCACAACCAGTNCCCANTGCTNTTCATTTTGGCAACNAAGATGTCAACATCACCTGCTGAGGTAAGTGTTGTGCTTCCGAACGTGGCGGTCTGCTCAAAGGAACCCGTGACATACACATCACCATTGGCGTCGATCGCGATTGCATTACTGTGATCATCTGCACTTGAACCACCGNCCTTTTGGGCCCATTCCCATGCCAATGCACCTGTTGAAATGGACTTGGATGAAGTGTATTGGAANACTGAATCATCGANTTCAACCTGNNTTTTACTCTNNATCGAGATNCCATGNGATTGAACCATCAANATGAGGAGAAGAACGCAAAATGTAGTNGCNCCNACCTTCCTCATTGGACNNNTCGGTATTCCTTCTCCTCTTAAGCACAATCGCGGGTTTTCCGCCGAAAATGAGGTTGTGAAACCGTTTGTCAGACGACGAGGTCCCTTAGGACCTCGAGATCTTTAGCGGTATCCAGGTTAAAATGGAGATGAACATCTTCAACCTCAATTCGCTCTGGTGTGCACAAATCCCTCAGCGGGGTATCCGGATCAGCGGTTCGAATTCGGGCAANATCTTCGGCCATCAGCAACAGTGGATGGCCTCCACGACCATCCTTCGATGGACAGGCACACTGTTCCTGTTGCATGATGGTGCTCAGTGTCGAATCGGAGAACCCCGGTCGATCCACCGGTACCACCAGCAACTTGTACGCCCGTTCACCACCTTTTGTGTCGAGAAATTGTTTGAGACCGCATTGTAGAGAACCGGTTCGGCCCATATCGGGTGCGGGATTGATCACAATGGTTCGATTTGGGACTGCCAACATGATGTCGACACTGATGTCAGCACGAGTGACAATCACNGGTTCAAGGCCTTCAGATTCCAATCTCTCGACGAGATGCTGAATCAATGGCTTTCCGTGAATTTGAGCAAGTGCCTTGGGTTGACCCAATCGAGAACTAGCCCCTGCAGCCAGTACGATGCANCGCAAAAAATCCCCTCAGAGATTTCGCGTCATTTCACGACCAATAATCATCCGTTGAACCTGAGAGGACCCTTCGTAGATTTGCATGACCTTGGCCGCTCGCATCAAACGAGCCACTGGGTATTCCTCGGAGTATCCGTATCCACCGAACACTTGCACAGCATCGGTGGTGACTTCCATGGCCATGTCAGCCGCAAAACGCTTGGCATGTGCAGCGGACTCTGTGTTTCGAATACCATTGTCNGCTTCCCAAGCAGATTTCCAAGTCAATGCGCGACTGGCTTCAATCTTGGTTTTCATATCGGCCAACATGAATTGGATGGCTTGATGTTGATGCAATTTCTTTCCAAATGTTTCTCGCTCATCTGCATATTGCAGGGCGTATTCAAAGGCGGCTCTACTGATTCCGGTCGCATGTGCAGCGACATTGGGTCTACTCAAATCAAAAGCGACCATNGCATTGAACCAACCCTTTCCTTCAACNCCTCCGACGAGATTCTCAACAGGGACNCGTACNTCTTCGAAGTTGACAGAACGGGTGTCGCTGGCTCGCTGACCCATGTTGGTCTCCTTCTTTCCGAGACTGACGCCATCCCATCCNGATTCGACGATGAATGCACTCATGCCCTTGTAACCAGCTGATTTGTCNGTGTAAGCCAGAACAAAGAACCAATCCGCTTTGCCTGCNCCGGTNATCCACATCTTGGAACCGTTGAGGATGTAGTGATCTCCGTCTTTGACCGCAGTAGTTTGGATACTGGCAACATCGCTACCTGCGCCGGGTTCTGTCACTGCGTATGCAGCAATTCTAGGGGCGTCGGTCAAACGACCGAGATATTTCGCTTTCTGTTCCTCTGTACCTCCGGTGATGATGGGGGCAGCCGTCAATCCATTGCTATAGGATGCCGTAGCGAAGCCCGGGTCGCCCCAAGCAAACTCTTCCTGGACGATGACTTCATCCATGGTTCCCATGCCCATGCCACCGTATTCTTCGGGGATATGGAGATTCATCAGACCCAACTCATGTGCAGCTTCGATCGCTTCCATCGGGAATTCACTTTTGGCNTCCCAATGTTCAGCCATGGGTCGTACATTTTCGGTGGCGAATTCACGCGCAAGTTCTTGCAGCATCTGTTGCTCTTCGGATAGTGTAAAGTCGACCATGTTGCTTCCACCTGATACTCTAATTTAGCATTAATCACACAAATTCCGTAGATGTTCGACCACCAGTTCAGCAGTTGGGATGGTGTGATCTTCCAAGGTTGGTGCGAATGGAACCGGTGTATCCAGTGCTCCAACGACCACTGGGGGGGATTCTAGACTCCAGAANCATTGCTCCTGAATCCGACTNCTNATNGTGTGTCCCAATCCGCCGGTATACTGTGCCTCTTGTAGAACCAAGAGGCGACCTGTGCGATTGACACTGTCAACACACGTGCCTGAATCGAATGGAGCCAAGGTTCTCAAATCGATTACTTCGACTTCCTTACCCTCTGTGGATAACGCTTCAGCCGCCTTTAGGGCAACGTGAACCATTGCCCCCCATGTCACGATGGTGGCGTCTGAACCACCACGAACAACATTGGCCTTACCTATCTTGTAAGTTTCTCCTGACTTGATGGCATGCTCGACACTTTCGGTATCGACTTGCATATGGATACGATCCCCCCATCCGGTCAGTCCTCCCCTCAATCCATACATCCCCAAGTGCTCGAGGTAGACCACGGGGTCAGGTAGAGATGCTGCTTCAACCAAGAGGTCGTATGCGTCTTGGGGGTTGGAAGGAAAGACAATGACCAAACCAGGGTCATTGAGGAACCAAGATTCAATCATATTTGCATGAAATGGTCCACTACGGGTTTTTGCGCCGAGCGGAATTCGAACGACCATGGGCACTTCAGCACCCCACCGCCATCGAATTTGTGCAGCATTGTTGATCAGCGCATTCATGGCCAGAGCGGCAAATCCACCAAACTGAATTTCGGCGACCGGGCGCATTCCGCCCAAAGCGGCCCCCGTCGCAGCGTGAATGATGACGGCTTCAGAGAGGGGCATATCGAGTAGCAAATCCGAATGGCCTTGATTTTTNAGGGGGACATTCATTCCGAAGGCACCNGCNACTTCCATATCTTCGCCCATAAACACTGTTGATGCACCATAGCGTTCGGCNATCGCAACCATGGCGTTCTGGATTGAACGTGAATAGGACCAAGCATTGGCTTCCTTTGAGAATTGCAATGTGACTTCACCGGGTTCTACAGCGCCTTCTACAGGGTCCGTAACGGTNGAAACACGNTTCAACTGCATTTCATGGGAATCGGCATCATGGAGGCTGGTCACACCAAATCGGACAGTGTCTCCTTCAGGCCAAGACATGGCTTCCATTTCTGCTCGACCGGCATCGACATACGCTTGCTCTTCCTCTTCCATAGCGGCCAGTGTTCTTTCCTCGACCCCTAGTGAAATGAGGAGTGAGCGATGGTTTGGCAAGGGATCCTTCGCTTCCCAGTANGCGAGTAAATCCTTGTCAGCATATCCTGGTGGATTCCCTGATGGGGCGCCAAGGTACAAATCATCGTGGTGATGAGCGTGCCCACAGCCACGCATGGTTTCGACATGAATCAAAACAGGCCCTCCGTCCTCAAGTGCGAATTCTCTGGCCACGGCAGTACTGGTGTAGAAATTGGCTGGATTCGAACCATCGATCGTCCAGGATGGGATTCCCATGGCTACGCCTTTGTCCCCCCATGTTTCGGCTGCTGATTGACCCACTGCAAAGGTATCGAGTGCGATTTGATTATTCTGAATCATGAAGGCGATGGGCAATCCTCTGGCGCCAGCGAAATTCATGGCCTCCCAGAATTCACCAGAAGAAGAACATCCTTCACCAACGGGTGCCAATTGGAATCGTGACATGCCCAAACGCTGGCTTGCAAGCGCAATTCCTGTTGTCGTTGCGCTGGCGATCGGCAATGGTGCGGTGGGAGGCAAAACACCCATCGCCATGTTCCCGATGTGCAAGTCTCGCCCTCCNGCNCCTTGGTTTCCTCCGTTCATCAACGAGTCTGCCTTGCCAACCTGAGCCGCGAACAGCTCTGTCGGTGTCTGNCCCATCGCCATTGTCAGGCCAATATCTCGAATCATCGGAGCGACAATGTCTCCTGTATGTTGGTTGCCCGAGGGCAAATCTTTGGCCAAATTCAGGGCGGATGCACAAGCAACCACTCCTTCTTGCCAAGTCGAACGGAAACCTTTGCCTCCGAAACGTCCTCCATCGGGTGTTTCGATGCCGGTGGTGAAGATATCCTTCAGGTGTTGATCTAGAGCTCGAGTTCGTGTCATCCACCGCTGCCATTCAAATCGCTGATCAACATTGATGGTGGCCTCGTGTGCCATTCGGCGCATGCACAATCGCACATCGAGAACAAATCGCTGCGACCTTCGGGAAAGGTGCAGAGAACCCCCTCTTCGGGGAATGATTTCTGTCGCCATGATACCGGATTCTTCAGCTCGCTTGGACAAGTTCTCTTGCAATTTTTGAGCCAAAGATTCGCTGAACAAATGAAATGCAGGACCATCAAGCGAGGTATTCTCGTATTCGCTTGAAACCTCGTCGAAAATCCAACTAACAAGTCGTAGGTGCCCATCGTGTCTCTCAGCGATGAATCGAATCAATTCGCTTTTGACATCCGAGATTTCAATCTCTGACTCAAAATCAAGGTGGACTCTCGGTTTCCAATCTGCACCCCAAATATGAGGTAGTTGAGATTGCGTCATTCAGTGCCCTCCGAAAAAAGCGAGCGGAGTGTCACATACAAAGGATGCGGGTTCCATCCTTCGCACATTATGCATCCTCCCCATCTTCAATAACATCACTCAGTGCCCGCATTGTGACCCGTGTGACGATGACTGTGACAACCAAAGTTGCAATCATCCCGACAACCAACATGACCACAGCGCTAGGTGATTCCGAGAAACCCTCCAAACCTCCTTGGCTGAATGCCAATTTGCCGACGGCCCAACCGTAATACGCGTAAGCAAAACAGTAGACAATACTAGCACAATTTGAGATTGCAAATGTCTTGGTGTCGACCGGTCCGGCTGCCATGATGTAGTTTAGCCACTCATCGGGGATTAGGGGAGAAAGCCGAATAAGGATCGAGATTCGTAGACTTTCTTCTTCAATTGCGGATTCAATCCGACTCAATTTTCGGTTGCTAGCGATNACTTCGGCTAGGCTATCTCTGAACAACCATCGCCCAAAGAAGAANGCACCGAANCCTCCCAAAATGGTCCCGATGAAATTGATGAATAGTGCAATGTGTAATGGGAAAACAGCACCTGCAAAAATCTTCAAAATCGGTGTNGGCAATAGAAGTATAATTGCTATAGATATGGCGANTACAAANCCGATGACTCCAATTGAACCCGCCTGNTCAAAGATTTGGATTACACTATCTTGGTGCCTGAACAAGAAGTAACCAATCACCAAGCATGTTCCGATGAACAACAGTCCGAAACCGATGCGCCACCGCTGTTTTCCCCAATTACTTTCTTTGAGATATCGAACGTAATCTCGTCGTTCAACAAGGCCCAATTCTTTCTTCGCAGATGAGACTTTGGTCATTCTCATTCCTCTTCATCCGGGGCCTCCGGCAATGCATCTAGACAATCGAGAACCATTTGTTGGGCATCTTCCAATTGCGTGGAATACATGCCCAATTTTTCACGAACAGGGATTCCCATGTCCCAAAACAGATCACGAATGATTTCCAATGACAGTCGAGTCATTTGCAACGCATTGGGGTCGACAGGGACCATTCCGTTGAACTCCGTGAGAATGGCGACTTTTTCCGGTGGGTCTAACAATCGCTCCAACTGCTCATCGAGTTCTTCTTCGATGGCTTCTGCTTGAGACTCCATGGCGTCAATAAGTCTTGAGCGCCGCTCTGATTTCGCAGAATCAATCGCAATTTTTCGCTCTTCATCAGACAATTCTTCATCCATTTCGATGTTCACTTCAGCTCCTAAAATCAGCTCATCAAAAGCCAAACGGAGAAGACGCTCCAGGACATCATTCTCCACATGAATATCTTCATCGAAGCGTGAAACCAAGCCGGTGATAAATTCGTCATCGATGGCTCCTTCGCCCAGCAATTCTTGCAAAATAGGGAGTGACCAAGAGGGGTCCCCGGGTGTCACGCTCACTTCGAAAAACCCGGTACCTGAACCGGTGCGAATGTCTGCGGGGGGCTCGACGAACATTTTCTTCGCATGTTTATCCAATTGTGCCAGTAATTTGCTCATGTCAACCGGTTTTGGCAGTACCTCGGAAACACCCGCTTTGGCAGCAGAAACCAAATATTCTTCTCCAACGGACGAGGATAGAATCACGATTCTGCATTTCAGATTGAATTCTGGATCCGACGAAAGTCGACTGGCAGCATCGATGGCATCCCCCGTTTTCCATTCTCCATCGAGTAGAACCACATCGGGCATGGTGGCCAATGCAGTGGCTTCACATTGTCGCAGAGTCCCAGCACGAGTCACCGAGTACTCCTCTCTCTCAAGAGTACCCGCAAGGAGGTTCCTTCGCCCCTCCTGCTCATCTGCGACTATGATTGATGCCATGAGAACGGCCTACGGCCGTTGTCGACGACCTTTGAACATGGTCCTCAAAATGACCTATGAGTCAGTACTTCGGGACGTTCGGGTCAATCTCGGAGTGCCAAGCATGAATCCCACCCGTTAAGTTGTACAATTTTGCGGGATTGAATCCCGTTTGCGATAATGCATAGGCTGCCATCGCCGAACGTCCTCCGGTTCGGCAGTAGAAGACAATGTCTCGATCATTTGGCAAATCTGCGAGTAAAATCTCCTCATGTGGAATCAGTGAATCTGTCTCTGGCAGGGAAACAATACTGGCTTCAATCGTATTTCGAGTATCGATGAACAATGGATTCCAACCTTCATTCCTTCTTTGGCAATACTCTGTGGGCCCAATTTCAGTAAATGGCATTTGCATCGGTTTGGTTCCACAAAAGCCCTCGTAATCAATGAGTTCGGTCACAGGCTCTCTCTCGATCTTTGAGAAGGTTAACGTCCGCATGGACATGTCCAATGCATCGTATACCAGCAACTTGCCTCTGAGAGGTTCACCGATTTGAATCAAGACCTTGATGGCTTCAGTGGCTTGAATTGAGCCGATGACGCCCGGAAGAACCCCCAGGACTCCCCCATCTTCACATGAGGGTACAGCTTCAGGTGGTGGAGGTGTTGGGAAGAGATCTCGATAGGTTGGACCATCATTCAAATTGAATACAGAAACTTGCCCCTCAAATCTGTAAATACTTCCATAGACCCAAGGCATGCCAAGTATTTCACAAACATCGTTGATCAAGTATCGGGTGGGGATATTGTCCGTACCATCCAAGACGATGTCATGGCCCTGAATCAGTTGCATGGCATTCTCAGAGGTCAATCTTTCAGCGTATACTTCGATTGAAATGGTGGGATTCAATTCGCGTAATCGCAACATTGCGGACTCCGCCTTCGAGATTCCAACGTCATCATCTGCATGCAATATTTGTCGCTGTAGATTGCTTCGTTCGATGGTGTCATCATCGATGACGGTCAGGTGACCAATTCCAGCTGCAGCCAAATACAGAAGCGCAGGAGAACCCAGTCCGCCTGCTCCGACGCAAAAAACTCGAGAATGCTTCAATTTCGATTGCCCGATTTCTCCGACTTGTGGCAATGTGAGGTGTCGCGCATAGCGCGCTCGATCCCCATCGGAGAGTCCTGCCATGCATTCGGCTCAATGGACGTTCTCTTCAAGCCAACGCTCGGCATCTATCGCCGCTTGACAACCTTGTCCGGCTGCGGTGATGGCTTGTCTGTAGCGTGTATCGACGACATCCCCAGCCGCGAAAACACCGGGGACATCCGTCATGGTATGCTCGGAATGCACCAGATATCCTTCGTCGTCGGTTTCCACTTGTCCACCCAAAAATTGCGTGATGGGTTTGTGTCCGATGGCAATGAACGCGCCAGTACAGGCAATTTCATGTTCAGAACCATCTCGAGGGTCCTCAAGAACAGCTCCACTGAGTCCCTTTTCATCGGACAACCATTTCTTGACTTGGCGGAAGGTTTGGATTTCGATTTTCGGATGATTAGCGGCTCGATCATACATGACCTTCGAGGCTCTGAAGACATCACGACGATGAATGAGAGTGACCTTGGACGCAAATCGGGTCAGGAATGTTGCTTCTTCCATGGCAGAATCTCCACCACCAACGACAATGATTTCCTCATCTCTGAAAAACGCACCATCACAAGTGGCGCAGGTCGAAATTCCACGNCCTTTCTGCTCTTCCTCACCTTCTGCTCCCAACCAGATGGCCTCGGCTCCGGTACAAATGATGACGGCNTGAGCAAAGAATTCCTCTCCTTCNGTTTCAACNTTGAANGGNCGCGAACTAAAGTCGACNCTNCCAACGTTNCGNTCCTGNACNTCCAAGCCGAATCGCTCAGCTTGNGCTCGCAAATCGAGCATCATCTCCGGNCCACCGATTCCCTCTGGATAACCCGGGAAATTTTCGATNTCACTGGTGAGCATTAGTTGTCCACCAGACATGTAGCCTGCAAACATTAGCGGATTTAGCATGGCGCGTGCAGTATACAGTCCTGCAGTATATCCCGCAGGTCCAGAACCAATGATAATCACGTTACGCACATTTTCGCCCATACGTCAACGGCGTTCGCGACATCTCTTCAATATTGACCGTCACCAAACTGAAGCGAAAAGTGCGATTCGATACATTCGTCCACACCATTCATATATTCGATTTCAGAGTTTGTAATGGGGCCTATGGACACTGTGATTGATCCAGAATCCATTGGTGAAGACGGTCTCCCCATCATGCCTGCTCCGCCCGCTTGGTATTGGGTTCTGCTGGGCAGAATCGTGGTTCTTGCCATCGTTGGTTATTCGTTATGGTACTATCAATTTGAGTCCTTATTCACCATCATCGTCCTGTTCATCCTTGTTGTNCCGATGGAGAAAATCTTCCCTCGTCANAAAGNTCAGAATATCCGTAGACCAAAGTGGAAGCTCGATTTGGCCTATGCNCTATCTGCNCCTTTCCTAAACGTATTTGGNGTTTTTTTCTTCATTATCGTGGGCCTATTCTCGTTCACTTGGGCTCTCGGTCTCATCGTCGGTTACTTTGGTCTCGTGGATATGATTCCTCCCAGCATACAACCGTTGGTGGCCTTCCTCCTCTTCGATTTCGTTGGATACTGGGCCCATCGCTGGTATCATGAAGTTCCAGAGTTGTGGAAATTCCACTCGATTCATCATTCGCCCGAGCACATGGATTGGATCAGTGGATTTAGAATTCATCCAATGGATCTAGCGCTGATAGCCCCGGGTTTCTTTTTCCTACTGTTCGCCGGATTCAATCCGGAAACAAGCGGTGTTCTGGCGGCATTGCAACTCATCACCGGCCTGTTCTTACACGCAAATGTCAGTTGGCGATTCCGACCATTGCATCGACTCATTCAGACGCCAGAATTCCACCATTGGCATCATGCAAATGAGAAGGAAGCGCATTGTTCGAATTACTCTGGTTTTCTACCGTTGTGGGACATCATCTTTGGGACCTATTACATGCCGCATGATAAGCGACCTCAAGTCTATGGTGTTGATGAGGAAGTACCCAAAGAAATGATGGGTCAATTGAGATATCCGATTCGTGATTGGGGCAATCCATTCACATGGCCTTGGAAGATTATGCGTCAT
>PBPV01000087.1 GCA_002724815.1 Methanobacteriota archaeon | reverse complement strand
TGGATTCATCCCCATCTCCATCATTGCTATCACCCGTCGTGTTTGTTTGGTCATCAGGATTGTTTGGGTTGACAGTTCCATCATATTCGCAAGAACCATCATTGGTATTTGCTGCAGAATTGTAGTTCAGTGCTGTTGAATCCGTGCAACCTGGAACTGCATCTGGACCATTGGGGTCGATGGCATCATTTGGATCACAAACGGAATCTGAATCATCCGCATTGTCACCGATTCCATCTCCATCACAATCCAACCATTCACTGGGGTCGTCCGGGAATGCATCTTCGGAATCGACGGTTCCGTCACCGTCAGAGTCGACCGGCAAATTCTCTCCATCTCCAGTTTCAACACCTTCTTCGGTGACGATGATGAGGAGTTCCTCTGTATTGTACATCTCACCAGAGAATCGAATCAAAATTTCACCCTCTGTGACTCCAAACGAGATGCGTCCATCGTCATCTGTAATCAGACCATACAGCGTGATATTATTGCGAATCAGAACTGCTGAAAGTCCCTCAATGGGTTGCTTTGTTTGATTGTCGATGGCCGTGATTTGTACAACATCTCCTGGCAATGGATCAGCTGGACTAAAGCTCAGTGACATGTTCATCATGACTGGGGGCTCGGGGTTCGGCTCAGCGACCTTTTCATCCAGGGCTGCCATGAGGGTTGCACCCTCGCCTTCACCGATTTGCACCATGGCAATCACGGTGTAGTCATCTTGAGGTGATGAGAGGTCAGGCAAGTGCAAGTCTGCACTTGAACCCAGTCCCCAAGCAAATGAGTCAAGACTGCCGAAAATTTCGTCGAACAAATCGAACACAGCATCTTCCTCTTCCTGACCTTCCAATTGTTCTTCGTTCGAACAAACTCGATTGTCTTCAACGTCAAATGCCCAATATGTGCCCCCGTGTTCTTCATCTTCCGCTTCCGATATTTCCAAATCAAAATATCCTGAATCAACGGTCAGTCGATACTCTCCAGCACTGAGATCAAAATTTGCATAGAAATTTCCTGCCTCCTCCCGTTCACTCTGACTCCAATCAGATTCTGGTTGAATGACAAGCCCATCTGCATCCGTCAATACAGCATATGGTGAGTATTCATGAGGGTGTACATATTCGTTTGAATCATCGGTAAGTTGCATTCTGAAATAATCATCTTGGCCATTATCATCCCACACTTCTTCGTGCCAACCTTCCAATTCCTCACAGGTTGCTTCTAGGTTCTGCTCAAAGTTGACCCATCCAAACACTTGTTCGCGGATTACATCTCCATACAGAATTTCAGTGAATGCTGATAGGTCCACCGATGCGGGGTCAAGACCGACCTTTGGTGTTGCAATCGCTAGAATGCGTGACGCAACACCATACTCTTCGTCTAATGCAATGTTGGTGGTTTGGCCCGGTCCCAATGTTCCATCAAAATCCAGTGTGCCCGGGTTGTTTAGAATCACTCCGAAATGAATTGCAGTTGGCCACAATGCACCTTCTTCCATGATCATGCTGACGACCAAACTCATGGGCGCATCGAGGTAGAAGTTGTCACCATTTGTCGACGTTCCAGATCGGAATTCGATTTCTTCAGATTGCCCCTCCCAACTTTCCATATCGATATCAGGGAAGGGGACGTTCATCGGGAGAGGTTCAACCATCAGTTGTACTGTGAATTCCTCATCGCCCATCCCAGATGTGGCCACATCAATGTTGACCAGATTGTCACTGTTTGGGGTGGCGGTGTAGACTGGAATTCCCGCAAATGTGGTTTCTTCAACAAGATCTCCACCGAGTGAAATCGATGCCTNTGTCACAGCGACCAAGTTGAGTCCGAGCCCCGTCATCTCTGAACCATCACGTGTATGCTTGGTTTGTACGACACTGATGTACAACCCTGGCAAGGATGGGGTGGCAGTCATTGTAGCCATGCCATCCGAATCAGTGGTGAAAATTTGCTCATCCATGACCTCAAGCGGCCCATCTGTGATGAATGCATCAATGATTTCTGGAGTTGGCAAATGTCGCTCGAAAT
Organism: Methanobacteriota archaeon; assembly: GCA_002724815.1. GTDB lineage: Archaea > Thermoplasmatota > Poseidoniia > Poseidoniales > Thalassarchaeaceae > MGIIb-P. The sequence goes on along the minus strand of PBPV01000087.1, from coordinate 4,539 downwards.
TTTGCAAGTCGCACCATCCCTCTTCGACCCAGTCGGTTGTGTAGGGCTCTTCACCATCGTAGATTCTGAATCCAGATTCATCATCACCAACCAAGTAGTTGAATGAGTGAGTCACTGGGGAATATCCATCGATGGGCGTGTATGTGATTTCGATCCAGTAATCCCCATTGTCGGCATAGGAGTGTCCTTCCCAACCGTCTTCACGATAGTCATCGTCTTGTCCATATCGATACTCGTATTCTTCACTTGAATCACCCCAATTGATTGTCAGGGTGTCAAGGTCGGGCTTGTCATAGTAAGTAGTCTCCTCATTCTCATCATCATAGGATGTGAAAAGCCCGTAATCCCATCCAATGCTGACGTATCCTCCTCCGCTGCTACCTTGAGAACGAGCACATCCTGCGGTTCCTGGTAGTGGCATTTGCTGAATGAATTCGAACTCAAGACCGGATTCTGTGGTACCTCTTGTAGCGACGTCGGCCAAACCACCCGCTACCGGCAGTGAATCACTATGGCTTGCACCCCAAGTGCTACCCATGCCTGAGCGTTCGATTTCTTCCCAATCTTCGTTCACATTCTGAACTGCTTGCGGATGCTCTTCTCCATTTCTTTCTTCATTACCTGTGAAGGTCTCTAAAGTGCCTTCGACATCTCCATCAAGGTCATCACCATTGTATTCAGCAACGATGTTGGTTGAACCCGAGGTGTAATCGACGCCTCCTTCTGGAGACAGTGTAGCAGCCGCTTCAGATCCCTTTTGCGGTGAGACTCGTAGAATCGCGATATCGACCTCAGCATCTGCGACCGGCCCGTAAGCATCGTAGGAGAGGGAATCGACAACATATGGAGCGTCAACAGAGGTCGTCTCATCTTGATCCACAAGAACTCCGAGTGCTGAACCAACGAACATTTCATCCAAGCCACTTTCGTAGGTCAATCCAATCAAAACGCTTGACTGCAAAGGTTCGAGTTCAATCTTGGCCTCATACACTTCATCGGCATAGGCATAATTTTCCAAGGGTTGACTAAACGTCCATACATTGTTTTTGACTGAATCTGCTGTCAAGCGTCCGAAATATGCACGTTCGTCATTGTCAAACACAAGAACCGCCGACTCAACTTGACCATAGGAATCGGTCATCGACATCGTAAATGTTTCAGGATACTTGGATTCGTCGTCAGGGCCCGAGACCTCCAACCTGACACCTAGGTCCAGCACATTGGGGTCATAGAGTGTCGTTTCGACATCATATAACTCTTCGAAAATAATCGTTTGAGATTCTCCTTCCGAAGAAGTACCATCGTCAGATTCTTCATCCCCTTCATCCGATTCTGGATGCCACTCTGCACTTCTAGCACCACCTGAAGCATTGGCCATCCATGAACCGAATTCACCGAGGGCTTCACCAGCATCTCCCCAAGCGGGGTCATCAAACGAATCGAGTAAGTAGTTCAGACAGTCTTCAGGTAGGGAATTGAAATCATCAAACGCATCGTTAATCCATCCATCACCTGATTCCATATTTGCAGTCCAAGCTTGCCCTTCAGGCGTCTCCATCAACTGCTCATATTCCCAAATAATCTGTTCTGGTCGCTCATCGCCATCGCTGTCAACCACTTCGACATCTTGGATGGCCATACCGACGATGAACTTCTGCATGGCCGTCATATTGTCAATATCCTCGTTCATGAGTGGCTCAAGATACGCTTCGATTCCTTCGATGAGTGCCTCGGGGTGTACGGATACTGAAAGTAGTGCAACGTTACGCATCAACGTCTGCGCCGCCTCGAATTGCTTGGTATTGTTTGCCAAATCATCCAGGGCACCGGTCAACGCATCCCACTCATTGCTGCCAAGCATTGCGTTGTAAGCCGCCTCGAACTGGTCTGTTCCTTCAAAACGGGTGAAGTTTTCAATCGGGTCAAATGTCATCATGTAGTCTGCCATATCGTCAAACTGATCCATGGCACGAGGTAGAGGGAAATCGTTGAGATAGGTCATCAATCCAGTGACCATTGCCAATGAAGCATCAACGTCACCAGAGTCGAGGAATTCCATCAGGAACTCAAGGAACTGTGCCCCTTCCGATAGATTGTACTGGTCGGCTGCATCAATCATCGCCTGCCAACTTCCGGGTCCACTTCCTTCTGTGGCGGTATCGACAAACTCCGACCAACCTCCATTGGTGACGACTTGAAACTCTAAGATGTCGAATTCACCTTGAATTTCTGATGTAGGATTCGCAATGTCCCAAGAGTCATCGATTGCTCGCAGGACCTTTTCAAATTCATGACGGAAGATTTCTGAATATTGTGTGGGATTATCAACCGCTTGTAAGGAACCATGTTCTGCGGTAAATGAAGCCGCATACACACCACCAACCTCAGAGACAGGTAGAGTGAATGTCCCATCCCAAATGGCAGTGTTCCCATCGTCTTCGTGAACGCCGGTCTTGGTCAANACGACCGTACCAACAAGATCGCCAATGGTTGTAGAAGAACTGCCAAATTGGCCAATGAAATCAATGGGTTCGACGTTGGTTCGATGAATGTCTGCAGTGACAATGGTTTCACTCGTGTGCCCCCGAGTCATTGCTTGAAGTTCGACGTCGCCACCGACGCTTGCCATCTTGGTGATGACTGTACCATCGATGCTCAATGTGTCGCTGTTTCCATATTGGTCATTCGGAGCAGGGACATTTCCATATTCAGCCATGATGGTCTGCATTGACATGCAAACAAGTAGGCTGACAATCAGCAGTGCTTTTCGCTTCATGCCCCCATAGGGGGCATCGGTCGTATTTCATCATGTGGGNGNAGTTGTTTTTNNCAAAAAATCTCAANATGGGANTTATGCTTCGTTAATCGAAAAGCCCATCCGCAAATTTTCGTCATCATCGACCAGTGCTGCACATCCTCGATTTTCATAATCGATTTCTGTCCAAGTGCCGCTGACCGGAGCAAATGATGGGCTGGACAATGCCAGTGCTTCCAGGTAAATGCCCATGGGTGCGACCGATATTCCTCCCATCCCACTCGCAGACCATGCAGATGCCTCANTTGGGTCNCCATTTTCTCCAATGCACCAAGCCTGCAGGTGATTCGTCTGTCCACTCAATTGCATTAGATCTCTCAACTGTTCGGTCTTACTCGTTGAATTGCCCACATTGGCAAGATTCTCAATTGCAACCCATTCTTCTGGGTGTGGCACAATTGTGGGGATNTTTNTTGGCGAAAATGTGGACATCAGGTNTACATCAGGATTGGAAATCAAACAGGGCATAGAGCGATCTGGAAGNCACCCCTGTGCGACCTGAGTGCCTTCAACGATGGAGTCAATTAGAATCCATGGCCCGGTCCTGGTTTCATTGTCTAAAAATCCGGCATTGTACCGATCCTCTGGCTGCCAAGCGGGTGGGGAGTGAACAATCATCACATCCCAAGAAAAATCGTCGCCTCCGGTGACATCCCAAAGGAAGGAAAACCACTCTCTGGCGATGAGTCCTTCACCGACATGTTCTCGCATNTGGATGACTTCAATCGTGGCTTCAACACGTCCACTCCCGCCTCCTGTAAGGCCAGTGATGTTGACGGGCCCTTGAATCAATGTCCCTGTGCAATTATCGCAGTCTGCACTTGCAATATTCTGTACGTCGACGTTCACGTTTGCTGTCGCGCCCTTGTCAAAATCCTCGAGGCCCAGTACGTCCATTGATGCCCGGGTCGCCAATGTGATTGTACCGGATAAGTTGGTCACTTCAAGTTCGTCCTGCAGTACCGACTCTGGCTCGATACCAATTGACATCGTGGCCAATACAACCAGTCCTAGGACCAGCCATTCAGCGAAATTCTCGTATGAACTCCCTGACAATTGAATCACTCTTGATTAGGAAATTTTCTGGATGCGNTCGGTTCCAACCCACTCATCCCAGCTCGAGTCAAATCCGACATAGTGTATCAGATACTGCTGTCCGGAGACCTCGCGGATGAGTGCATCCCACCATTCTCCCTTCCACTCGACCTTGACTTGTTCTCCAGCTGAGTATGGGTTGTTGAACGGATGATCTGCAGGGGATATTGCCCAACCGGTAGGACCTACAACATACATGGTATTCCGTGTCTCGACACGCGCTGTGGCTCTTTCGTCGTAAGTGATTCCAAGAATACTGGAAGTGTTTACGGGTCCCTCACCGAGTTTAGGATGTGCGTATGCATAGCCCTTGAGTTTCCCATCCACAATTTGTGCATCTCGAATGATGACCTCGACTTTGTGTGGCTCTGGCTCAGCTCCACCTTCACTACTGACCATGTATTTGGCCAATTCGCGATAATCGATTTCTGAATCTATTCCGATTCCAAGTTCTGCAAATTCCTCCAAGACATCATCTACAGAAATCGGATCATCACCGATCTCAGTAAGAATTTCGAAGTACTTTCGAGCGGAAATGGTCCCGGTTCCTTCTTTGTCGAAGACTTGGAACGCTTCAATCAGTTCCTGCTCCTCTTTCATGACGTTCTCGACATATTCCTGAACCTCTG